>CAJBVW010000299.1 GCA_903959175.1 uncultured Pseudomonadota bacterium
CTCATCCCGATGGGGCAGGCGCGGCCCCTCGAGGTCGTCGACCCGTTCACGCGCGAGCTCGTGCCGATGGACCGGGCGTGGATCGACCACCAACGGAAGATCACCCCGGCGAAGTGGTCGCCGGTCGTGCTCGACGGCGAATGGGAGACCGTCCCCGAGGGCGTGTTCTTCGCATGCTTCGACGAGGTGAAGCACGCCGTGAAGATGAAGGGCTTCGACCCGAAGCGCGGGCCTATCCGGTACGTGCTCGGCATCGACTACGCCACGGCCGACCGGCAGTTCGGCCACGTCTGCGTGCTCTCGATGGTCCAGCAGTACAAGACCGCCGGGGGGCGCACGCGCGAGGCCATCTACGCCCTCGACGAGGTGGCGCTCTCCGGCACCGCGGCCGACATGGAGTTCGCCCAGCACGTCCTCCGCATGCTCGACCGGAACAACCTCAAGTGGACGGACCTCTACCGGATCCACGGCGACAACCCGGTGGCCGGGCACTGGGTCGAGAAGTCGAACCTCAACACGATGCGGGCGCTCGCGCGCGAGATGGGCATCGCCTACGACGCGCTCACGCCCCGGATCATGAACGCGAAGGACGCCCAGCGCTCCGCGGGCTCCTACGACACCGGCCTCCGCTACCTCTACGAGCACATCGCGACCGGTGACGCGTTCGTGCACCCGCGCTGCGTCGTGCTGATCAAGGGGCTCAACACCTGGGACTACACGAAGACCCACCCCTACAAGGACATCCTCGACGGCTGGCGCTACTCGCTCAAGCCCTTCATCTTCGCGCAGGACCGCGCCGACGTGACGATCCGGTTCAACTGAACGGATTACGCAGGCGTAGACCGCACTTGTGTTAGGAGTGTAGAATGTCTGTTCAGGTCGAAGCGATGCCGCTCCCGAGCAACGGCCGAGAGGCCGAGCGCTTGGATCACATCCGGCTCCGCCGGGACCTGCTCTACAGCCGGCAGGAGCCGCACATCCGGAAGCGGATCCGCGCGCAGTTCGGCCGCGGTCGGGCCCCGGTCATCGGGCGCCCCGACCTCACCGCGAACCCGTACACCTCGCTCTGGAACCAGGTGGCGGTGCTCTACGCGGACCAGCCCGAGGTCACGGTCCCGGCGGGCTCCCAGGTCGTCACGCAGGGACTTGCCGAGATCGGGTTCTTCGCCCTGATGCAGCGCGTGTCCCGCGACACGCTCGCGCTCCGGGAGATGCTCGTGCGGCTCGACATCGACGAGGGCACGAAGCGCCTCACGGTGCGCCCGGTCTTCCCGGACATGGTTGAGGCCTGGTCGAACCCGCGGAGCCCCTCCGTCCCCGTGCGGATCCGTGAGACGGTGCATCACCCCACGTTCGGGTGGATCACGCACGACCTCTCGATCGAGGTCGAGGGCGCCCCCTTCTACAAGGTGGTCGGCCGCGACGGCGGCGACATCACCGTCGACGTGCTCGGCGAGACGTACCAGGGCGCCGACTACCCGTACCTCGACAGCGAGGGCGTGCCCTACCTGCCTTACGTGCTCTACCACGCGGCCGAGACCGGGTTCCTCTTCGACTCGTTCACGCACTCGGAGATCGTGGAGGGCTCGCTCAACATCGGCGTGCTCCTCACCTTCTACCAGCACGTCGTGCGGAACGCGGCCTGGGCCCAGCGCGTCACGATCAACCTCGTCCCCATCGGCGGCGCCACCGCCGGGACCGACACCTCGAGCGACGGGCCCCGCACGGAGATGATCGCCGACCCCGGCACCGCGCTCCAGTTCCGCACGGCGGACGGCGGGACGCAGGGATCCATCGGGCAATGGCAGAGCCCGATCGACCCCGAGGCGCTCCTGCGCTCGATCGCCATGTACGAGCGCCGGATCATCGCCGCGGCCAACGTGCAGCCCCCCGACGTGACCCGGCAGGAGGCCGACGTGCGGTCGGGCTATTCCCTCGCCGTCCAGCGTGACTCCATCCGCGAGGCCCAGCGCGGCTACGAGCCGATGTTCCGCCGCGGCGACCAGGAGGTGCACCGCATCGCCGCGTGTTTGCTCAACCGCGTGAACGACGGCGCGACCGCCTACGACGAGAACGCGGCGGCCTACCGCATCGCCTACCGCGGCCTGCCCAAGAGCCCGCAGGAAGTGCAGGCCGAGCTCGCGCTCCTCAAGGCCGAGCTCGAGGCCGGGCACGTAGGGCCCGTCACCGGCTACCAACGCCTCCACCCGAACGCGAGCCCCGAGGAGGCGACCCTCGCCCTCGCCGAGGCCGCGACCGAAGACAGCGCCGTCGACGAGGTCACGCGCGGGCTCCTCCAGGCCCGCGGCATCGCCTCCGCCCCGCCCGTGGTCGACCTCGACGTGGGGAAGATGCAGGCCGCCGGCAGCTACGTCGAGAAGGCCGCCGCCGGCCTCCTCCCCGTCGCCACCGTCAAGGAGATGCTTGTCGCGCTGGTCGGGCTCACGCCCGCCGCGGCCGCCTCGATCATGGCCAACGTCGTGCCCGTCCCCCCGCAGCCCGCCCCGTAGGAAGAACGATGCTCCACCTCCACTTCAAGGTCTTCTTCTCTCCCGACGATGGCGCAGGAGGCGGCGGCGCGGGCGACCCCCCCGAAGCGGCTCCGCCGCGCACGGTGCCCTACGCGCGCTTCAACGAGGTGAACACGAAGCTCGCGGCGCTCGAGGGACGCCTCGCGGAGCTCGAGCCCATCGCCGGGAAGTACGAGAAGACCGCCGCCGATCTCGTCGCCGCGCGCGAGGAGACCTCTCTCGTCCGCGCGGGCGTGACCGACCCGGACGACGTGGACGTGCTCCGGCTCCACTACGGCAAGCTCACCGGGGAGGCGAAGCCGAAGACGATCGGGGACTACGCCGCGGCCCTCAAGGCCGAGGGCGCCGTGGTCCCGCGGTCGCTGCAACACCTCTTCACGCCGGCGCCCGCGCCCGCGCCGGACGGCAAGCCCGCTCCCGGGGCGCCCCCGCGCAAGCCCCTGCCGAAGCCCGGCGGCACGGAGGGCGGCCCGCCCCCCACGACGCCCGCGTACAGCTCCGAGGCGATCCGCGAGCTCACGGAGGAGGCCCGCCGGACGAGGGACTTCACGAAGCTCAACGCGGCCATGGCAGACATCCGCGCCCAGGCGGCTAAGCGCAAAACTTGACGGAGCAGTGAACAGGCGGATAGCATCCGAGCGAGCCCACGCGGACCCGCGACCGCGATACCAAGCGACAGGCGAAACACGGCACGAATCCTGTTTCCCCTTTCCGTTTGGAGGCCCACGTGGCCGACGAAATTCTCTACGCTGGCATCGCTGACCAGACCACGGCCGAGACCCTCTCGGCCGAGCTCCTGCTCCTCAACGCCGACCGCAACGCGCTCCCGAACCACCCCGCGATCCTGTACTGCGGCGACGTGACCGGGAAGGGCTCCCGGGTGCTCAAGGTGCCGCACCTCGGGCTCCTCGGGTACAACGTGATGACGGCGGCCACCGAGGGCACGGACCAGGCGAACACGCCGCTGACGGACGGGAGCTCCACGCTCTCCGTCTCCCAGTACACCAAGGTCTACGAGGCCTCCGACATCGCGCGCATGGTCGACGCGAACGGCATGCTCAACGGGCAGGCCTTCGCCCTCGACGCGATCGTCTCGGCGATGGCGACGCTCCGCACCCTCATCGCGGACATCGTCGACGGCTTCACCGCCATCGTTGGTTCCACTGGCGTCGATGCGACGATCGCGAACTACCTCGATCTCATCACGACCCTTGAGATCGCGAAGGTGCTCGGGCCCTTCATGTTCATCGGGCATCCGGTCCAGTGGGGCGACATCCGCAAGGATGCCGGCCTCAACTCGGGCGGCGCGATCCAGTGGAACGCGGGCTCGCAGGACCTGCTCGATCGGATGAAGGGCCTCGGCTACCAGGGGGAGTACCTGGGCATCGCGAACTTCACCACGACCGACGTGCCCACCGCAAACTCGAGCGCAGACCGCGCGGGCGGCATGTTTGGGGCCGGCGGCGTTCTCTGGGCGGATGGCACCATCCCCGGCGAGAACAACGCCACGCAGTTGTTCCTCGACCAGAAGGTCCTCTTCGAGGTCGACCGCAACGCCCGCGGGAACAAGACCGCCTACGTCGGCCACCGCATGCTGGCGGCCTCCAAGGGCATCGACGCCTGCGGCGTCTCGCTCATCACCGACGCATAGTCCGGTGACCCCCTGGCCCCGGGGGAGGCGTGGCATGCCCGGCCCCGTTCTTCCCCGGCGCCTGCTCGGCTCCCCCAGGGCTCTCTCACGCAGGAAGAACCATGTCCACCCTCGCCCCCGCCGGAGCCGGCACGTCCGGCAGCATCTTCCTCCCTGATGAGGGCCCCGATGGCGCGCGCAAGCTCGTCACCAAGGTCGACGCGTGCCCCGCGTTCCTCCTCGCCGCGCATCCGGAGCGCATCACGGTCATGGGTGGACAGGTCATCCCGTGCTTCACCAAGGTGAAGTACCGGGCGGGCCTCAACGGCGCCGAGGTCCGCGAGCTCCCCGGCGGCCGCCGGGTCGTGAAGCTGGGCGCCGCGCGGGACTTCTGGATCGAACAGGGGTGGACGATCATCCCGATCGACAAGATCCCCGCCTCGCACGGCAAGTCCTACTTGTGGTGTCCGGACGGCCGTCCGGACGTTCACCTCCTCATCTACGAGAAGTGCTTCGCCGGCAGCGACACGATCGCCTGCGACGAGGAGCGCTATCTCGAGTTCTGCACCTACCTCCGCACGACCGGAGTACTCCCCGCGCCCGCGCTCCACGTCCTGCAGAAGCTGCTCGACGTGAAGCGCGTCGAGGCCGCCCGCGAGGCCGACCGCGCCGAGAAGAACCGGGCGGCCCGCCCTGCCGCCGAGCGGCTCCAGCGGGACGTGGAGGCCATCGAGCACGAGATCGCGGCCCAGGCCGGGAGCGCTACCCCGGTGGGCGGCAACAGCATCACCATCGACGACGAGGATGCATCCCCCGTGGCGGGCGCCCGCTCCGACGCCCCGACGCCTGGCGCCGTGGCCGAGCTCGCCGCCGCGCGCGCCGTCCTCGAGGATGAGCGCGCCGAGATCGCCCGCGAGCGCGAGGCGATGGCGAGCGAGCGCAAGCGCCTGGAGGCCGAGCGCAAGCGCGCCGCCAAGGCGGCCGAGGCCACCCCTCCGGCCACCCCTCCCGCCGACCCCCAGGCGGGCTGAACGATGGCGACCGAGACCGGCCCGGACGGGACCTACCGCGACACGAAGGAGACGCGAGAGCGCCTCGTCGACCGCATGCGCGGCAGCGGCATCGACAAGAAGACCGCGACGCGTCTCGCCGAACAGTCGGTGGGGCGCGTCGAAGACACCCTCGCCCGCAAGGGGAAGTGAGCTGACATGACCGGCCCGTTCCAGTGGTTCCGCAACGCCCTCGCCTTCGTCTCCGGCCTCGCCATGCGCACCAGCGCGAGCGAGGACCCGGCAACGAGCCCCTCCATCACCTGGGGGAGCGCGGCGCCGTCCGCGGCCGAGCCCAACGGCTCGTACTACTTCCGCTTCAACGGGACGCTCTACTCGCGCGTCGCGGGGAGCTGGGCGGCCGCCAACGTGGCCGACGCCGAGCTCGCGGCCATCGCCGGCCTTACGTCCGCCGCCGACAAGGTCGCGTACTTCACCGGCTCCGGCACCGCGGCGCTGGCCGACTTCGCCGCCCAGGCGCGCACGTTCCTCGCGGCGACGACCGCGGCCGCCCAGCGCGCCGTGCTCGGCCTCGACACCGGCAACTCGCCCCAGTTCACCGGCATCATCGCGACCGGCACCACCTCGACGGCCGCCCTCACCACGAACGACGGCCTCGCGCCGATCTCGTTCGTCTACAACGCGCCCGACGACCAGTACATCGCGGTCATCTCCCGCGCGTGCCGCGTGAAGTCGATCTCCGGTCGCCCCTACGTGCTCGGCTCTGACGGCGGCGGCGTCTCGGCCGTGATCAAGAAGGCGGCCTCTGGCACCGCCATCGCGGCCGGCACCGTGCTCCACACCGGCTCCTACAACCTCAAGGGCACGGCCGACACCACCCAGGCGCTCACGCTCTCGGCCACCCCCGCCGACCTCGAGCTCGCCGTTGGTGACGCCCTCGCCCTCGACGTGACCGGCGTCACCACGGCGGCGCGCGGCACGATCACCCTGTTCCTCGCCCCTCGCTAACGCCTGGCCGTCTCGGGAGTCCGCATGCTCACTCTCCTCTCCCTTCTCCTCGTCGTCACGGACAGCCGCGACACCGAGAGCCAGACGGGCGCCATCAAGCACACCTTCGATCCCTTCAAGAACCTCCGGCTCACCGACGGCTTCGGGATCGGTGAGGCCGACCGCGCGTTCTCCGACCGGCGCACGCTCGCCGCTTCGGCGAACGAAGACCTCGACCTCGCGGGCGGCTTCACCGATCCGTTCGGCAGCTCCGCGACGATGGCGAAGGTCAAGCTGCTTGTCATCTACAACCGCTCGACCACCCAGTCGCTGATGGTGAAGAGCGCGGCCACGAACGGCGCCCTCCTCGGGTTCGGCGCGACCGCGCACTCCCGCACGATCTCGCCGGGCTCGTTCGAGGTCTACTACAACCCGGTCGGCTGGGCGATCACTGCCGGCACCGCGGACCTCATCAACGTCGCCAACGGGGCCGGCGCCTCCGCCGACTACGACATCTACGGCGTCGGGACCTCGGCCTAATCCATGCCGAGCGTCGACTACAGCCCCCGCTTCCTGCACAAGACCTACCTGGAGAGGGATCGCGAGAACCCCCTCCGGCTGGGCGTGTACGAGGCGGGAGCCGTGGTCGCGCCCGTCAGTGGCGAGCTCCGCGTCTACAACGCGGCCAACGTCCTCCTCGCGCAGAACGAGACCTCGGCCGACGCCGGGGGCTTCGCGCTCGCGACCGTCGACCCGGCCCAGCTCGCCGCACAGACGCTGGGCGCGAACTGGCGGGTCGAGTGGCACCTGCTGATGCCCGACGGCCTCACGCACGTCTTCCGCGCCGGGGCGGCGCTCTGCCGCGTGCGGCTCCCCCAGGCCGCGAGCATCGCCGACCTCCTCGTCTGGCATGCGGACCTGAACGAGTACATCCCCCCGACCCAGACGACCTGGCAGCCCCAGGGCGACATGGCGTGGGCGGACATCCTGAACTGGATCGAGAGCAAGGGCCGCCGGCCCTTCCTCGTGACCGACTCGAGCGAGCTCCGCGAGCTGCACGAGGCGATGTGGCTCGAGCGCGTCGGGTCCGCCCTCGGCGCGGACGGCGACGACACGAATCGCTGGGTGCGGCTCGAGGCGAAGTGGGCAGGCCGCGCGGAGAAGATCCGCGACGGGCTCACGTTCGAGTACGACGAGAACGACGAGGGCCGCGCCACGCCCGGCGGCCGCGCCGCCGCGAACCCCACCCTCTGGCTCTGCCAGGCCGGGGAGGAGTGGTGAGCACCCTCGGCCCCTCCGTCCCGATCGAGGACCTCCGGCAGCGCCTGGCGGCCCGCCTCGTCGCGCTCCCCTGGCTCGCGGCCTGGGGCGTCGGCGCGATGTGGGAAGCCCCGGTCCCCTTCGACGGCTTCGGCATCTCCCAGGTCCCCGACGCCGTCCCCGCGACGAAGGCGCACGGGGCGTTCGCCATCGGCATCCGCGGCACGCCCAAGTTCGAAGGGCGCCAGGTGGCGGGGCACAACGTCGTCGCCAACACGAACGTGCGCGTGCGGTTCTTCGCCCGGCATACCCCGGGCCCCACGAAGTCCAAGACCTCCGAGGACGCCGCGGCCGCCATCGAGCAGGCCGTGCGTTCGCACCTGATGGACCGCACCGGCGCCTGGCCGGGACAGCCCGCCTTCCAGCTCATCCTCGACTCGGTCGAGCCGCGCGCCTGCCCCCCTCCGGGGAACTGGTTCGTGCACGAGATCGCGTTCACCGCTCGCCACCCCGTACGCCTGTAGGAGGCGCCCCATGTCGTCCGACGCCGATCTCCCCCTCATCCCCAGCGACGGCTACGTCCGCATCAGCGACGGCGGCACCCTCGTCGTCGAGGACTTCTACGAGGACGGCACCTTCAAGGCCAGCGGGATCACCCGCGACCAGATGACCCGTCAGAAGTTCAAGAAGCGGGGCAAGGGCTACGCGCTCCGCCAAGTCGAAGATCAGGACGTCCAGTGGAGCCTCGAGCTCCACCTGTGCGGCTTCAGCGGCGGGACGAACGGCACGGTGCTCGACGCCTTCCGCGGGAAGAACACGTGGGCGGCCGCCGTCTCCACCTCCGCGGCGTTCGGCGACGTGCCGACGCTCAAGGTCGAGTTCTTCGCCCGGACCTCGGACCTCGGCGCCGCCGCCGATGCCGTGCTCGCGATGAAGTACTGCGCGGCCGACATCGAGGTCTCCGAGGGCGTGCCCGGCAAGCTCGCGCTCTCCGGCGAGGCCTACGTCTTCGGCTCCGACCCCGACTCCATCACGATCGACTGACCCCCACGCTCGAGGAAGAACGATGCGAACCCCTCTCCAGGTCCAGATCCTGACCGAACCCGATCCGAAGGCGACCGCCGCGGCGGGGGAGCCGCGCGTGCGGCCCCGCCTCCACGTCGTCACGCTCCCCGCGTCGCACGCGGATCGGCAGGACCTGGTCGTCTCGTACTTCGCGTCCAAGGAGCGGGACGGCATGGCGCGCGCCCGTGTGTACGCCGCGGCGATCGGGATCACCACGCGCATCGGGCGGGAGTCGGGCGTCACCTTCGGCGGCTGCGACTGCAACGTCTTCGTCTACGGCGGGAAGGTCTTCGACTACCTGCACGCCCAGGGCGTGGAGCCCGCGCACATCGGCACGGCGGGCGGCGCGATCCTGGACCGCATCTTCGAAGTGCTCGCGCCGAGCGCCGACGAGGTCAAGGCCGCCGAGGGAAACTCCGAAGCCGGCGCGGCGCCGGCGACCTCGTAGCGCTGCGGCTCTCCCTCACCTTCGGGCAGGGAGATCCCGACTGGCTCTCCACCCTCTCCCGCGAACAGCAGGCCCGCGTGATCGCCTACGACCGCATCGTGAACGACCCGAAGGGGCAGGCGAACGGCGGCGACTCTGGCAACGCCCAGCTCCGCGCCCGGCTCGCTCGCGACCGCGCCAAGGGCCGGAAGGGGCGCGGATGAGGAGTATGACGCGCTGGGAAGAGGGGTCCGTCTCGTTCGAGCTCGGCGGCGAGCTCGACCAGCTCGTGCGCGCGGCGGCGCTCGCAGCGACAGATGGCGCCCTCGCTGTCCTTGAGGAGGAGGCAAACGTCGTCGCGACGGCCGCGCGCGAGGCCTGGTACGGGCCCAACGGCGTGAAGCTGCGGACGGGCAAGTCGGGCGATATCGTCGTGGTCACCACGGTGACGCCGACTGAAATCCGGGTGGCGATCGGGAGTCGGGACGTCGCCCGCGCAAAATACGTCCACCGTCCGGGGCCGCTCTCCCGCATCAAGGTGCCGGCGACGCGCGCCGACTTCGTGTCCGGCGCGGCGCTGGCCTCGCCAAAGGGCAAGAAGATCCAAGGCCGTGGCGTGAAGGAGATCGACAACCCCAAGGCCAGCGACGGCAAGTTCCTGCTCCAGGAGCTGATCGGCAAACCGGCCCGCGCGATGCTCAAGCGCCTCGAGGTCCGCGTCGGACCTGCGATCGTTGAGCGCATCGGAAGAGGAGGACGCTGATGTCTGACACCGTGGTCGGCGCCGAGGTCCGGCTCAAGATCGACAAGTTCCTTGCGGCGCTCGACCAGCTCCCCGAGGCCGCGGGCGTGGCCGGAAAGGCCATCTCCCAGCAATTGAGCAAGGAGATCAAGGCCGCCGAGAAGGCCTACAAGGAGTCGTCGAAGGGCATGCGGGAGGCCGCGGCCCAGCGCGTGACCGCGGAGGAGAAGGCGGCCGAGGCCACCCGCGCCAACGCTACGGCGTCCTGGCGCACGGCTCGGGCGATCGACGACGCGGCAGAGGCGGCGGGCCGGGCGCGCGGCGCGGTGGGCGGCCTGGGCGATCGTGCGGGAAGGATGGGGGAGGCCTTCGCGAAGTCGCGCGGGATCCTCTCGTCCGTCTCGCCAATGCTCGGTGACATCGCCGGGTTCGGCAACGACGCGGCCGACGGGATCGAGGTCCTCTCCTCGAGCGCCGCGGCCGCCGGCCCGGCCGGGCTCGCGCTCGCCTCCGTCCTCGGCGCCGTCGCCCTCGCCGCGGCCCCCCTCGCGGGCCACCTGGTCGTCCTCTCCCGCGAGGCCGACGAGCTCGCCGCGCGCTCCGCGTTCCTCGCCGCCCACCTGCACGTCCTCGACTCCGCGACCCGCGGCTACGAGGACGCCGTCCTCGACGCGCAGGTCGCGGTGGGGACGCTCTCGGAGAAGGAGGCCGCGCTCCAGCGGATCCGCGACAGCGCCGCCCGCAGCGTGAAGGACTTCCAGGCGGCGCAGGAGGCCGAGCGGAAGACCGCCGAGGAGTCCGTCTTCACGAACGAACGCGTGCTCCGGCGCCTCGGGGCGCTGCCGGGCGTGCTCTCGACGGCGATCGACTACTACGGCGGCTACACCTCCGCCCTCCAGGAGTCGCGCTGGACGCTCTCCCAGCTCGACGCGCAAGAGGGGGCGCATCAGGACATCGTCGTCGGGACCACGGCCGCCCAGGTGACGGCCACGACGGCCACCGCCCGTCGCACCGTCGCGGTCGACGCGCTCAAGGCCCGCCTCGACGCGCTGAACGCCGCGATGCAGCTCGAGGGCGAGACGGCGCGCGCGAACGCCGCGGCATACCAGGGCGGGCTGGCCGCCCTCGAGCAGCAGGAGCTCGCCGCCCAGCGCGCCGTGGCGACCCAGATGGAGCGGCTCGACCTCGATCGGCAGGCCGCCGGCGCGGCCGCCGACGCCTCGCGCGGCCGGTCCCTCTCGGCGGCGGCGAGCGCCTCCGCGATCGAGACCGTCGAGGTCCAGCACCGAGACACCCTCCGCGCCCTCGACGAGGCCTACTACGCCGACCGCAAGAAGCTCCGCGACGCCGACGCGCAGAAGGCCTCGGCCGCCGCACTCAAGAGCGAGGAGGAGGCGCGCCGGGCGATGGACGCCATGCGCGCGACGCAGCTCGCCAACGTCAACGCGGTCGGCGGGTACGTCTCCCAGGGCCTCTCGATGGTCTCGGCGGCGCACGACGACGCGTACCAGGTGGCAGCAGATGGCGTGACGCGCCTCGAGGCCCAGCTCGCGGCCTCCGAGGCCTACCTCACCGCCGAGCAGAAGAAGGCGCTCGAGGGCCGCATCAAGGCCCAGCGCGACGCCGCGGAGAAGCAGTTCAACGCAGCGAAGAACGCGAAGGCCGCGGAGGCGCTCGCCTCCACCTTCCTCGCCGGCATCAACGCGATCGCGCAGTCGCCCCCGCCGAGCCCGTTCGGCATCGCGGGCGCCGCGATCGCGACGGGCCTCGGCCTCGCCGCGGTCGGCAACATCGAGGCGCAGCAGTTCACCGCGTACAAGGGCGGGCTCACCCCGGACGAGGTCCCCGCGACCCTCCACCGGCGCGAGGCCGTGCTCTCGCAGCTCGGGCGCGCGACCCTCGGCGACGAGGATATCAACCGCGCCAACGCGGGCGTGAGCGCGGCGCCGACCCAGGTGGAGGTGCTCTTCCAGTACCGCCACAAGCAATTCGACCGCGCGATCGCGGACACCGCCGCGCGCGGCGGCGCCCTCGACCGTGAGATCTCCACCCGCTCCAACGCCGGTTCGTCCGGCCACCGGTCGAGGTAGCGCATGTCGCTCGTGCAGCCCCCCGCCGAGCGTGACCTCCAGGGCATCCTCGTGCCCGAGTTCGCGCTCCTCTCCGCCACCGTGACCGCCTCCCAGGAGGCCGGGCCGCGGCCCGGCGAGGCCGTGCCGACGCAGCGCACGGCGATGCAGATGGTCCCCTCGGGCGTGCTCGACGTGGCGCTCGACGACATCGAGATCGTCACGCTCCGCGCCGGCGTCGTCGGCTCGGCCACCCAGCGCTGGCGCTACGTCGGCGGCACCCTCCGGAGCTGCGACCCGCCGACCGTCGCCTCGGGGTTCGAATTCATCGACCGGGCACTCGCGGCGAACCGCTACACCCGCCCGCACGCGATCCGCCGGACGACGACGGGCGAGCTCGTCACCGTGGTGATCTACGACCTCACCACGGTCCAGGTCTGGCGGCAGTCCCCGGACGCCACGTCCCTCGGCGGCTGGGACTCGGTAGACGTGGAGGCCACGGGCGCGGCCACCGCGGCGGGCCTCGCCGAGGACCCGGCCACCGGCCGCATCGTCTGCCTCTACGCCTACGAGGTGGCGACGACGAAGACGCAGATCCGGATGGCCTACTCCGACGACGGCGGCGCCACCTGGCAGGTCGGCTCCGAAGCGTGCCTCGGAGACCCCCTGGCGGTGAGCTCCGACAAGGTGACGCGGATCCGGACCGCGTTCCTCAACGGCGTGCTCGCCGTCGTTGTGTGGGTCCAGGACGCGGCGGACGTGCTCTACCAGTACAGCTCGGACACGAGCGGCGCGGCCCTCTCCCTCGTCGAGACCTTCTCGAGCTCCAACAAGGGGTGCCCCGACCTCAAGGCGCGGGACGGCGTCCTCTACTGCGCGACGATCGAGTACGACGCCGGGGGCTCCCTCTCCACGCTCGTGCCCTACGTCCGCCGCCTCACGAGCGCCGGGCAGGGGCTTTCGACGGCGGACGCCGTACTGGCCGGCGACTCCTCACTCTGGGAGTGGGCGGTGCGCTCGGGCGGCCTGCTCACCGAGGCCGAGTGCGCGCTCCTCGTCGATGACGACGGCGTCCTCTACCTGTACGGCCGGGACCACTTTGCTGGCGGAGGCGGCTTCCCCGCGTCCATGTATGAGATCGGCGTCACGCTCTCCCAGGACGGCGGCGCCACCTGGTCCTACATGCACATCTCCCCATCGGGCTCGATGGCCGGCGTGGTGGTCCACAAGGGCGATGCCTCCACGTACCTCAAGGACATCGCAGTCGCCCCCGAGCGAGGGCGCGCCGTGTTGTTGAGCCGTCACGCCGGGACGGCCGGCGACTCGCTCTCGGCGGTCTACCTCGGCGGGTGGACCACGGTCGGGAAGGGGCAGGACGCGAGCTACCCGCGCGACCGCGGCGTGGCCGGGTGGGCCGAGACCTGGCTTCCGCTCGCGAAGCCCCAGGGCACGAGCTTCGCCACGGAGACGCTCACGGGCGCGGCGACCTCGACCCTCGGCAGCGGCGGCGTCACGCTCGCCGCGGCGGGCACCGATGTTGCCTACTACTCGGTCGCGCCGGACACCTCGGGCGTGCTCGCGGACGGCGTCGAGGTGGAGCACCACGTCACCGTCCCCAGCGGCACCGCGATCCACGACGCCCGGATCAGCGACGGCGCCGGCAACAGCTACTCGGTGCGCCTCTCGATCACGACGACCACGGCGACGCTCCGCGACCTTGTCGCCGGTGTCAACCTTGGGTCCGTCTCCATCGACGCGACGGCCGGCATCGCGCTCCGCATCGCCCTCGAGAAGGCCTCCGGCGCCTGGGGCGGCGCGGTCGGCCGCGTGCGCGCCTGGGTGCGGCAGGACGGGTCGTCCAGCGGCATCGTGACCTACGGCCCACGCGCCGACCGGGAGTGGACGCAGGTAGCGAGCTACTCCACCCTCTCGGCGGGCAGCTCCTCCACGACGAACCTTAGCTGGGGCATCCTCGTCGCGGGCTCGGCCGTCTACCGGGCGAGCTTCTACAGCGGCGGGCTCTACGTCGCCGGGGGCATCTCCGGCAGCGCCGCGGGCGTCGCCCGGGGCCGCCTCCTCTGCGGCCAGGCCACGCCCTACCACGTCGTGCGCGGCCTCCGGATGCACGGGGAGAACGGGCCCACCGTCATCGGGGACACCTGGGACCACGCCACGGCGTTCGAGTTCCCGGCCGAGGCCATCCAGGCGAACCTCCACCCGTCCCCCCGCCGCGTCCACCGCGCGACGGGGGACGGCCTCGACGTGGACTACACCTGGACCGACTTCAACCTCGGGTGGCGGTCGGGCGACCTGCTCGCGATCTACGTCCGGGGCAACTGGAAGAACGCGACGCTCTACCGGGACCTCGGCGCGGCCAACCAGGTGGCGGCGCTGGACAAGTCCACCGGCCTCAAGAGCCTCGCCTTCACCCGCTCGCGCAACACGCTGATCCCGTCCGCCGGCGCCGGCGGCAACGACGCGGCGTTCCACTTCCACGAGGGCGCGCTCGCGGGCGCCTGGGCGGACTTCGGCGGCGGCATCGTCCGCAAGATCCAGTGGAACCGGGCGGGGAGCTGGATCGGCGGCGCGTCCCCGGCCGGGTACGCCCGCGCGGAGATCGACCTGGAGACCTACGGCGGCGGCGACCCCGCCTCCGGGAGCTTCGACATCATCATGCCTGCGGCGCTCTTCATCACCGAGGCGATGGCGAGCACGAACGCCTTCCTCCTGCGCGTGACCGGCGCGACCACGGCCGAGGGCTACATCGAGACGGCGAAGGTCGTGATCGGGCGCTTCCGCCTCTTCGGGCACGAGCACGGCTACGGGCGCGCCCTTACCGTCACGCCGGCCTACGACCTCACCGAGACCCGCGGCGGCGGGCGGCGCGGGCGGCGCCGCGCCCCGGCTCGGCCCGCGCTCGAGTTCGCCTACGACGAGGGCGTCGACACCACCGGCCTCCACACCCCGGGCGCCCCCGCGAACCACATCACCCTCGGGTACACGGGCGCCGACGCGCTCGCGGCCCCCGCGGACCTCCCCCGCACGCTGCAGGGCCTCTTCACGGCGATGGACGGCGCCGTCCTCCCTGGCGTCTTCGCGCCCGCCGTCCCCCAGCAGGCGGCCGCGACGACGAGCTCGACGCCGATCACCCTCCTCAACCCCGAGGCGGCGCTCTACGGGCAGTTCCTGACCGAGACGCTCCGCCTCGACAACGTGCTCGGGCACGAGATGCAGGACCCCGGCGAGGTCTTCCGCATCCCCGCGATCCGCTGGGAGCTCCTCGTATGAACACCGGCCTGCTCTACAAGGCGGACGCCGAGGGCGCCCGTATTCTCTGGCTCCTCACCGTCCAGTGGGCGGGCCACACGATCCGCATCGCCGACGACGAGGTCGACGTGCAGACCGACGCCGGGGACTGGCTCCACTACGAGGACGGCCTGGGCACGCTCGCGGTGGAGGAGGAGATCACGCTCGGCGGCGACGCGGGCGGCTTGCTCTCCGTTCCCCTTGAGGTCGCGTTCCCGGCGCTCGTGAACGTGCCCCTCCTCGTCGCCCGCGGCCACCGCCTCTCGACCGCCCGCGGCGAGCTCGCGCGCTGGGTCGAGGGCACGCCCTGGGAGTCGCGGCGGCGCGTCGTCGTCGGCCGGTTCGTGAAGCCGAGCTACCGCGGGGCCGGCGCGCCGATCCGCACCTCCCTCGACGAGTCGCTCTTCGCCGATCAGAGCGTGACGCACGCGCTCACGCAGCGCGTGATCGGGGCCAACTGGGAGCACATCGACACCGTGCCGATCGCGCAGCTCGGCGAGTACTACCCGATCGTCATCGGGCGCCCCGGGTTCGTCTCGACGGACATCGCCTCGAGCGGATGGATCACGGGCTCGGGCGGCACCTGGATCGACGCTCGAAACATCGCCGTCTCCGGCAGCAACTTCGCCGAGCTCCGCGTGCTCATCGCCGGCCACCACGTGCAGGCCGGCTCGGTCTACGTGAACGCGGACGACTACACAGCCGGCGCGCGCGTGCGCGTCTACAACGGCTTCGACGACCAGGGGGCGGCGGTGGCCTGGCTCTCGTGGTTCGCCGCGTCGATCGCTCCTGGCGCGCCAGAAGACGACTACGACTCCGGGACCTACACCTACAGCTTCGCGTCCGGGCCCATCTACGGCCTCGGGGCGGCGGTCCTACCCTTCAACCTGTACACCGAGTCGCGCCTCTACATCGGCTGGCGCGACGAGGACGACCTCTCCGCCGGCGGCCTGGTTGTGGGCGGTGCGCTCGTGCGCGCTGCCGGCCCGGTCCTCTCCTACCTGCTCGGGATGTGCGCCAGCGGCGTTGATCGGGGCGCGATGGCGGCGGTCGGCCCGCTCCTCTCCCGCTTCAACTTCGACGGCGTGATCGACAGCAGCGCGCGGGTCTGGGACATCCTCAAGCGTGAGATCCTCCCGCTCCTCCCCGTGAGCCTCGCCTCGGGCCCGTCCGGATACTTCGTCCACGTCTGGCGTCTCGACGCGACGCGCGCCGACGCGACGCTCTTCATCGACACCGCGAGCGATCCCGACATCGAGCTCCTCGGGGACATCGAGGAGGAGGACGAGGACCAGGTCAACCGCATCGTGATCCGCTACGCCTTCTCGTATCGGACCCAGACCTACACCGCCGAGATCGTGCTCGGCGCCGCGGGGGACATGCCGAGCGAGGACGCCTCGGGCAGCTCCTTCCGCGTCTCCCCCTACTGCCAGGCCTCCCGCGACCAGCTCGGCGGCGAGGTCCGCGAGCGCGTCATCGAGACGGCCTTCGTCTACGAGACCTCCACGGCCTGGGCGATCGCGGAGTTCATCGCGACGGCCTACGCGCTCCCGGCTCGTCGCGTGACCTGGCGCCTCCCCGAGGGCTCGTACATCGGGGCCCGCCGCGCGGCCGTGGCGCTTCTCTCCGACGAGGAGACCTTCCTCGAGGAGGAGGTAGCGCTTGTGACCGGCGTCGTGACGGACGGGTCGGGCTGGATCACCGTGACGACGCGCGTGGTCGACCAGCCTGGGAAGCTCTACCGGGGGGCGTGAGCTATCCGCCCTCGCACTCGGGCCACTCCTCGGGGCAGGGATGCTCGGCAAGGCAGGTTTGGAAGTCGAGCGCGAAGGCCGCACCCCACCGCTCGGCGTGCGCGGCCACTCGGTCAGCGCAGGTAACGGCGTCGGTCGCGCAGTCCGAGATCGAGGCGGCGTCGTCGCACTCGCACATCCGTTCGCGTGCAACCTCACACCACTCCTCGGCGGTCTCCGGCTCGCCCGTGCCGCACGCCATCACCAAGAAGAGCAGGACCATCGCGACCTCCGCAGAGAGTGAACGTACGTTTGCACCCCGCATTCAGCAAGGGCGAGCGCGTGACATCGCTCCATCGCGATACGGCGATGGTTGAGTTATGCTCGCCCGAGATCGCGAGGCCGAATGTCGCAAGACCTGATCCCGCTCCTCCCCGCCGAAGTGGCGGTCGACCTCCGCGAGGTCACCGTCGACGACGTGATCGGCGGGCTCCCGGTCGTCACGTTCCTCGACCCGACGGACCCGACCTCACCGCGGGCCCGCTTCCGCCTCACGGCGGAGGCCTGCCGCGGGCTCGGGATGGCGTTGATCGCCTCGGCGCAGATCTCCGAGGTGACCGGGTGGGGGAAGACGGACCTTCCGATGCCCCCGGACATCGCCGCCGAGGTCGCGCGCCGCATGCCCCTTGATGCCCCCATCGAGGGCGTCGCCGGCATCGAGCGCCACGCCCGCGACATCATCCGCACCTTCCCGAGCTGGCGGCCCGACGCGATCACCGCGGCGGTGTCGGCGCGGATGCAGGAGCGCCGGGAGCGGCACGAGACGTTGGCCGCCTTCACGCGGCTCGGCTTCACGTCCGACGGCGCGCCCTCGTGATGTACCGCTACGACGACCTGCTCCGTCTGGGCCGCCGGTTCCGCGCGCAGCTCCTCCCCGTCGAGTCGTCGCCGCCCACCCCGCCCGAGGGGTACGTCACGCTCTACGTGGACCCGCAGACGTCGGCGGTGAAGACCAAGGACTTCGCGGGCACCGTCGCCCAGGTCGGCGGCGGCGGCGGCGGCGGCGCCCCCTCTGGCGCGGCCGGCGGCGACCTCGGCGGCAGCTATCCGACCCCGACCGTCACCCAGGCGCGCGGACTCCGCACCTCGGGCGGGACGACGATCCCGATGGGCGCCGCACCAGAGGGGACGTACCTGTCCGTCCGGGGCGGCAGCGTTGTCGGCGTCTTCCTCTCCCTCGCGCTGCACGTCTCCCCATCAGGGAGCCTCATCGACATCGAGGGGTCTTCCATCGCCTACCGATCCGTCACCTCCTCCGCGGGCACCGTCGCATGAGCCTCTCCCCTCTTGCGTGGCGCTACGTCGGCGCCCAAGCGTTCGCCTCTGCTACCGTGGCGGCCGTCCTGGATGCGCTCTACACCCTCGGGCTGGCAGTGACCTACGACGACGCGACGACGCGGACGCCGGGTAGCGGGTCCGCGTGGACGTGGTCGCGCTACCAGAACGCGGGCACGACTGAGGCCTGCTACGCGAGGCCGCCGACCGATACCCTCGGGCTCCGCGTCATCCTCGCCGGTGCAGCCGCGCCCCCCTCGCCGGTGCAGACGATGGCGGTGCCCGACGTTGCCGCAGCCGGCACCATGCACGCGAACGTCATCAAGAACGCGGGCGTTTTCGCATCGTGGAACGCCGCAGCGCCGTTCACGTCGGGGCAGGCGTTCGGGTACTGGCGCGCGTGGGCGACGGCGGCGGGCGTCGGCACCGTCCGACTGTACGAGGGGACCGAGGCGGTCCTCGTGTTGATCTCGACGGGCGGCGGCAACATTTACGCCGTGATCCTCGGGGCGCTCCTCGACTCCGAGAGCCCGGACACCACGCTCGATGCCGAGTCAGACGGCAAGCTCTACGGGATGATTACGACGGGTCCGACAAACTTCATCGGCAGCACACTCAACACGGCAGTGGGGTTTCTGGACCATTCGGTCACCGCAAGTCAGAACCACGCCGGCATCTTTACGCCCGGCGGGAGCGCGTTGCTCCCGATGAACCGCCGCGCCCCCTCCAATGCGGCGTTGACGACGACCTCGCTCAAGACACGCTCGGGCCGCTACGTCCGCGCCCCCTACGACTACCGCTCGACGGCCGCCGCACCTAACGACGCGTCACTCGGCCGCCTCCGGGAGATCAGCATGGTCGCGGACGGGAAGACGGGGACCAAGCTGACGAGCGGCGCGACGACCATCGGCTACCTCGTCAGTGGGTCGGCCTCGGTCGACCAGGATGCCGTAATCCTGGCGCACGCATGAGTCCCACCGTTGCATGGGTCGCCGCCAATGAGGCCGAGGGCCGCGTGGTCGCGCGCATCGAAGCGCACGAGGCGCATCACGCCGATCTCATCGCGGCTGGGTACGCGCCGGAGCCGGAGCGCGCCGACCGCCCTGGCCACATCGTCATGACTGACACGAACGGCGCCGAGTGGGCGGCGAACCTGCCGGCGGTGTGGTGATGGCGCTCTCGATCCCCCACCTCACGAGGCCTTCCATGCTCGGTCGCCTCTTCATCCTGATCGGGCCCGTCCTCATCCTGGCCTCGTGCGCCGCTGCCCTCGCGCAGGACGCCGTCGCTCCCGGGACGCCCGCTGAGTCGGCTACCGCGGCCACCGCCATCATCCGCGAGATCGGCCCCTTCGGCGCGCTCGCCTGGGGGGCCTACCTCCTCGGCGGCGCCGCCAAGCGCCTCGGGGACATCTTCGGCCAGGTCATGGAGAAGGGGATCCCGCTCCGGGTCGAGCTCTCCGAGAAGGACCGCGAGGCGATCGAGGGGCTCACCCAGGCGCGTCGCGCGGGTGGCGGCCGGTCGTGAAACCCGCCCTCCGCATCCGCGTGACCCGCGACGAGCCCCACGACGCCGGCACGCTCGGCATCGTGGAGCTCGACCTCCCCGACGACGGCGCTGGCTGGCTCCCCTTCGGCTACTGCTCCGAGGACGTGGACCGGCGCCTCGAGGTCGATCCCCGGATGAAGGTCCCCGGGCAGACCGCGATCCCCACGGGCACCTACGCCGTCCGGCTCTACGACAGCCCGAAGCACGGCCCCGACACCCCCGAGCTCGTCGCGGTCCCCGGCTACCAGCACGTCCAGATCCACTCGGGCAACGGGGCGCGCGACACCCTGGGGTGCCTCCTGTTCGGCCTCGGCCGCGACATCGGCGCCGGCATCGTCACCCGCAGCCGGCCCGCCTGCGCGTGGATCCGGAGCGAGATCGCGCGGGTCATCCAGGCGGGCGGCACCGTGACGGTGGAAGTCCGGAGGGCGGCGTGACGGCGAGCTCCTACCTCGACTTCACCGATGCCGGCCGTCTTGCGGCCGTCCTGGTCATCGTATTCGCCGTGTGGCTCCTCTCGGGGTGGAAGTGACCGACCGATCCACCTCCGACCGCGCCCAGCTCGCGGCCCTCTCCGCGCTCGCCGGCCCCCCCGCCTACGACGACGAGCCTCGAGGCCGCCCCCTCCGTGCCGACACCGCGGAGGAACTCGCGGTCCTCGCCCGCGTGAGCGATGCGGCCCTCGGCGAGGAGCTAATGCGGCGCCGCGCCGCTCGGGCCTCCGGATGACCGCCACCGCCCGCGCCGAGCTCCGCGCCCTCCTCGCCGCCCTCCGCCGCCTCACCCTCTCCACGGCGGCGGCGCTCGCCGATCGGGTCCTCTCGCTCGACGAGCTCGTCGCGATCGGGTGCGGAGACCTCCCCGCCCTGGTCGAGGCGATCGCGGACCTCGTCCGCCCCGACGGGGAGGCCGAGGGCGACCACGCAGCGAGCCTCGCGCGGAGCCGCGTGATCGTCCGCGCCGGCCGGGCCCTCGTCCGCCGGAAGCGCGCGGCGGCGCGGCAGCGGCAGCTCCGGGAGACGAGGCGGGTCCTGGCGCCGACCCCCTAAGTCCGCGCCCTGTCTCGGTGCGGGTAGTGCGGGTCATGGGCCGTTTCGGGCCGCAACGGGCCAAACCCACCCCGCCACGATCCGCCTACAACCTACGTTGTAGGGGTCACCGCTACTCCATCCGGGAGTTTGGGCAAGGCAGGAGGAAGGCCGATCCTGGCGGTGCGGTGCGGGTCGCCGGTGCGGGTGAGCTCATCGGCTACTTACGACGCCTCACGGCATCCAGGTCGACCACGTCCCCGGCGTCCAGGTACCCGAGCCGCGCCAGCCGGATGGCGTCGCGCCGGTCCTCCTCGGACACCTGGCGGTAAGCGCGGAGCGCGGTCGTCGGGGAGTGGCCGACCACCGCGGCGGCGATGCCCACGTCGACCCCGCTCCGGTAGAGGGCGATGACGGCGGCGCGCCGGAAGCCCTGGGGAGACCACGGCTCGATCCGCGCCGTGGCGCCTCGCCGCTCCCGCTCTGCGTTGGCGGCCGCCACGGCGCGGTGGATCAGCTCGCGCAGGTTCGTGCGGACGGTCTCCGAGGTCACCCCGAGGATCGGGTCCTCGGGCCGCCCGATGAGCCGGCCGGCGAGCCACGCGCGCAGGGACGCCACGGCCGGCGGCGCGAGCGGGATCGGGCGGGGCCCCGTCTTCCCCGACACGGTGACCAGCGCGTCGTCGAGGTCGAGCTGGTTGACGCGCAGGTCGTGGAGCTCGCCCAGCCGGCACCCGGTCGCGGCGTAGAGGTGGGCGGCCACCCGGCTCCACCCGTCCATGAAGGCGAGCACCTCGACGGCGTCGCCCCGGGAGGGCGTGACGCGCGAGCGCTTCGGAGACGGCTCGACCTTGTGTCGGATGCTCGGCAGGGTGCGGTCGGGGACGAGGCCGAGCTCGCGGAGGTAGCGCCACGCCGCCGAGATGGCGACCAGCTCCTGCCGGACGGTCGAGGACGCGCCGCCCTCGCGCATGCGGAGGTCGCGGAAACGCTCGAGGGTCCCGCG
Source organism: uncultured Pseudomonadota bacterium (assembly GCA_903959175.1). Lineage (GTDB taxonomy): Bacteria > Myxococcota_A > UBA796 > UBA796 > SXON01 > CAJBVW01. The sequence continues at coordinate 21,678 of CAJBVW010000299.1, forward strand.
GTCGAGGCGCTCGAGCTTCACGTCCCCGATCGCGGCCACCACCTTCCGCGCCGCGATGCGCTGGCCGGTCACCGTGTGGGGCGAGAGATCTCCCCTGCCCTGCTGACGCCCGAGCCAGAGCTCCATCAGGTCGCGCACCGTGCGGGCCTCGTCCGGCCCGGTCGGGGCCTTGTCGAGCTCGTTCCGCGCCACGATCGCGGCCACGGCCTGGACCGCGTCCTGCTCCGTCGCCCAGCCGCGCCAGACGGTGCGGGAGGCGCCGTCTTCGTAGACCTCGGCGCGCCACCACCACCGGCCCGCCTCGTCGGGACCCTTCTGCGCGCGGAGGCGCGCGTCCCCTACTCCGCGGGGCTTGGGTCGCTTCGGGGCCTTCGGGGGCTTGCTCGTCGACATGGCCTACAACCTCGCCCGGGGGAGGCTACCACCGCGGCGCTTGTCCCCCGTCTGCTGACACTTCGGCGTGTCCCCGCGGCGGATCGCGGCGAGCACGTCACCCCATAGGACCCTCTCGCGCCCGGCCACCGTCCGGATCAGGTCTTCGTCGCGCAGCCACGCCCGCGCGTCTGCCTCGCGCATGTGGAGCGCTCGCGCAGCCGAGGTGACCGTGAGCACGTCGCCGGAGCCGAGTCCGAGGAGCGGGGCGCGAGTGTCGATGTCCTCGACGGCGGCGCGAGCGGCGGCGGGCATCTACTCCTCCTTCGGAGGGACGAGGGGGTCCAGGTTCGAGCCGAGCCGCGCGGGCCCGCCGCACGCTCGACAGATGCACAGGTGCGCCGTCGTGATCTCGCGGCCGACGAGGCACGGCCGGCGCGTGCGGATGCGGCCCTGGGGGTCCATGCAGTAGTGGATCCCGCGGTGCCGGGGCTCGCGACCGCAGTAGTCGATGCCGTCGCCGTCGAGGACGCCGCACACGCGGGAGGCGCGGGCGGTGCGCGTGGAGACGCGGGCCTCGAGGAGTCGCTGCTCAACCACGATGCACCGGCGGGCACAGGAACGGGAGCGCATCCAGCGCGGCATCCAGCGCCATCCGCCCGTCGTCGTCGTCGTCGTCGCCGGCGGCCACCACCTCGGCGTGCCACTCCGCGCAGCAGAGCGCATGGCACACGGCCGCTCGCAGGGCCGCCCCGCGTAGCTGCGGCATCGCCTCCACGACACGGTCCGTGTCGAGGATCGCCGCCCTGACGGCGTTGTAGTCGTACTGGCTCCACTCCCACCGGCCATGTTTGGGGGGTGACCCGTCGGCCAGGCGTTCAAGGAAGAGCAGCGCGACCATGCGGTCGAGGCGGATCGCGGCGGCCATCACGAGATCCTCCGGCGGCGCGAGACCGGCGCTCCCGGCAGCGCGTGGGCCGCCCAGGCGGGATCGATGCGCGGGCCGGCGCGGTGGCCGAGCTCGGGGACGTGGGGCCGGAAAACGAACAGCGTGACGCCGCCGGGGGGCTGCGGGCCGGGGGTGCCGTCGGGGCGCGCGAAGGCGATCCGCCCGGCGATGCGGACCTCGTCCGCCCTCGTCGCGGCCCGCTTCCACCAGGCCGTGTCCGTGGCGCTCTCGACGAGGACGACCACCGTGAGCCCGCGCCGGCTCACCTCCCAGGCGCGATCGACGAAGGCGCCGGTGCCCGCGAAGCCCTTCCCGACGCGACCCCAAGGGGGGTTCACCCAGGCGGTGCGGATGACACCGCCGCGCCCGATGATGTCCTCGCGGATGCTGGCGAAGCTGGCGTGCCACATCACGTCGAGGGCGTCGTCGGAGGCCGAGAGGTAGTAGCGGCAGAGCGTGTTGTCCGCGTCCGCGCAGGCGTCGAGGTCGAAGCGGAACTCGCTGTCCAGTGCGGCGAAGAGCCAGGGCGGCGTGCGCCACCGGCGCTTCTCGGGCTCCGCGGGGGGCGTGGAGGGCTCGGCCACCGCCGAGGCGTCGAGGAGGACTTCGCTCGGGGGCATCGCAACGGCGCCGGCGTCCATCGCGTAGGCGCGGGTCATGCGGCCGCCGAAGAGGCGCCGAGCGCGCGCGCACGGTGCGCCTGTGCTTCCTCGCGGGACCGCTTCGCCCGCACCTCGAGCTGCTCCGCCTCCTCGGCGGCCTCCTCCGCGGCGTCGAGCTCGGCCACGCGGGCGCGGAGGTCCTCGGGCGTGAGGAGTAGCTCCTGCCGCTGGGCGACGGTGAAGAGGGCGTCCTGGAGAGCGACGAGCAGACCGGCGTCGTCGTACGGCACGTCCTCGACGGCGCGCCCGATGACGGCCTCGGCCACGCGGTGGCGGAAGGCGTCGGCCTTGGCGAGGGCCGGCGGCTTCTGGAGCTGGACGAGGCGCTCCACCTCGGCGAACACCTCCGCGTCGTCGTGCTCCTCGAGGAGGCCCAGCGTCTCGCGGATGGAGGAGACCAGCTCGCGGAGCTTGGAGAGCTGGACGGCGAGCGCGCGCACCGCGGCGCCCTCCTCGAGCTGGTCGCTCGGGTCGATGCCGGCGGCGTCGAGCGCCGCGTTCACCGCGTTGAGGCGCACTTCGAACCCGTTGGCCTCCGCCTCCCAGAACACGGCCGTCGCCCCCAGGAGCGCACTGGACGCGGCGACTGGGTCGAGCTCGGCCTCCACCTTCGCCGCCCGTCCCGAGGACCCGCCGCCCTTGTTCGAGTGCGGTACCAGGATGATCTCGATCTGCTCCGGCGTGACATCCGCCGTGAGCGACAGCCCACGGGTCCGCGCGCGTGCGAGGTGCTTCGTACAGAGCCGGTGCGCCAGGTGCGTAGCGGAGCAGCCGCCTACGAGGCAGGTCGGACGGGTGCGCTTCACGGGGGGCTCCTCGGAGGCGCTCGCCTCCGGTGTCGGTGTCGGTGTCGGTGTCGGAAGAGGAAGAGGGAAGGTCGGCGGGTTGCGGCGCGGCGGCGGCGCGAGGGGAGCGGCTGGCGCCCAGCCGTCGTGAGTGACGCGCTCACCCTTGGCGTGCAGGGCCGCGACCATCTGCACACCGTGGAGCCTGCAGAGGCGCCAGGACTCAGGGAGGCCGTACCGGGTGCCCCGCACTGGACAAGTCAAGCGCGCGTCGCAGCCCTCGATCTCGCAGTCCAACGCCCCGTGGCTGCTCGTCGCCGCGCCCTCGGTCATCTTGCCGGCGCTCACGAGGCACGTCCACGGCGCGCCGCGCGTGGAGTCGCCGCCGGGGAGCGCGGGGCCGACGGGAGAGCCGAGGGCACGCGCTCGTCGATGCCGTGACGCTCGCGGAGGAGGCCGGGGCCCCGCGCGTCCCCGAGCATCTCCACGGCGAGCTGGGATAGCGCCTCGCGCCGGCGGCGGTCGGCCGCGTCGCACTCGGCGGTGTAGGTCGCCTCGATCGCCGCGCAGCGCTTCTCGAGTTCCGTGAGCGTCGCCTCGAACGTGCCGGGCCCGGTCGGGATGGCGCCGATCACGCGAGCACGCAGCAGAGCGCGTAGGCCACGACGAGCGTGTAGAGGAGCGCCGCGCCGGCCTGGAGGCCCGCGCGGTTCTCGGGGGCGAGCAGGTAGGCGACCGGGTCATCCGGCGGCGACTCGGCGGCCGGGCGAGGCCAGAGGACGTGCCAGAGGACGTACCAGGTCATCATCCACATCGTGGCGGCGGCGAGGAGGATCACGAGGCCACCACTTCAGCCGCCGCCATCTCGTGCAGCCGCCTCCTCACCTCGGCGATGTGCGCCTCGGTGGTGGTGAGCTGGGCGAGGGCGGAGACGTAGTCGCCGAGCTCGATGCGCCGGGCCACGTAGCCGACGAGGAGGTCGATCTCGACCAGGAGCGAGGGGAGGGAGAGGGGCGAGGGGGAGGACATCGGGCTCTCGGTGGCCTCGTCATAGTGACACGCCGGCCCGTTGTCGGCAAGATGACAACAAGCGGTAGTGCCCAAATGTATGACGGACTACAGAATCGCCCGCGACCCGAGGCTTTGACCTCTTGGAGCTTTTGGAGAGTCCGCGCTCTGCCCACCCGCCGCCCTTGGACCTTTTGGAGATGCCCGTCTACGGTTCAATGCCGCTTGCTACGGGTGCTGTAGCGTGTCTCGTCGCCAGCGCGACAGGAGCACCATGCCTCACACGCAGCCCCCTACTGTCCACCCCGAAGGGGGGGGGGGGGGCAAATAGTCCAGTTTCCAGGCTCATATAGCGGGCAAGAGCTACAGGAGCGGCGCGACAGGGGAGAGACGATTAGCGAGGAGTTACTTCGGCTCGTCGGCGGGATGAGCAGCGAGGCGCAGGTGGAGACCGTCATGTGGGCCCGCGGCCGACTTCGGCGCGACTCGCGGTGACGGAGCCGGGGCGCGGTCGGCGAGCCAGGTGAGGAGCTGGCGGGCCATCGCGCGGTCGGCGCCCTCGACGACGGCGAGGCCTCGGGCGGCCTCGGAGAGGAGCGCGATCTCGCCCTCGTCGAGGCCTGCGACCGCCTCGAGGAGGCCGGTGTACTCGGGCGCGACGGCGACCTCGGGGCCGGCCACCTCGAAGTGCCCCCCGCACGCCGCGACCCAGGCCTCGATCATCTCCCGCCCGGGCATCCGTGAGCCTCGCTCGACGTGGCAGACGGCGCCGGCCGTGTAGCCGATGCGCGACGCGAGAGCGGCCTGCGTGAGCCCGCTGGTGCGACGCATGGCGAGGAGGCGCGCGCCGATGGAGACGGTCATGCGTCGCCCTATATGCACCACTTGCGGAATTACTTGTTGCCGTATGGACAACGTAAGCGCATATTGTCACCATGACGATAACGCTCGCTTTCGCGTCTCTCGCCCGATCGTGGCGCCCCGCTGGTCTCTCGCAGGCCGAGGCGTCGCGGCGGCTTCGCGTTGGTCGAAGCACTCTAAATAAGATCGAGCATGGGGAGCGGGGGGCTGCGACCTGGGTGCTTGACCGGATGCGGGCCGTCTACGCGCTCGACGAGGCCGACATCGCGGCGGGCGTAGCTGCGCTCGCGGCCGATCGGGCGCGTCGTGCGGACGGTGAGCCCACCGCCGCGGCCTCGTAGATGGAGCCCACGCGCGCCCAGCTCCGCGTCCTCGTCGCGGTCGACGACCACGTCGCCGCTCGCGGCTACCCTCCGAGCCTCGCCGAGCTCGCCGCCCGCGTCGGCGTGGCCTCGCGCTCGGCGGTGAAGCCTCACCTGGAGGCCCTCACTGCCCTCGGCCTGCTCACCCGCGAGTCCCGCACGTCGCGAGCGATGGCGCTCACCGTCCGTGGCACCGTCATCGTGGCCGCCGAGCGGACGCGCCGGGTGGGCGCGTGATCTCGGTCCGGCCCGGCTCCCTCGGCCTCCTCGCGCTCGGCTTCATCGTCGCGCGCCCGGGCAAGCTCGACGCGGCGGCGCTCGGTCAGGCACTCTGGCGCCCACGGATCACGGGCGCCCACGACGTGCTCGCCGCGCGCCGCGCCATCCTCGCGCAGGGGACTCCCCCGGTGCGTACCGCCGTCCGGCCGCCGGCGCCGCTCCCCCGCATCGCCGTCGAGCGGGCGCCCTGGTCGACCGACGCGGCCAAGGTGCTGCACGGTCTCCAGCGGCTGGACCTGATCGAGCGGTGCCGTCCGCCGCTCGTCTCGGACGACTGGGAGACGCTCGCCGAGCAGGACCCGGCCGAGGTGGTCCGCCTCGCTGGCTGCGACGAGCTCCACGCCCCGGACCCCTCCGGCCTCCGCGCGGCCCTGCTGTCCGTGCTGGTCCGGCGGCGGCCCGCCACGGTCGCGGAGTGGGTAGGCGCCGACCCCTCCGGCCACATCCAGCGGGCGAAGGACGACCTCGTCGCGTGGGGAGTGGTCATCCCTGGCTCGTTCCGCTGGCCGACCGAGAAGGGCGTGGACCTCCACGCGGCCGCGCTGCCCTCGCCGCCGAGGGCCGCGTGAGCCTCGCCCATCGCGGAATGGCCTGGCAGAGCCAGATCGACGCCGCTCACTACCTCTACGAGCGGGCCGCCCGCGCCTCGTGCGTGCAGAACCCGGCGCCCATGAAGCCGCTGGGGAAGGCCGTGCGCGGCGTCTTCCGCGCGGTCTACATCGCGGCCGGGCCGCCCGACTACACCGTGCAGGCCTCTGGCGTCTCCTTCCTGCTCGAGGCGAAGAGCATCGACTCGGACGACGCCTTCCCGCTCGCCCGCCTGGAGCTCCACCAAGCCGATCGGATGGACCGTCACACCGCCCAGCTCGGGCACGCCTTCGTGCTCCTCCGTCTCAAGGGCGCTCCCTGGCTCCTGCCGTGGGCACAGCTCGGGCCGCTCTGGCGCGCCTGGCACGCCGTGCAGCTCGCCGGCGGCCGCGCGAAGGCCGGTACCGCCTCCCTCGATGACACCGCCCTCGCCAAGGTGGGCGTCCGCCTGCGCTCGGCCGACTGGCTCGACGCGGCCCTCGCGGTGGCCCGGAGGACGGCATGAGCACCAACGGCTTCGAGGTGACCCCCCACGAGGACTTCGCCGTCTTCGACGCGGCCTTCACCGTCGCGTACGCGGGCCGCGAGTGGCCCGAGGCGTGCGTGCGCATGCACCTCCGCTGGCTCGTCGGGGAACACATCCTCGGCCGGCTCCGCACGCGCGACTTCCCCACCGTCCGCCAGCTCGCCGTGAAGTGGGGCTGGCGCTCCGTCGAGCGCGTGGCGGCGTTCCTCACCCGCACGGCCGAGGTCGACGTGAAGGGGGACGGGAAGACCGCGCGCGTCACCATGCTGCACTGGCAGGACCCGTACCGCCGCGTCCCTCTTGAGGCGCTCCGTGGCGATCGCATGGTCGGGGCGAATCGCATCCGCGAGACGAACGGCGGGCGAACGGCGGCCGAACGGCAGGCGAACGGCGGGCGAACGGTGGCGACGGACGAACGCCGCGAAACGGAGGAGAGTCCGAACGGCGGGCGAACGGCAGGCGAACGGCAGGCGAACGGCGGGCGAACGCCGTGCGCGGTTTCTCCCCGCGCGTTCACCTCTTCACCGATCACCGTTCAAGGCATTGGGGGTCAGGACGCGCGAGCCGCTGCCCCGGTGGTCATCGAGCCGAAGCCGGCCGCCCCCCGCTCCGACGGCGCCTCGAGCTGGACCCCGCCGCGAGCCGAGTGCGGGGGCCACGACCGGCTCGCCGTGGCCGGGATGGTCCTCGACGTGCTCGCCCAGATCCGGGCCCCGGCCGAGGCGACGATGGCGGACACGCCGCTCCCGGTGGTCCCCGACCGCTGCGGGACCGACGCCCCGGTGGTCCTTGCGCTCTGGCGCGCCGACGGCCGCCGCGAGCCCGGTGCGTTCGCCCAGGACCTGGTCCTCGTCGCCCGTGCCGCCCGCTGGTGCCCCGACCCGGTGTTCGGCCGCGAGGTCCGCGGCGAGGGGTGGGCGGACGGCCAGGACCGATCCCGCAAGGTGGCCAACGTCTGCCGGCAGCGCCCGCCCGCGGGGTCCAGCGGGGCCACCTGGGAGGAGCGCCTGGTCGTGGCGAGGCAGTGGGCCGCCGCCGGGTGCCCGGTCGCCACGCCCCCGCCCATCGCCCTCGTCCACAGCCGGGACCGGCCCGCCCCCCGTGGCGCCGCGGGCGCCGCCGCCAGTCGCCGCGCCGCGCTCAACGCCCTCGACGACGCTCTCGCCAACCTCGGAGCCCGCTGATGCCCTCGCCCGAAGCCATCCTCCGCAACCTCCGGCGGCTCTTCCGCAACATCCGGGCGGGCTCGGTCCCCGACGTGAGCGAGCTGCACGAGCTCGCGGCCGACTGGGCGACCCTCCTCCCCGACGTGGACGACGGGCCCCTCGACGACGCCGTGACGGGCTACCTCCGCGGGTCCTGCCCCTTCTGGCCGACCGTCGGGCAGCTCCTGGATCTCGTCCCCGCGCGCAAGGTGCGCGCACTCGATGACGCCGACGAGGCCTGGGGCATCGTGCTCGGCGTCGCCCAGCGCATCGGCAAGGCGGCCGGGCTCCCCGAGAACCGTCCGAAGTGGTCCATCTCGTCCGACCCCGCTCGCCCGGCACCGAGCCCGCTCAAGGTCGAGGCGATGTGGGCGGGCATCGCCGCGGCCGGGGGCTGGGACATGCTCTGCGACTCCGGCATGGAGCACCACCCCACGATGCGCGCCGCCTTCCGCGGGGCCTACCGCACGGTGATGGAGCGGGGCGTCCTGCTCACCGAGGTGGCGGTGGTCAGGCAGATCGCGGGGCCTCGGCGCGCCGAGCTCGAGGGGCGCGGCGCCATCGGCTTCGCCCGCCTCGTCTTCAACCCCGCCCCCGACGAGCACGACCAGGTGCGCCAGGCCGCGCACACCGCGGCGAGGGCGCGCTGATGCCCTTGTTCGGCCTTCACGTCAGCTACCTCTTCGATGACGAGATCGAGGACGAGCACGACGACGGCAACACGGACCCGGACGTCACGTCGGACCAGACGAACGTGGACGAGCGGAGCGTCGCCGCCGACTCCGAGTACTTCCGTCCGAACTTCGTGCGGCGCTTCCCGAAGGTGGGCGGCATGCTGGCCGACGATCCCGACGACGGCGTGCTCGTGGTCGGCAGGGTCTGGTGCACGAGCACGAAGCTGCGACCGCATCGGGCCGGCGTGGTCCGCCTCTCGATGCTGCCGTGCGGACTCGACTCCGACGTTGACGATGGATGACCTGAACCGAAACCCCCTCACGTCGGCCGCGAAAAGCGACACGCGGCACGACAAAGGCACGCTTTTGCCCTTGACACAGCCCCCTGACCCCTCCTTGGAGGGGGGTGGGATCGAGTGTGCAGGGGCTGGGGGGGCCGGCAGTCCCCACTTGTCCGTTTTCGCGCGCGAGTTCGAAAAAAAACCGGTCTTGTCACGGTCGAGAGGGGGGTGATTGGCCCGTAAGGTCCCCTCCGCGAAGGCCCGCCTCGTCGAGCTCGAGGAAGAGGTCGCCTGCTTCAAGGAACTGGCGCGCGTCGCGCTCGGCTCGTCGTCGTGCCCGGCGTGCAGCGAGCCCGTGCCGAGCGAGGGGGCTGACGTCAAGGCCGCGGTGGCCGCGGAGTCGAAGGCGGCCGAGGCGCGCGCGAAGCTCGCCGGCCTCCGCTCCGAGATCGAGGCGGCCGGCGTGCGCGACCCCGTGAAGCGCCTGGAGATCCTCCGCGCTCGAGCGTCGGCGGACGGGTCGTGGATCGCCGCGGCCCAGCTCGGGAAGCAAGTGGACGAGGCGGCGGCAAAGCAGGAGGCCGAGCGGCGGCGGAAGGCCGAGGAGGCCCGGCGTGATCCCGCCCGCCTCGTCGACAAGATCCAGCGCGCCCTCCGCGCTCTCCCCGATGCCCTCCGCGAGGACGTGCTCCGTCCGTTCGGGCGGCGCTGATGGTCGCGCGCGCTGCCGAGCTCGACCTCCTCGACGAGCTCGACGAAGCGTCACGCGACCTGCTCGTCGCCGCGGAGACGGCCCCGCTGCCGTGGGTGCGATGGACACCGCCCCAGGACGCGTTCCTCCGGCTGAACCCGCCCACGGGCGTGAAGTTGATCCGAGCCGGGAACCAGATCGGGAAGACCTGGGCGCTGATGGAGGAGATCATCTGGCGCGCGACGGGGACGCACCCGCACTTCCCGACGAAGGCCCCGCCCGTGGAGATCTGGGTGGTCTGCACGAGCTGGGCGCAGTCCGTCGCGATCCAAGGCAAATTCTGGTACCTCGTAGACAAGACGCAACTCAACTCGCGGACGCGCGACCGATACAAGATCGAGGACGGGTGGGGCAAGGACAACCCGGTCGCCAGTTTTTGCGTAGGCTCAATCGTGCGTTTCCGCACTACCAACCAGGGCGCAGAGGCGCAGGCCGGGGCGTCCGTAGACTACGTGGCGATCGATGAGCCCCCCGACGAGGAGGTCTTCCGCGAGCTCCGCAAGCGCGTGACGCGCACCGGCGGCCAGATCGGCATGTCGCTCACGCCCGTGAACCGGCCGTGCGGCTGGCTCCGCGAACAGGTCGACAAGGGCATGATCGACGAGGTTCACGCGAAGCTCGAGACGCGCAACCTCATCCCGATGGGGCAGGCGCGGCCCCTCGAGGTCGTCGACCCGTTCACGCGCGAGCTCGTGCCGATGGACCGGGCGTGGATCGACCACCAACGGAAGATCACCCCGGCGAAGTGGTCGCCGGTCGTGCTCGACGGCGAA
>CAJBVW010000300.1 GCA_903959175.1 uncultured Pseudomonadota bacterium
CCACGCTGCCGACGCCGTCCCCCGCGGCGGGCGCCCCATGGAGGAGCTCGAAGGGCCCCTCCCCGGTGACGGTCGCCCAGGAGTCGGCGAGCTCCCAGGTGCCCGGCTCGCGCGGCCCGCGCACGATGTAGGCGCGCCCGGCGCCGCTCCCGCCCGAGGTGTGGGCCGGGGCGCCGACCAGGAGGTCTCCCTCGCCGTCCCCGTCGATGTCGCCGAGGAGAGCGACGGTGGTCCCCGCGTAGTCGAGCGCCGCTTCCCCGAGGAGCTGCAGCTCCGCGTCCGCCAGCGCGCCGCCGGCGTAGGGCCCCGCCACGACGTAGGCCTTGCCGGCCTCCTGGGCGCCCTCGTCGTTCGCGATGGCCCCGACGAGGAGGTCGGGCACGCCGTCCCCCGTGACGTCGCGGCCGGCGTCGATGGCCGTCCCGGCGTAGTCGCGGTTCGTCTCGGGAGTCCAGCAGGTCTCGAGGGCGTCGTAGGCGAGCGCGCCGGTCGCGGCGGCCCCGCGCCAGAGGCAGGTGCGCCCGAGGAAGGACGCGCCGACCACGATCTCGTCACGCCCGTCGCCGTCGTCGTCCCCCGCGAACACCATGACGTTCCCGACGGCGAAGCCCTCGTCCCCCGCGACGGACGCGCTGGCGTCGGCCACGGAGCCCACGCGCGCGTCGGTGTCGCCGGTGTCGTCCACACTGTCGGTGTCTTCGGCGGTGTCGGCGCCGGAGTCGTCCGACGTGTCGGCGTCGTCCGCGGGGGCGCCCGTGCAGGCGGCGAGGAGCAGGAGCATGCCCCACCGTAGCCCGAGCGTTCAGGCGGAGCGATCTCCGCGGTCGGCGAGCGCGGCGAGGAGCGGCACGGCCTCGGTCGCGAGGGCGAGGTAGGCGGCGTCCCGCTCGACGCCGATGGCGCCGACGCCGAGGTGCAGCGCGGCGGCCAGGGTGGATCCGCTGCCGGCGAAGGGGTCGAGCACGATGCCGGTGCCGACGGGGAGCGCGGCGCGCACGATCTGGCGGAGGAAGCGCTGCGGCTTGAGCGAGGGGTGCGGGGCGATCCGGCGCTCGGCGCCGCGCGCGGGGGCGCAGGGGATCACGTCGCGGAAGGGCTCCTCGGCGGAGCGCCGCCGCAGGCCGCCGGTGCCCCAGCGCCGCAGGTTCTCCGCGACCGTGCCGTCCAGCGGCTTGCGGAACAGGCCCCACGGCTCCCACGCCGCGCGCGGCATCACGCTCACGTCGGGGAACTCGTCGTGCGCGCCCTTCGGGCGGTCGCCGCCGCGCAGCGTGGTCACCAGGCGGATGATCTCGCCCCGCTTCTCGAAGCCGGCCTCGGCCACGGCGGCGAAGGTGCCCGTGGAGAGGAGCGGGTTGGACGCGAGGAAGACGTGGCCGCCGGGCACGAGCACCCGCAGCCACTCCCGCGCCGCAGCGACGAAGAAGCGGCGGAGCGCCTCGACCTCCCGCGGACCGAGCACGGTGAAGCGCGGCACCGGCGCGCGCTGCACGCCGTTGAGCGTCGGCGGGATGCGCCACACGCCGCCCTTGCCGCCCCGGAGCTTGTCGTGGTCGGTCTCCTCGTACTCGAGGCCGTACGGCGGGTCGGTCACGATGGCGTGCACGCTGCGATCGGGGAGGGACGCCAGCCACGCGCGCGCGTCGGCGTGGACGAGCGCGATGTTCGGGCCGAGCACGCGGGCCTCGGCGCCGGCGAGGCGGAGGACCGCCGAGGCATCGATCATGGGACGGCACAGGGCCGGCGACCTCGACGGGGAACCCGCGCCGTGGTGGCCGATGAAGGTGGTGCCCCCGAGCAGACTTGAACTGCTGACCCCAGGTTTAGGAAACCTGTGCTCTATCCAGCTGAGCTACGGGAGCGCGGAACGAAGAGCGTAGTACCCCGACCCTGCCGGGGCACTCCGCGGATTTAGCCCGGCGTGATGCTGACCGCGAGGGACGTCTGGCCGGTCGTGTCGGTGCAGGACAGGGACATCCGGCTGTCGCCGCTCTTGAGCGTCATGGCGACGGTGCCCGACATCTCGACCTCGCTCTCGACGGACCAGGAGGCGCCGGTGGCCCAGCTCTTCACCGCGGCGCAGAGCTCCGTCGGGGGGGTGCCGCCCATCGCGAGGAGGGACTCGCTGCCGGGGTTCGCGGTGCAGGCGATGACCGAGTAGCCGCTCGGGAGGGTGAGGCCGTCGGACTTGAACCGGCCGCAGAGGCCCTCGGAGCTGCCGCCCGCGACGGCCGCCACCGCCTCGTCGGTCCCGGCGTCGGCGGGGTCCGCGAGGGCCTCTTCCATCTCCTGCTCCCAGGCCTCGCCGTCGGTGGAGGCGCTGCCCTGGTCGAGCTGCTCCATGAGCTCTTCGGGATCGAGGCCGCAGCAGCAGCAAGAAGCGGCGCCGATGAAGATGCCGGCAACGGGGACGAGGAGCTTCATGGTGCGCTTTCCTAGGTGAGGACCCTCCCGAGGAGGGGCGCCCTGACGGGGGGCGTGGGACGGCGCCATGCTATACCAGCCCGAGCGGGCTTGCCATGCGTGTACTCCTCCTGCTTCTCGTCGGCTGCGCCGGCGATCGCCTCGACACCGCCGACACCACCGACTCCACGGGCCCCGGCTCCCCCGTCGTGGTGCCCTGGACGGCAAGTCGAACGCCGCTCGCGGAGGCCTCCCCCGCCGGGCGCGCCTGGCGGCGCGGCATCGTCCACCTGCACTCGCACTACTCGCATGACGCCTGCGACGGCGATCCCATGCCCGGCGGCGTCCCCGACGAGGACTGCCTCGCCGACCTGCGGCGCGGGCTCTGCACCAACGCGATGGACTTCGCGATGATCACCGACCACCCCGCGCACGCCGCCGAGCAGGAGTGGGAGGACCTCCTCCTCTCCCGCGAAGGGGACGAGGTCGTCGGCGGCATCGCCAACCGCGTCGCCTGCCCCGACGGCCACCACGTCCTCACGATGCCCGGCATCGAGGACGAGCTCATGCCCGTGGGCCTCGACCGCCCGGTGGCCGACACCTTCGAGGAGCGCGACCGGCTCTACAACGCCTCCGGCGCGGAGACCCTCGCCGCGGAGATCGCCGCCGGCGCGACGGTGCTCCAGGCGCACACCGAGCAGCAGGACATCTCGGTCCTGCTCGAGCGGCAGGCCAACGGCCTCGCGGGCGTTGAGCTCTTCAACCTCCACGCGATGGTGGATCCGTCGATCCGCGAGGACTACCTGGGGCTCGAGTCCTTCGCGTACCTCGATGCCATCGGCCCCTTCCTCACCGGCGAGACCGACGCCGAGCCAGACCTCGCCTTCCTCGGCTTCTACCAGGAGCAGGGCGTCTCGATCGAGCGCTGGGACGCCCTCGCCCGCGTGGGGCCCACCGTCGGCACCGCCGGGACCGACGCGCACGAGAACGCCCTCCCGAACCTCCTCTCGGACGGAGAGCGCGTCGACTCCTACCGCCGGATGATGAGCTGGTTCAGCAACATCGCCCTGGTGGACGGGGACACCCCCGAGCAGGTCCAGGCCGCCATCGCCGCCGGCCACCTCTTCGTGGCGTTCGAGGCCCTGGGCACGCCGACGGGCTTCTCCGTCACCTACGGCGCGGAGGAGATGGGCGGGAGCGGCGCGCTCGGCGGTACCCTCGACGTGACGTGTCCGACGCTCGCCCCGACCACCCCGCAGGACGGCCCGGCCCCCGAGGTCTCCGTCACGGTGTTCAAGGACGGCGCCGCGTGGCAGACCGACTGCGGCAGCTTCGCGGTCACCGAGCCCGGCGTCTACCGCGTGCGCGTCGACATCGTGCCGCACCACCTCGTGGGCTTCCTGGACGACCAGGCGGACGCCCTCGTCCGGGAATACCCCTGGCTGTACTCCAACAGCTTCCGGATCGGCCTCTAGGGTCGACAACCCGCGACTACACCGTCCGGACGCGGGTTTCTCGGCCGGTTGACGCTGGCCGGCCGGAGTGGTACCGTTCGCGCTGCCGGGAGTCCTGCATGCGCGTGTCCGCGCTCGTCTACGTCGGGTTGGTGCCGCTCCTCCTCACGGGGTGCAAGGGCTGCATCAAAGAGCCGCCCGAGGAAGATCCCGGGGTCATCGGGGAAGACGGTCCGCCCCCCGCCCCTCACGACGTGGGCGCGTGGCTGTCCATGCGCGCCCTGCCGGACGGCCGCCCCGCCGTCTCCTACTACGACCGCACGGCGGACGGCCTCGGCTTCGCCATCGGCAACGTGCAGGACGGCGCGGTCAGCTGGACCACGGAAGAGGTCGACAGCTACCCGGACTCCACCGGCCTCAACCCCGGTGACTCCGGTAAGTACAGCGCCCTCGCCGTCGCGAGCGACGGGACCGCGTGGGTCGTCTACCAGGACACCAGCAACGGCGTCCTGAAGTACGCCAAGCGCGATCCCGCCGGCGCCTGGACCATCGGCAACGCCGACACCGGCGGCGGCCCCAGCTTCGACTCCGGCTACTGGGCGTCCGTCGCGCTCGACACCTCCGGCAACCCCGTCGCCGTGCACTACGACAAGGCCAAGGGCACCCTCCGCGTCGCCCGTTGGAACGGTACCGCCTTCACCGCGACGGTCGCCTACGAGGGCACCGACTCCGTGCCGGCCGACACCGCGACCGAGGCCCTCTCCGGCGACGCCGGCGAGTACGCGAAGCTCGTCATCGCGGCGGACGGCACCGAGTACATCGCCTTCTACGACCGCGCCTGGGGCGCCCTCCGGCTCGCGAGCGGGAACGCCGGCGGGTACTCCGTCGAAGTCGTGGACGACACCGGGGACGTCGGCCAGTGGCCCGACCTCCTGGTGGACGGCACGAGCGTCACGATCGCCTACCACGACGTGACCAATCAGGACCTGAAGCTCGCGGAGGGCCGCGCGAACGGCCCGTGGACGCTCACCACGCTCGACACGGGCGACCATGTGGGAGCTGACACCTCGATCTTCGCCGACGGGTCCAGCCCGGGCGTCGTGTACTTCGACGGCGCCAACAACGACATGAAGCTGGCACGGAAGCGTAGCGGGGACTGGGCGCTCGACGTGGTAGGAAGCTCGGGCGCGGCTGTGGGTTACCACAACGAGACGGTCGAGGTCGGCGGGAGCCGCTACGCCGCCAGCTACGATTACACCAACCGGGGCATCTGGTTCACCGCCCTGCCCTAGCCCGGAAGTGCCCGTGTCCCTGCCGCTCCTCTTCGTCGGTCTGCTCACCCAGGCGTGGGCGGGCACCGTCCGCGTGGACGTGCTGGATGTCGGCCAGGGGGACTCGATCCTCATCCGGACGCCGGCGAACAAGACGATCCTCATCGACGCCTCGGACAACCAGGCGAAGGTGCCGGCGCTCCTGACGGCGCTCGGGGTAACCGCGCTCGACCTCGTGATCGCCACGCACCCCCACGCCGACCACATCGGCGGTATGGACGAGGTGCTCGACGCGTTCCCGGTCAAGAACTACATCGACAACGGCCTGCCCCACACCACCGCGACCTACGCCGCGGTGATGTCGAGGGTCGAGGCGAAGAAGATCCCCTACCGCACGGGCCTCACGGGGATGTCCTTCAACCTCGACGACGGCGCCGTCCTCGAGCTCCTGTTCCCGACCGGCACCCCGCTCAAGGACACCCGCTCCGACCTGAACTCGAACTCCGTTGTCGCGCGCCTCACGCACGGGGACGACTGCTTCCTGTTCCCGGGCGACGCCGAGGAGCCGACCGAGCGCGCCCTCGTCGCCGCCGGCCTCGCCCAGTGCGACGTGCTCAAGGTGCCCCACCACGGCAGCAACCACTCGTCGACCCCCGCGTTCCTCGCCGCGGTCAAGCCGAGCATCGCGGTGATCAGCGTCGGGACCGGAAACCGCTACGGCCACCCCGGGGAGGAGACGCTCGGCCGCCTCGCCGGGACGGGCGCCGCGATCTACCGTACCGACCTCATGGGCACGGTCACCCTCCTCTCGGACGGGAAGAAGATCAAGGTCGAGACACAGCACCCGAGCACGGCGGTCGCCACCGTGGCCCCGCCGACCGAGCCCCGGGCGACGACCCAGGCCGCCTCCGTGCACGCGGTGGAGAAGCTGACTCCGGCCGCCGCGGAGGCCGTGCCTCCCAACGCATGCCCCTACCCGGCGAGCGCCTCGAGCGAGGTGTTCCACGAGGAGGGCTGCGGCAACGCGGAGAAGATCTCCGCCGCAAATCTCGTCTGTTACGCTACCCGCGAACAGGCAGTCAAGGCCGGCCGGCGCCCCGCCGGCTGCTGCAAGCCCTGACGCCGTCCGGAACATCCATGATCGTCATCGACCGTATCGAGGGTGAAGTGGCGGTGGTCGAGCTCGCGGGGAGCACGGTGGACGTGCCCCTCTCCGAGCTCCCACCCGGCGTGAAGGAGGGCGACCGCCTGGGGTTCGTCCTCCTCGCCCCCGCCCCGGACGACGATGCCGCGGCCCGCCTCGCCCGTCTCCGCGCCGGCACGCCGCAGGGCCCCGGTAGCTTCGACCTGTAGTCCCTCCCGCCTTCGAGGTCCCCGATGCGCATGCTCCTCGCCACGCTCTTCCTCACCTTCGCCGCCATCTCCCCCGCGTGGGCCGGCGTGGACATCAACGGCGCCCCGGCCTCCGAGCTCGAGTCGCTCCCCGGGATCGGCCCCTCGAAGGCGGCGGCGATCGTCCAGTACCGCACGGACCACGGCGCCTTCACCTCCGTGGACGACCTCGACAACGTGCCCGGCATCGGCCCCTCCACGCTCGCCAGCCTGCGCGACCAGGTCACGGTCGGCAAGGGCGCGAAGGGCGCCGCCGCGGCCCCGGCCGCCCCCGCTCCGGTCGTCTCCCCGTCCGGCACCGCCAGCGCCCCCGCTGCCCCCACCGCGAGCACCACGGCCGCCACCAGCTCCGCGGGCGGGTGCCCCATCAACATCAACACCGCCGACGCCACCGCCCTCGAGGACCTCCCCGGCATCGGCGCCTCCAAGGCCGCGGCCATCCTCCAGCACCGCGTCGACAGCGGGCCCTACGCCAGCTGCGACGCCCTGGACGACGTCTCCGGGATCGGCCCGTCGACCGTCGCCGGCCTGAAGGACTGCTGCCGCGTGAAGTAGACCGGGGATAGGAGAGGCGGATGCTGCTCCTCCTCGCGCTCGGCTGCAGTCCGGCAGGCGACGACTCCCAGGCCCCCGACGGCGCGGCCGACACCGCCGACACCGACACCGCCGACACCGACACCGCCGACACCGACACCATCGGGCCCTCCTGCGCGGAGGAGCCCCTCCCGCCCGCGTCGAGGGACACCGGCGAGGCCCCGACCGCCGCCCGCATGCTGACGGGCACGATCACCTGGACCCTCACCTTCGACGACACCGCGCGCGCCGCGGGCCTCGAGGACTGCACCTACACGCGCACGTACGCGCAGGGAGAGGTCGGCGAACAGGGCTACCTCTGCCCCGAATGCACGCTGCTCACGACGGGCACCGCGGTGATGGTGGACGGGTACGAGGGCTGCTTCGCGCAGATCTCGACCGCGGCCGCCGAGCGCGTCGAGCACTTCGGCCTCGGGGTGGTGGACGGCGAGCGCCACGCCTTCCGCTCCGGCAGCGAGAACGTCTCCCTCGGAGACGTCGGCGCGACCGTGGGCGACGACACCTTCGCCGTCGCGTGGGAGGACACCTCCACGCTCGACGCCGGCGGTACGCTCCTGCTCGCGGCCGCGGGCGAGCTGATCCTCGGCACCTCCGCCACGGAGACCGTCCCCGACGTGGAGGGCGCGCGCACGGAGCCCTACGCGTGCGGCTGGCCGATGAACAACCCCGGCGGCCCCAACAGCGACTGGGCGCTCGCGACGGGCAGCGTGTTCCCCAACGTGCGCCTCGAGGACCAGTGCGGTGACGCGGTGGACCTCTGGGACTTCCGCGGGCACTACCTCGTGATCGACTCGTCCTCGCCGAACTGCGGACCGTGCCAGGCGATGGCCGAGGGCGCCGAGGCCTTCAAGGCGCGGATGGAGGCCGCGTGCGTCCCCGTCGAGCTCGTCACGCTCCTGAACGCGTCGTTGAGCGCGATCAACCTCCCGGCCGAGCCGGACGTCCTCCAGGACTGGGCCGAGACCTTCGGCCTCACCTCCCCCGTCCTCGCCGACCGCGGCGCCGCCTACGCGCTCTTCCCCGACTACCTCGGCATCGAGGACGGCATGAGCTACCCCGCCGTGATCCTCGTCGATCCGGACGGGGCCGTGCTCTACGGCGCGACCGGCTTCAGCGACTGGGGCGAGTTCGAGGCGCTCCTCCTCGACGACTGGGCGGCGCGCGGCGAGTAGTCCCGAGGGGTCAGTGCGCCGCGACGTACTCGTCCAGCGTGTCCGCCTGCTTCGACATGCTGTTGATGAGGATCGTGAGCGCGGCGTTCTCGGGCATGTCGCCGACGAGGCGCGCGACCACCCAGGTGGCCTGGATGCTGCGCGAGCCGTCCCCGTCGGGGAGGATGACGCGCAGGTAGTACTGCTGGTCGACCTCGATGAGGTCAGATGTCACGACGGCCTGCTCGCGCAGCCAGGTGCGCTCCGCGTAGACGGGGCCGATCTCCGTGTCGACCCAGCGGTACTGGACGCGGCTGTGGGTCTCGACCTGCATGAGTGTGTAGTCGAAGGACGCGTGGACCTCCGCCTCGAGCCAGTCGCAGTCTCCGGCGGCGAAGCAGACCTCGTCCCCCACGAACTCGCGCTCGAAGGAGACGTAGCTGCTGAACATGTCCATCGGGTCGTCGAGGACGATGGCGTCCACCAGCGCGCGCGAGGAGAGCGGGCTCACGTGGCCCACGGCAGCGCCGGCGAGGTCCGTGAGGTCCCGCTCGCCGTCGCCGAGGGCGAGGATGGAGTCCTCCGTGAGGTTGTCGACGGTGTAGCCCTCGAGCGTCTCGTCGATGCGGTCCTGGAGCCAGACGTCGAGGTTGCCCGCGCCGACCTCCATCGGGGCCGGATCCTCGCCGGGGACGTTCGTGTAGAGGTAGCCCACGAGCTCGTTTAGCTCCTCCGGAGCGTCCGGCGGAGGTTTGCATCCGACGAGGAGGAGCAGGAGGGAGAGCGCGTGCATCGCCCAGGAGCGTAGACCAGGAGACCCATGTTGCGCAATGGGAATCCGTGACCCGTCGAGGAGCGCTTGTCGCGCCACGACGGCGTGACGATTCTGCAGAGGTCTCCGGAGCGCCACGCATGTCGCAACCGCTCGAGCTACCGCTTCCCCGCCGCCTCGCCGAGGCCGGCCTCACCGGATCGGTCGTGTCGCTGACGTACTTCGCGGTGGGCCACGGGTCCGCCGCGGGCCGATGGACGCGTCGTTCACGGCCCTAGGAGCGAGTCCACGTCGACGTTCCCGCCGCGCGGGCCTCCGAGCGCGAGCGCCCCGCGGCCCACGCGAGGGTGCCCCTCTCCCACGTAAGAGCAGGCCCGGGGGCTCATGACGCCGCGCCGCCGGGGCTTGTCCTGGGCCACCGGGGTGGGCCGCGACCGCGCGAAGGGGATGGCGATCTCGAGGCCCATGTGGTCGCTCACGCGCATCCAGCCCTGCGCGATCTCGACGCGGCGCACCCGGGTACCCGGGTGGCGCGCGAGGAAGGCGTCGTTGACGCCCACGCGGTCGTAGGGCGCGCCGACGTCCCAGGTGGCGTCGGCGCGGCGCCGGTCGAAGCCCCCCGCGAAGGTGCCGACGGGCACACGCTCCTTCGGCGCCGGGGGGGCGAGCGCGGCGAGGCGCAGCTCTCCCTCGGCGGCGGGCTCCAGGTCCTTCTCCACGCTCCACGGCCACGTCAGGTCGATGCCGGTGTGGTCGCGGAAGCGCGCGACGGTGTCTGCGTCGATGGCGCGCGCGCGATCGATCCGCGCATCGTCCTCGTCGCGGTGCGGCCGGAACCCCGCGAGGAGGTTCAGATCCCCCGTGATGAGCGTCGCGCCCTCGGGCCGACCGAGGTCCTCCGCGAGGTCCTCGAACTGCCCCACGCGCCCGCGCCGGCTCGCCCCGGCGCCGCGCTCCGGACGGCGCTTGTAGCTGGCCTGGGTGTGGCTCCAGACGAGCTGCGTGTCGTCGATGCGCAGGCTCGCCCAGCCCTTGCGGAAGCCGAAGATCTGCCCGAGGAAGCCCTCCGCGAGCGAGGTGGCGCGCGCGCGGTAGCGGCGCCCGGCGTCTCCGCTGACGATCCGCGCCTGCCCCTCGGCGCGCTGCCGGATGCCCATGGCCAGCCCCGCGGGGGGCCGCCCGGCCTCAAGCGGCGCCCAGCGGTACCCGTCGGTCTCCGCGAGGGCGACCTGGGTGTAGAAGCACCACTCCGGGCGCCAGGCCTCGAGGGACCGCGTCAAGCGGGCCTCGGAGAGCAGCAGGACGTCGACCGCCGCGCCCTCGTGGGCGAGGTAGCTGGCGAAGAGCGCGTCGCGCTCCTTCCGCTTCGTCCCGGTGATGATGAATTTGAGGTTCTGCGCGAGGACGGTCATCTCGCCGTCCGGATCCCGCAGGGCGGGCTCGGCGGGACAGTCCGCGGCGAGGGCGTACGGAACCAGGAGCGCGAGCATCTTCCTCAGTGTACCGCCGGGATGGGCGCCTGTGTGCACATCATGTGCGAGCACAGCGCGCCCTGAACCCGCGGGGGGTGGGGTTCATCCCCCCGTCGCCGAACGGTCACACGACCGCCGCCTGCGCGCGTGTCACGCAGGCGGCCGGTCGGCTCAGACGCGCTCGAACACCGCCGCGGCGCCCATGCCGCCGCCGATGCACATGCTCACGACGCCGTAGCGGGCGTTGCGGCGGGGCATCTCGTGCAGGAGCGACGCGACGAGCTTGGCGCCGGTGCACCCGAGCGGGTGGCCGAGCGCGATGGCGCCGCCGTTCACGTTGACCTTGGCGGGGTCGATGCCGAGCTCCTTGACGATCGCGAGGCTCTGCGCCGCGAACGCCTCGTTGAGCTCGATGAGGTCGACCTGGTCCATCGTGATCCCGGCCTTCTTGAGCGCCTTGGGGATCGCGACGATCGGGCCGATCCCCATGATCTCGGGGGCCACCCCACCGACCTGGAACGACCGGAGCACGCCGAGGATCGGGAGCCCGAGGGCCTCCGCCACGTCGCGGCCCATGATCACGGTGGCGGCCGCGCCGTCGCTCATCTGGGAGGAGTTGCCGGCGGTGACCGACCCACCCTGCTTGAACGCCGGCTTCAGCCTGGCGAGGCCCTCGTAGGAGGTGTCGCCGCGCGGGCCCTCGTCGGTGGTGAACGTGAGGTCGCGCCAGGCGCCCTCGACGTTGACGCGCGTGGTGAGCGGCACGATCTCGTCCGCGAAGCGACCGCTCTTGATGGCGGCGAGCGCCTTCTGGTGGGACGCGACCGCGAACTGGTCCTGCATCTCGCGGGTGATGCCGTAGCGCTCGGCCACGATCTCCGCGGTGATCCCCATCGGCGTGTAGGCCTCGGGGCGCGTCGCCATCAGGCCCGGATGGGGAGAGGGCTTCTGCCCGCCCATCGGGATGATGCTCATGCTCTCGACGCCGCCGGTGAGGGCGACGTCCTGCCAGCCCGCCGTGATGGACGCGGCGGCCTGCGCGAGGGACTGGAGCCCCGAGCTGCAGAAGCGGTTGATGGTGAGGGACGGGATGGTGTCCGGCAAGCCCGCGAGGAAGGTCGCGATGCGGCCGATGTTCATTCCCTGCTCGGCCTCGGGCATCGCCGTACCGATGACGATGTCGTCGATACGGGCGGGGTCCAGGCCGGGAATGCGGGCGAGCGCGCCGCGCAGCACCTGCCCGAGCATCTCGTCCGGGCGAGTGTCCTTGAGCGCCCCGCGAGGGGCCTTGCCGACCGCGGAGCGGACCGCTGAGACGACGACCACGTCACGCATTTGCATGTGATTCTCCATGTTCGTAGTCTCCTAATTGCGGAGGGGCTTGCCCTTCTCGAGCATGTGCTGGATGCGGGCGATGGTCTCGGCGTTGCCGCACAGCGAGAGGAAGGCCTCGCGCTCGAGATCGAGGATGTCCTGCTCGGTGCGCACGGCACCGAACGGGATGTCGCCGCCCGTCATGACGTAGGCGAGCTTCTTCCCGACGACGACGTCGTACGGGGTGACGAAGTTGCCCAGCCGCATCTGGTAGAGGAACAGCTCGATCGCCGCGCGCCCGGACGCGCCCGGGAGCTTGAACGTGCGCTTCCGCGGGGCCTTGTAGCCGGCGGTCACGAGGCCGAGCGCGAGGCGCTTCGCGTCGCCGATGAGGGCGTCCGCGTCGAGCGTCAGGCGGTCGGTCGCGCGGAGGAAGCCGGCGTCACGCGCCTCTTCGCCGGAGGTCGCGACCTTGGCCATCGCGACGTGCTCGAACGCCTTCTGGACGAAGGGGTTCGGGTCATACGCGACGCCCGCGGGGATGTCCCCGAGGTAGCGCGAGAGCATCTCCTTGCAGCCGCCGCCGCCCGGGATGAGGCCGACGCCCACCTCGACGAGGCCCGCGTAGAGCTCGCCCGCCGCCTGGGTGGCCGCGGAGTGCATGGTGACCTCGACGCCGCCGCCGAGGGTCAGGCCCCAGGGCGCGGTGACGACGGGCTTGTCGCTGTATTTGGCGCGCTGGAGCGTGTTCTGCATGAAGGAGATGGAGCGCTCGATCGAGGCCCAGTCCTGCTGCATCGCGCCCATGAGGATCATGAGCAGGTTGGCGCCGGCGCAGAAGGCGTTGCCGCCCTGGTTACCGACGACCAACGCGTCGAACTTGCCGGCGTCCAGCATGTCGAGCGCGCGCTCGTAGGTGGGCAGGATGAGGTCGTCCAGCGCGTTCATCTTGCTGTGGAACTCGAGGCAGAGGACGCCGTCCCCGAGGTCGAGCAGGCTCGCCGACGGGTTGGACTCGACCTCGCCGCCGCGGGCGCGCACGTCGTCGAGGAGGAGCTGCCCCTCGGACTGCGGGACGCGCTTGATGGCGCCGGCCCAGAAGGTGCGCTCCTTGTCGACGCGCTGGTAGAAGGAGGTCCGCCCGCTCGCGAGCATGTCCTTGACCCACTTGGGCACCACGCGGCCCTCGGCCTCCATGCGGGCGACGGACTCGGGCACGCCGATGGCGTCCCACGACTCGAAGGGGCCCATCTCCCAGGCGAATCCCCAGCGCATGCCACGGTCGATGTTGACGATGTCGTCCGCGATCTCGCCCACGCGGTTCGCCGCGTAGAGGAGGGTGTCGGCCGTCACGTCCCACACGAACTTGGCGGCGGCGTCGGTGCCCTTGAGGATGATCTTGAGGCTCTCGGCCGGGGTCTCCGCCTTGCGGGCGGCGCCGAGGCTGTCGAAGCGGATCTTGGCCTGGGAGCGGTACTCGCGCGAGGCGAAGTCGAAGACGAGGATCTCCGAAGAGCCGTCTTCCTTCTTGACCTTCTTGTAGAAGCCCGCGCCGGACTTCTCGCCGAGGGCGCCGCGCTCGATGAGCGTGGAGAGGAACTCGGGGACGACGAAGGTGGCGCGCTGCTCGTCGTTCGGGCAGCCGGCGTGGATGCCGTCGATGACGTGCTTGAGGGTGTCGAGGCCGACGAGGTCGGCCGTGCGGAACACGGCGGAGGCAGGGCGGCCGGTGGGCTTGCCCCAGATCATGTCGACCTGCTCGACCGTGAAGTTGCCCTCGACCATGCGGCGGAAGATCGCGCCGATGCCGTAGGTGCCGATGCGGTTGGCGATGAACGCCGGGGTGTCCTTGCCGTAGACGATGCCCTTGCCGAGCACCTGCTCGCCGAACGTGTGCCAGGTGGTCACGACGCTGGGGAGGGTCTCCGGGCCCGACACGAGCTCGAGGAGCCGCATGTAGCGAACCGGATTGAAGAAGTGCGTGACCAGGAAGTGCTGGCGGAGCTCTTCCGGCATGCCGTCGGTCATCGCCGCGATGGGGATGCCGGAGGTGTTGGAGGAGACGATGCTGCCGGCCTTGCGGTTCTCCGCGACCCAGGCGAACACCTTCTTCTTGATCGGGAGGATCTCCGCCACGACCTCGATGATCACGTCACACTCGGCGAGGCGGGCTTTGTCGGCCTCGTACTCGCACGGTGTGATGCGCGACACGTCGCTCGCGCGGTAGAGCGCGGCGGGCTTGAGCTTGGGGAGGTTGGCGATGCCGGCCTTGGCGACGGCGCGCGGATCGCTGCCCTCGCGGGGCGGGATGTCGTAGAGCAGGCTGTCGATGCCCGCGTTGGCGAGGTGAGCCGCGATGCCCTGCCCCATCACGCCCGCCCCGAGGACGGCGACCTTCTTGATGGCCATGAGTGGTGCTCCTGAATGAATCCTCATTCAGGTATGCTCGCCCCGGCTCGTCGGCAACGTTCGCCGGCGCCTGTGGCAGCGTTTCCGTGATCGGACGCCCCGGGGGGAGCGTCGCGTGCGCGGCCCCCGCCGAACCCCTACAACCCCGCCTGCAGCAGCAGGTCCTCCACCCAATACACGCCCATGTTGTCGCGATCCAGGCCGTCGGCGTGGAGGCGGAGGTAGTCGGCGAGGAGGGGGTCGGCGCGGAGCCACTCGAGGAACTCGGGGGGCGACGCGGTGCGGGCGGCGTTCTCGGGGCTCATGGTGGAGACGGACTGCTTGAGCTGGAGCCAGCGCTCCTTGCCGCCGCGGATCATGAAGCGGCGGAACTCGGGCCAACGCTCGGCGAGGACGACCCAGGCCCACTGGGCCTCGGAGAGCTCGCGCATGGCGCGGGCCTCGAGGGCGTAGTCGGCGAGCATGAGGACGCGGGCGGAGAGGCGCTCGAGGAAGCGCGGGATGCCGAGGGGGCGGTGGGAGGCGGCGACGATCATCGCGTTGATGGCGTCCTCGCCGAAGGCGCGGCGGACGACGACCTCGTTCACGCCGAGGTAGCGGCGGAGGAGGCTCCCGATGCGGCGGATCTCGACCTTCGGGACCGTCACGTTGAAGTCGACCATCTCGTCGAGGAGGCGCGTGGCGGCGACGTCCGACAGGCCCCCCTCGCGGGCGCGGATGGAGGCGATGGCGGCCTCGCGGCCGAGCGCGATGACGACGGCGATGTCGGCGCCTCCGCCGAGGAGGAGGCGCACGCCGTCGAGGAAGGCCAGGCGCACGGCGGCGGGGAGCTGGTCGAGGTCCGCCACGAAGACGACGAGCCGACCGCGCTGGCCCTGTCGGATCTGGTCGACGAGGAGCACGAGGCCGCGGCGCATGCGGTCGACGGGGTCGGCGTCGTTCGGCGTGAGCGCGGGGCCGGCGCCCTCGGGCACCGTGCCGTCGAAGCGCATGCGGTTCATCTGGGAGACGATGTCGCGCGCGCGGTCGATCTGGCTGGCGTTGTTCGCCGAGCCGGTGCGCGCGATGGTGGCCACGAGGCCGGCGAGGAGGTTGCCCTGCTTCGCGTAGGCCCAGGGGTTGTACCAGGCGGTCTCGCCGAACAGGTCGGGCGCCACGTCGGTGCCGAGGGTGTCCCGCTCGACCTCGATGTAGTGCATGCACCGCCGCATGAACTCGTTCTTGCCCGCCCCCGGCGCCCCCTGGACGTGCGCCACGATCCCCGGCCCCTGCCGGACGACGGTGCGCAGGAACGAGCGCGCCAGGCGATCGAGCCCGAGGGCGTCCTCGTTCGCGGCCCGACCGCGCATCTCTCGGGGCGTCAGGGACTCGGTGATGGGCATGTCCAGATGCTACCGCGAATGTCCGCTCACCGGGAGACCTCGTCGACGAGCTCGACGTCCCCGCGTTCGTCCACGGACAGGGGAAGCACGCCGAAGGGGGTGTCGACGTCCATGAGCGCGTCGAGCTCGACCGTGATCTGCTCGCCGTTCACCGCGCCGCCGAGGGCCGCGATGGCGTCGAGGTAGTTGACCTCGAAGGGGATGACGACCGTGCGGCTGCTCGCGCCCTCGACCTCGCCGACCTCGTCCACGGCGCCGGAGCCGAGGTGCACGCCCGCGACCTTCAGGTCGAAGTCGAGGTTGCTGAAGTCGAGCGTCGAGCCGTGGTCGTTGTCGATGCCGAGGTCGAGGCCGAACGCGAGGCTCTCGCCGGAGAAGGACTCCACGCGGAGCTGCCCGAGGTTGAACTTCGGCACGCGCAGCGCCGGGAAGTCTCCCTCCTCGTCGTACTCGACGACCACGGGGCCGAGGTCGGTGTCGAAGCCGAAGTCGCCCTTGAGGCCGAAGCCGAGGAAGTCGAGCCCGCGGGTGGCCTCGACCGCCTCGAAGATGTTGGCGAAGTCGATGCCGACCGGGAGCGAGAGCTCGCTGGAGCCCTCGGCGCGGATGCGGAGGCCGTCCGGATCGTCCCCGGCGAGCAGCTCGATACCCTCGAGGCCGAGCGCGTAGCTGAACGTGGAGATGGGGATGTCGATGGGGTTCGGGTTGTCGATGTCGAAGACGAAGTCGACCTCGATGTGCTCGAAGTCGATGCTGGAGAGGTCGAGGCGCTGGAACTTCACCTTCGGGACGAAGGCGGAGAGGTCGCCACCGCTGGTGCAGCCGAGGAGGA
>CAJBVW010000301.1 GCA_903959175.1 uncultured Pseudomonadota bacterium
CCGCCGCCCCCGCGGCCGTCCGCACCCTCGACGTCGCCGGGCTCAAGGCGGGCCTCGACGCCGGCACCGTGCCGCTGCTCGTCGATGTCCGCACCCCCGCCGAGTACGCGGGCGGCCACGTCCCCGGCGCCAGGAACGTGCCCCTCGACGAGCTCGAGGGGCGCATCGCGGAGCTCGGCAGCGGCGAGAGCGAGGTGTACGTCATCTGCCAGTCGGGTGGCCGCTCCGCGCGCGCCAGCGCCACGCTCGCGCAGAGGGGGCTCCGCCCCGTCAACATCGCCGGCGGCACCGGCGCGTGGTCGGCCGCGGGCTACGCGACGGAGTCCGCCGCGCCCTGACGCGCGAAGCGGGCGGCCTCGATGCGGTACTTTCGCCATGCGGGACCGGCGAGGCGGGTTATCCCGGACCCGATGGGTACGAGCACCAACAACCTCCTCCAGTCGATCCACACGATCACCGTGCAGATCGGCGCCGCCCGCCATGTGGACGAGGTGTATGACGCCGCGCTCGATGGCCTCTGCGCCATCCTCGGCGCGTCGCGGGCCTCGGTCGTCACGCCAGACGCGCAGCACGTGCTGCGGTGCCGCGCGACGCGGGGCCTGTCGGACGCCTACCGCGTGGCGATGGAGGCCGCCATCGTGCCTTCCACGCGCGAGCTGGAGAACGAGTCGGTCGTCCTCGAAGACGTGACCGCGCTGCCCGACGACCAGACCCGCGCCGTCCTGCTGGCGGAGGGCATCCGGGCCCTGGCGTACGTGCCGCTCAACGACCACGAGCGGCTGATCGGCAAGCTCTTCGTCTACTTCGACACGCCCCACGTCTTCACGGAAGACGAGCTCCTCGTCGCCAAGCTGCTGGCCCGGCAGGTCTCCTTCGCGATGGTCCAGCTCGGCCTCACCGAGGAGCTCCGTCGCTCCCGGGACGACCTCTCCATCGTGCTGCAGGGCGTGGCGGACGGCATCACCGCCCAGGCCGCGGACGGCACCATCCTGTTCGCGAACGACGGCGACGCCCGCCTCGTCGTCAACATCTACCGGGACGTGACGGAGAAGCGGCGCGAGGACATCCGGCGGGAGGTGCTCCTCGAGGCGGTCGACCTCGCGGGGACCACGCTCGACGCCGCGAGCACGATCGAGCCCCTCGCGCGCCTCGTCGTGCCGCGCCTCGCCGACATGTGCGTGGTCGTGCTCTCGCGCCCCGAAGGAGGCACGCCCCCCTTCGCGGCCGCCCACGCGGACCCGTCGCTCGAGCCCGCCCTCCGCGAGACCATGCTCCGCCTGACCCGGCCCAACGTCCTCAATCGCGGCGCGACGCAGGGGCTCCACGAGATCTACGCGGACGCCGACGCGGAGGTGCGCACGCGCGACGACACGCCGGAGATGCAGTCGCTGCTCGCGACGCTGACACCGCGGGCCTCGATCACGGCGCCGATCCGGTGCCCGGTGGGCGTGCTCGGCAGCATCACGCTGGCGCGCACGGAGCAGAGCGGCGAGTTCGCCCCCGACGAGCTCGCCTTCGCGACGGACCTCGCCCAGCGCGTCGGCCTCGCCCTCGACAACGCGCGCCTCTACCGCGAGGCGCAGCAGACCCGCGAGCGGCTGGAGGGCTCGCTCCTCGCCAGCGGGCTCGGCACCTGGAAGTTCGACCTCGCCACCGGCAGCGTGGTCTGGTCCGACACCATCGCCGCTATCCACGGGCGTCGGATCGAGGACATCGGCGGCAACTTCCAGGCGTTCTTGGACGACGTGCACCCGCTCGACCGCGACTACGTCCAGCGCCAGATCACCGGCACCCTCGCCTCGGGCGTCCGGCACGAGATCTGCTACCGCATCGTCCGCCCCACCGGCGAGGAGCGCTGGGTGGAGGGCCGCGGGCAGGTGCACCGCGACCTCAGTGGCGCGCCGACCGGCATGTCCGGCGTGTGCATGGACGTGACGGATCGCAAGCTCGCCGAAATCGCGCTGGCCGCGGAGCGCGAGCGCCTGTCCGTCACGCTCTCCTCCATCGCGGACGCCGTCATCTCCACCGACACCGACGGCCGCATCGACCTCATCAACGAGGTCGGCGAGGTCCTCACGGGCTGGTCGCGCGCCGAGGCCGTCGGCCGCCCGCTCGGCGAGGTGCTGGTGCTGAGCGCCCTGCACGTGGGCGACACCCAGGACCTCGTGGAGCAGGTGCGCGCCGCCGGCGCGGCGGTGCCGCTCGCGCAGGACGTCGTCCTCACGGCGCGGGGCGGGGCCTGCTACCGGGTGGAGGGCCGCGCGGCCCCCGAACGCGACGCGGACGGGCGCCTGATCGGCATCGTCGTCGGCCTGCGCGACGTGACGGCGCGGCGCCGCCTCGAGGAGGAGCTCCGCAAGGCGAGCAAGCTCGAGTCGCTCGGCGTGCTCGCCGGGGGAATCGCGCACGACTTCAACAACATCCTCACGTCGGTCGTGGTCAACCTCAGCCTCGCCGACCGCAAGATGGAGCTCGACCACGCCGCGCGCAGCAACACCGGCGCCGCCACGCGCGCTTGCGAGCGCGCCCAGGAGCTCACCCGGCAGCTCCTCACCTTCGCCCGCGGCGGCGAGCCCGTGAAGGCGCCGACGGCGCTCACGCACCTCCTCCGCGAGTCCTGCGCCTTCGCCCTGCAAGGCTCCAAGTGCCGCGCCGTCGTGGCTGCCCCGACCGACCTCTGGCCGGTGGACGCCGACGCCGGGCAGATCGGCCAGGTGGTCCACAACCTCGCCCTCAACGCCCACCAGGCGATGCCCGAGGGCGGGACCGTCGCCGTGCAGGCGCGCAACATCGAGGTCGGCCTCGACTACCCGTTGCCGCTGCCGCCGGGCCGCTACGTGGCCGTGTCGGTGAGCGACCGCGGGCCGGGCATCCCCGCCGAGACCCTCCTGCGCGTGTTCGACCCCTTCTTCAGCACCAAGTCGACCGGCAGCGGGCTCGGGCTCGCCACCAGCTACTCCATCCTCAAGCGCCACGACGGGCACATCGCCGCCGAGAGCCCCCCGGGCGGCGGCGCGGTGTTCACGTTCCACCTCCCCGCCGCCAACGCGCCGGTCGAGATCGCGCCCGAGCTGGCACGCCCGGTCGTGTCGCAGGGGCGCGGCCGCGTGCTCGTGATGGACGACGACGAGTGGATCCGCCGCCTCGCCCTCGAGTGCCTGCAGGTCCTCGGCTACGAGGCCGAGGCCGCCCCGGGCGGCGAAGAGGCGATCGCGCAGTGGCGCGCCGCCGCCGCCCTCGGCACCCCCTTCGACGTCGTCATCATGGACCTCACCGTCCCCGGCGGCGTCGGCGGGAGCGAGGCCCTCGCCCGGCTCCGCAGCCTTGACCCCCGCGTCCGCGCCATCGTCTCCAGCGGCTACAGCGACGACCCCGTCCTCGCCCGCTACGCCGACCACGGCTTCCGCGGGATCATCCGCAAGCCCTTCCGCCTCGAGGACCTCGGGCGGGCCGTGGCCGGGGTGCTCGAGCGCGCGGACTGAGCGTCGAAGCGCGAACTTGACGTGTCTGTAGAGGGTGCGTATAGGGTTTGCACACGCTGGCAGGCCGCATGCACAACCTCCTGGCCGTCCTCGGCTTCCTCGTCTCGGGCACCGGACCGAACTGGAGGGTCGAGGCCGACACCTACGCGGACGCCCCGTTCGACGCGGTGATCGTGCCGGGCTGCCCCGCCGAGGCGGACGGCCGCGTGTCCACCTGCCAGTGGGAGCGCGCGGCCTGGGCGGCGGCGCTCGTGCGCGCCGGGTCGGCGCGGGACGCGATCGTGACCGGCGGCGCGGTCTACACGCCCTACGTCGAGGCGGAGGGCCTCGCCGCGGCGATGGTGGCCCTCGGGGTGCCCGCGGAGCGCATCCACGTCGAGCCGCTCGCGCGCCACACGGACGAGAACGCCGGATTCTCCGTCGCCATGGCGCGAGACCTCGGGTACACCCGCCTCGCCGTCGCGTCGGTCCCAGTACACGCCGTGCTCATGGACGAGATGATGCTCCGCTGGGGGGTGGACGTAGTGGCCGTGCCGATGCGGCGGAGCGCGGTGCGCGCCCTGCTCGCCGCGCCCCGCGCGGACCTGGACACGCCGCGCGTCGCCGGGTGGATCTCGCCGGAGGCCCGCGAAGAGGCCGCTCGCGCCCTCGGCACCCCCGACCGGGGCGGGAGCATCCACCGCTACCTCAGCCGCGCGATGGCGCCGAACGGCACGTACGCGCCGCCGCTCCCGCCCCTGTCGCGCTGAAGCGTGCTCCCCTCACGCTCGCGCGCACCCCTTCCTCGCGTCGGGATCGAGCCCGGGAGATCGCGCCGGGATCCCGCCATCATGCCCAGGTAGTGCGCGCACCGTCGTCCGGATGCGCCTTTATCCACCCGAGCACGGGGCTATCGGCCGCGCAGCCGCTGGCTTAGGGTGCGACGGATGACGGGCGCGCGGATTGACAGAGCCTGAGCGCGCGACCACGGGGGGCACCTCTCCCCCGTCCAGCGCGCGCGTCGCCGGCGTCGTCGCCGCGGCCGGCACCGCCTTCCTGGTCCTCGCGCTCGTGTCCCTGGCGCTCTCGCGGCTCCACGACCACGTCGCCCCGATCTGGCTGCCGAACGCGTTCGGCATGTGTGTCCTGCTCGCCCGCCCCCGGCGGGAGTGGCCGTGGCTGCTGCTCTCCTTCGCGGCCGGGATGTCGGTGGCCAACGGGATCGCCGGGGATCCCCTGCTCCGCGTGCTCGCCTTCGTGCCGGCCAACCTGCTCGAGATCGTCGTCGGTGCCACGCTGCTCGGCCGCTTCGACCACCTCGGCGAGGACCGGCCGGCGGTGATGGCGCGGACGCTGCTGCTCGGCACCCTGGTGCCCGCGCTCTTCGGGGCGACCCTGGGCAGCCTGTTGGTGAGCGGCTCGTTGACGGCCACCTTCGCGCACGTCTGGATGCACTGGTTCGTCTCCGACCTCCTGGGTGGCGTGACGATCCTGCCGGTCGGTCTGTTGTTCCTGACACGCGGGGCTCACACGAGGCTCAACACGCGCGCCCTCCCCTGGGCCGCCGCCACCCTCGCAGCGAGCGCGATTGCGCTCCGGACGTTGAACTACCCCTACGTCTTCGTGAGCGCGCTCCTCCTCGTCGCCACCGAGGCCCTCGGCTACCCGCTCACCGCGGTGACCGTCGCCGTCGCGTCCCTCCTGATGAGCACGATGTACGCCCTCGGCTGGGTGAACCCCGAGGCCCACCGCCTCGTGACCAACCCCGACCTCGCGCACCTCCCGCAGGCGTTGGCCCTGATCCCGCCGCTCATCCTCGCCGCCCAGCGCGCGCGCGTCTCCGAGGTCCAAGCCCGCTACGACGAGCTCTACAACCGGGCGACGGACGGCATCCTCTTCGGGACCCCCGACGGCGGCATCCGCGCGGCGAACCCCGCCGCCGAGCGCATGCTCGGACGCACCGCCGCAGAGCTCCGGACCCTCGGGCGCGCGCTCTTCGTCGACCTCACGGACCCCCGCCTCCGCCCCATGCTCGCGGCGCGGCGGCACGACGGCGTCGTGACCGGCTTCCTCCGCTTCATGCGGGCCGACACCTCGACCTTCGAGGCGGAGGTCAGCAGCGCCATGTACCGGCTCCCCTCGGGGGAGCTCGTGGCGCACACCTTCTTCCGCGACGTGACCAAGCGTCTCGCCCAACAGCGGGCGTTGGAGCAGAGCAAGGACCTCCTCCTCGGCCTGTCGGAGATGGTGCCGGGCGCGCTCTACACCTTCGAGCGCACCGCGGACGGCCACCTGCGCTTCCCCTGGAGCTCGCCGTCGATGCCGGTGCTGTTCGGGGTCCCGCACGAGGAGCTGGCGCGGTCGGCCGAGCTCGCCTTCGCCAACGTCCACCCCGACGACCTCCCCGAGATGCGCGAGCGGATGCGGGTCTCCCACCAGGAGATGTCAACGTTCGCCTGCGAGCTCCGGCTGCTGGTGCCGGGCGCGCCGATGCGGTGGGTGTCGGTCCACTCCGCGCCCACCGCCCGGGAGAACGGCACGGTGCTCTGGCACGGCTACGCCACCGACGTGACGGAGCGCCGCATCGAGGAGGAGAAGCGTCGTGTCGAGCAGGTTCGCCTCGAGATGGCCGTGCTCAGCGGCGGCGTCGGGACCTGGGACGCCGACCTCGCCACCGGAAGCGTCGTGATCAGCCCCGTCGCGAGCGCGACGCTCGGCTACACGCCCGGAGAGGAGCCCCGGTCGCTCGCCGACATCCATGCGCTCGTGCATCCCGACGACATCTCCGTCCTCGGCGACAACGCGTGGCCCGACATGGAGGGCGGGCACGCCTCCCCGGCGCGCGTGCTCCGGATCCGCCACAAGGACGGACGGTGGCGCTGGATGGAGGTGCGCGCGCGCATCGCGGAGCGCCGCCCCGTCGAGGACTTCCCCCTCCGCGTCACGGGCACCCTCATCGACGTGTCCGAGCGCATCGAGGGCGACGCGCTCCGCGCCGAGCGCGACCGCGCCGACGCCGCCAACCACGCCAAGACCGTGTTCATGTCGCGCATGAGCCACGAGCTGCGCACCCCGCTCAACGCGGTGATCGGCTTCTCCCAGCTCCTGGCCGGCGATCCCCACCGCCGCCTCTCGCCCACCCAGCGGGAGCAGCTCGGCCAGATCCAGCACGCCTCCGACCACCTCCTCGCCCTCATCAACGACCTGCTCGACCTCGGCCGCATCGAGGCCGACGAGCTCACGCTCCGCCTCGAGCCGGTGAGCGTGAGCGGGGCGGTGCGCGCGGCGGTCGGCGCGATGGAGTCGATCTCCAGCAAGCACGGCGTCCTGGTGCACCTCGGCCCCATCGGCGCCGATCTGGGCGTCCGGGCCGACCGGATGCGGTTGCAGCAGGTGATGCTGAATTTGCTGTCCAACGCCATCAAGTTCAACCGCCATGGCGGGTGGGTGAAGCTCGCGGCGACCGTCGAGACCTCGGCCGAGGGCGCGGAAGAGGTCGTCCTCACGGTCGCCGACAGCGGCTGGGGCATGAGCCCGGAGCAGCTCTCGCAGCTCGCCCAGCCCTTCAACCGCCTCGGCGCGGAGTCGGGCCCCGTCGAGGGCACCGGCATCGGCCTCACGA
This sequence comes from uncultured Pseudomonadota bacterium, assembly GCA_903959175.1. Lineage (GTDB taxonomy): Bacteria > Myxococcota_A > UBA796 > UBA796 > SXON01 > CAJBVW01. The sequence goes on from CAJBVW010000301.1 coordinate 7,084, forward strand.
TCACCCGCGGCCTCCTCGCCCGCATGGGCGGCGAGCTCACCGCCGACTCGCGTCAGGGCCTCGGCTCCACCTTCCGCGTGCGCCTCCCACGCGTGGACGCCCCCGCCGGCCCCATCTGGCCGGGCGAGACCGTCGGCGAGGACCACGACAGCGTGCAGCCCGCGGCGTCCGTCCTGCGCGTGCTCTACGCCGAGGACAACGCGGTCAACGCCATCCTCGTCCGCGAGATGAGCGCGGCCCGCCCCGGCGTGCACATCGAGATCGCGACCGACGGCACGAGCGCCCTCGCCTTCGCCCGCGCCAACGTGCCGGACCTGCTGCTCATCGACATGAACCTCGGCGACATGACCGGGCTCGCCCTCCGCCGCAGCCTCGCCGACGATCCGCTCACCGCCAACATCCCGTGCGTGGCCCTCTCGGCGGACGCGATGCCCTCGCAGGTCGCCGCCGCGCAGGCCGCGGGCTTCGCCGACTACCTCACGAAGCCGCTCAAGATCGCGATGCTCCTCGCCGTGTACGACAAGATGGCGACCCGATCCGTGTAGGGAGCGGCCCGTTCTTCAGCGTGCCCAGCCCTGCTCCGCCACGAAGGCGGCGACCCGCGCGCGCACGTCGTCCCGGATCTCGCGCACGCGCTCGACCGGCTTGCCCTTCGGGTCCTCCAAGGGCCAGTCGGCGCGCCGCACGCCGGGCACCACCGGGCACGCCTCGCCGCAGCCCATCGTGATGAGCCAGCCGGCGCCCTCCGCGAGCTTCGTCGTGAGGCGTTGGGGCTCGGCGCGCGAGAGGTCGATCCCGATCTCGCCCATGGTGACGAGCACCTCGGGGTGGACGCGCGGGCCGGGATCGGTGCCGGCGGAGACGCCGTGCGCGCGGGCCGGGTCGGCGAGGTCGTTGAAGAAGGCGGCGGCCATCTGCGAGCGGCCGGCGTTGTGGACGCAGGCGAAGATCACGCGGGTCACGATGCGCTCCGGGCGGCGGGGAGGGAGGAGGAGGCGGGGACGAGCCACGCGAACAGGAGGGTAGCGGCGGCGGCGCCGGCGCATTGGGCCAGGACGAACGCCGGCACGTCGGCCGGACGGATGCCGGCGAAGGTGTCGGTGAGGGCGCGCGCGACGGTGACGGCGGGGTTCGCGAAGGAGGTCGACGGCGTGAACCAGTACGCCGCCACGATCCAGGCGGCGACGGCGTAGGGCGTGGCGGCGGGGGTGCGGCGGGAGACGCCGAAGATGGTGGCCAACAGGCCGAAGGTCGCGACGAACTCGGAGAGCCACAGGGCCGGCCCCGCGCGGACGTGGGCGGAGGCGGTGAACGCGGGGAGGTCGAACATCACGTCCGCCAGGGCCACGCCGAACACGGCGCCGAGCGCCTGGACGAGCACGTACGCGGCTGCGTCCCGACGGGAAAGGGCGCCGAGCGCGGCCTCGGCGAGGGTGACCACCGGGTTGAAGTGCGCGCCCGACACCGGCCCGAACATGAGGATCAACGCGACGAGCCCGCCGCCGGTCGCGACGGCGTTGCACAGGAGCGCGAGCCCGACGTTCCCCTCGCACAGCCGCTCCGCCATGATCCCCGAGCCGACCACGACCGCGAGCAGGAGCGCGGTCCCGATGCCCTCCGCGACGAGCCGGCGCGCGAGCGTCACTCGCACGGGACGCTCGCCTTGGCCGCCACGAGCCGCTCGGTGTCGGCCGGGGCGAGGTCCGCCACGCCCTCGAGCACCGCCGCCAGGATGCGCGCGCGGCCGGGGTCCGGCTCGGCGGCGAGGCGGTGGTACATCCAGCTCCCGCGCCGCTCGTAGTCGACCACGCCGGCGTTCTTGAGCACGTTGAGGTGCTGCGACACGTTCGGTTGCGAGAGCGACAGGGCCTCGGCGATGTGGCACACGCAGAGCTCACCGCGGGCGAGCAGGGCGACGATGCGCAGGCGGTTGTCGTCCGCCAGGGCTTTGAGCAGGCTGGTGGTCGGGCGAACGTGGTCGGGGGCAGCGGGCAGGGTGGGGAGGGGCATCACGGGATAAGCATATGCGTGAACACTGATGTGATGCAAGGAGCGCCGATGTCTCGTCTCGAGGTCTTCGATCCCGCCATGTGTTGTTCCACCGGGGTGTGCGGCGTCGAGGTCGACCCCGTCCTCCCCCGCTTCGCCGCCGATCTCGCCTGGCTCGCCGAGCAGGGCGTGGAGGTCCACCGTCACAACCTCGCCCACGAGCCCGCCGCGTTCGTCGCGAGCGAGGTGGTGAAGAAGGCCATCGAGGAGAACGGCGTCGAGTGCCTCCCCCTCGTCCTGGTGGACGGGCGGGTGCTCTCGATGGGCGCCTACCCCACGCGGGACCAGCTCGCGAAGCGCACTGTCGCCAAGCCGCGCATTCGCCTCACGGCGGACGGGCCGGTGTGCGTGCCGAACCCGGACGGCTCCTCGTGCTGCTGACCGACGCGCCCACGCGCGTCCTGTTCTTCACCGGCAAGGGCGGCGTCGGCAAGACCTCCGTGGCCTGCGCCACCGCCGTCCGCCTCGCGCGCGCCGGCCGCCGCGTCCTCCTCGTCAGCACGGACCCCGCGTCCAACCTCGACGAGGTGCTGGGCGTCTCCCTCGCGCCGGAGCCCCGCCCCGTGCCGGGCGTGCCCGGGCTCGCGGCCGCCAACCTCGATCCCGTCGCCGCCGCCGCCGCGTGGCGCGAGCGCGCCGTGGGCCCCTACCGGGGCCTCCTCCCCGCCGCCGCGATCACCAGCATGGAGGAGCAGCTCTCCGGCGCGTGCACCGTCGAGATCGCCGCCTTCGACGCCTTCTCCCAGCTCCTCGGCGACCCCGCCGCCACCGCCGCCTACGACCACGTCGTCTTCGACACCGCGCCCACGGGCCACACGCTCCGCCTCCTCGCGCTCCCGGCCGCGTGGAGCGATTTTCTCGAGACGAGCACCGGCGGCGCCTCCTGCCTCGGCCCCCTCGCGGGCCTCGAGGGGCAGCGCCACCTCTACGCCGCGACGGTCGCCGCCCTCACCGACCCCGCGCAGACCACCCTCGTCCTCGTCGCCCGCCCCGAGACCTCCGCCCTCCGCGAGGCCGAGCGCACCCGCGCCGAGCTCGACCACCTCGGCGTCTCCCGCCCCGTCCTCGTCGTGAACGGCGTCTTCCGTTCCGTCGTCACTGACGATCCACTCGCAACCGCCATGGAGGCCCGCGGCGCCGCCGCCCTCGCCGCCCTCCCGCCCGGCCTCGCGGCGCTCCCGCGCGTGGACCTCCCCCTGCTCGCCGTCGCCCCCATGGGCGCGGCCGGCGTGGAGGGGCTGCTCGCGGGCGTCGTTACCGATCCCGCGCTCCCCCCCGCCATGGACCCGCCCGCCACCGGCACCCTCGCCGCCCTCGTCGCCACCCTCGCCGCGCCCGGCCACGGCCTCGTGATGACCATGGGCAAGGGCGGCGTCGGCAAGACCACCGTGGCCGCCGCCGTCGCCGTCGCGCTCGCCCGCCGCGGCCACCGCGTGCACCTCTCCACGACCGACCCCGCCGCCCACCTCGCGGACACCGTCGCCCTCGCGGTCCCCGGACTCACCGTGAGCCGCATCGACCCCGCCGCCGAGACCGCCGCCTACACCGCCGAGGTCCTCGCCACCGCCGGCGCCGGCCTAGACGCGCGCGGCCGCGCCCTCCTCGAGGAGGACCTCCGCTCGCCCTGCACCGAGGAGATCGCCGTCTTCCGGGCCTTCGCGCGCACCGTCGCGGAGGCCGCCGGCGGCTTCGTGGTGCTCGACACCGCGCCCACCGGCCACACCCTCCTCCTGCTCGACGCGAGCGAGGCCTACCACCGCGAGGTCTCCCGCGTCCCGTCGGCCACCCCCGACTTCGTCCGGTCGCTCCTCCCTCGCCTGCGGGACCCCGCGTTCACCCGCGTCCTCCTCGTGACCCTCCCCGAGGCCACCCCCGTCCACGAGGCCGCCGCCCTCGGCCGCGACCTCGCGCGCGCCGGCATCCACCCCTTCGCGTGGGTGGTCAACGCGAGCCTCACCCCGCTCGCCCTCAGGGACCCGATCCTCCGCGCGCGGCGGGCCCACGAGGCCCCCTACCTCGCGGAGGTCGTCGCCACCGGCGCGCCCGTGGCCTTGGTGCCGTGGCAGGCGGAGGCGCCCACCGGGCCGGACCGGCTGGCGGCGTTGGCGGGCGGGTAGGCCCCGTGCGAGGGGGCGCCGGCTACCGCCCTGCGGGCGCCGGGCCCTCGCGCCGGCACCGCTCCGAGCAGTAGCGCACGTTCTCCCAGTCCCGCTCCCACTTCTTCCGCCACGCGAACGGCCGCCCACACGCGACGCACGGCTTCTCCGGCCGCGCGCCGCCGTTTCCGCCCTTGCCGCCCGTCGCCCCCGTCACCCGCTTCACGCCTTCAGCGCCGCCCACGCGAGCAGCGCCCCGCGGGCCGTCCACGCCGCCGTGCGCACGTGGTTCGCCCACAACAGCGAGTTCCATGCGGTCACGACGAAGCCCGCGTCGAGCTTCGCGTGCATCGGCACGGCCCAGAAGGCCGTCGCGGCCCAGGCCACCGCCACCGGGACCGCCGCCACGAGCGCCAGCTTCGGCCGCTCGGTGAAGAGCCACGCGCCAGCGGCCACCTCCGCGAGCATCAGCGGGCCCACCACCAGCGTGATCGCGCCGCTCCAGGCCGCGTGGTAGCCGACGAAGCTCTCGGGGCCGACGCGCGCGTAGAGGGGGTACACCGCGACCTCCACGACCCAGATGAGCCCGACCAGGGCGGACGTGGCGGCGAGGTTGGCGAGGAGCGCGGGGCCAGCGGGCATACGGGGCGCCTACTCCGCGTCGTCCGGGAGCGGCTCGCGCGCCATGCGGGCGAGCGCGTCGGCGCGGCGTACCAGCTCGTCCGCATCCGAACGCAACACCGACAACCGCCCGATCCGCCCCTCGCCGGCGATCGCCTCGGCGGTGCGCCCGAGCTGGCGCGCGGCGGTACCGACCTTGAGCGCGGCGCCCTCGGCCATCCCGTCCCACACCGACGCCTCGCGCGCCCACGCCGCCGTGGTGAGTGCCACGCCGAGCGCCGTGGCGAGGAGGAGCGTGGGGGTCGTCGGTGCGCACCGCATGGGGTGCCCCTATCGCGCGCGAAGGCCGATCGCCGACCGCGGGGCGGGGCGCCCGGAGCTTCGCCGATTTGAACACCTACTCCGCGGCGGTGGCCCACCCCTGAACCCATCATTAGGACCAGATGAGGATGCGCTTCCCACGCGCGCCGAACCGCCCGAGCCGTGTACGCTTGACCCGTCGCCACCGTCGGCGACCCCATGGAGACGCCCACATGTTCCGTTCGATCCTCGCCCTCACCCTCCTCGCCGGCTGCTCCGGCGGCACCGACGACACCGCCACCGGCGACGCCCTCGCCGGCGAAGACGTCTTCAACGCCAACTGCGCCTCCTGCCACGCCGTGGGCGGCACCGGCGGCTCCGGCCCCGACCTCACCGCCGAGTCCGAAGGCGCCGGCGAGATCGAGGAGATCGTGCGCAACGGCGAAGGCGAAATGCCCGCGTACGAGGGCACCCTCGACGACCAGGAGATCGCGGACGTGGTCGCGTACGTCGTCTCGATCGGCGGCGAGGGCGAGGTAGAAGACTAAGTCAGACGGCTACTTCCCCGCGACGCCGAGGGTCCCGTCCTGCGCGATGGGCACGGCGGTGCCGGGGAAGTCCTCCTGGCCGAGCACGCGGATGAGGTCCGCGGCGGCGTTGAGGGGGTCGGGGACGGGGATGCCCTGGCCCTCCTGGCGCGTGCCGAGGATGCGCCCGGCGGTGATGGCGCCGTCCCGCGCGAGCTGGACCTCGAGGACGGCGCCGATGCCCTGGTTGCCGGAGAGGTTGAACCGGCCGTAGGTGGCGAAGTTGCCCAGGGAGTACGCGATGAGGCGGCCCTTGTAGAGCTCCATCGCGCGCAGCACGTGGGGGCCGTGGCCGAGGACGAGGTCGGCGCCGGCGTCGACGACGGCGTGGGTGAAGACACGCAGATCGCCGCGATCTTCGCCGTAGAAGGTCTCGGAGCCAGCGGGTACGTGGATGGCCTTGCTGCCCTCGGCGCCGCCGTGGAAGCTGACGATGACGACGTCGGCCTCGGCCGTGAGGCCCTTGACCAGCGCGACGGCGGTGGCGGTGTCGTTGAGGAGGTGGCCCGAATTGCTGGTGTGGAAGCCGATGAGCGCGATCTTCAGGCCGTTGGTCTCCCAACGTGCCACGGTGCCGGGGCGCCCCGAGTAGAGGATGCCGGCCTTGTCCAACGCGGCCTCGGTCTGGGAACGACACACCTCGCCGAAGTCGATGGCGTGGTTGTTGGCGGTGCTGACGACGTCGAAGCCGGCCTCGTCGAACCAACGCATGTAGGAGGTCGGCGTGCGGAAGGCGTAGCAGCTGCCGGGCGCGGCGTCGGGCTTGCACTTCTGCGAGGGGGCCTCGAGGTCGCAGAGGGGGCCCTCCATGTTGCCGAAGGTGAAGTCGGCGTCGGCGAGCAGCGGCTTGACGGCGGTGAAGGCGTCGGCGCCGCCGTTGGGGGGGAGGGCGCCCGCCGGGAACGCGGTGCCGATCATCAGGTCACCCACGGCGCGCAGGCGCACGGTGGCGCCGGCGGGGGCGGTGGAGGCGTAGGACTTCGCGGCGGAGGACCGCGCGGCGCTGGCGAGGCGGCGCACCTCGAGCTGGCCGCGGGCCGCGGGGAGCTGGGTGGCGACGCTCTCGTAGGTGGGGGCGACGCGGGCGAGGGCGTCCCACTCGCGCACGACGCCCTCCCAATCGTTCGTGATCCAATACGCCCACCCGAGCTGCCAGCGACACTCCAACAGCTCGGGCGTGGCGGCGAGGCACCGGGTGAAGGCGGCGACGGCCTCGTCCGCGCGCTTGGCCTTGAGGGCGGTGACCCCGGCCTCGAGGTCGGGGGAGACGGGGACGGCGGCGACGACGGCTCCGGCGGTGGCGCCCCCGGCGGGGTCGTTCGCGAGCGCGACGACGGGGCGGGTGGCGGCGCAGGCAAGGAGGAGGGAGAGGATCATCCGCATGAGGACACCAGGGCGGCGAAGAGCCGTCCGTCGAGGAGCTCGGGGTGCCACTGCACGCCCAAACAGAAGGGATGGCCGGGCAAGGAGACGGCCTCGACGACGCCGTCGGGCGCGCGGGCGAACACGTCGAGGGGGCCGGGGTCGGACACGGCCTGGTGGTGGGTCGAGTTGACGCCGGGGCCCACCAGCGCGGCCCAGGGGCCGGTCGCCTCGATGGGGTGCCAGGGGGTGGCGGGGTCGGTCGGCTGCTCGTGCTGGAGGGCCCCGGGCACCTGGGTGCCGATGTCCTGGACGAGGGTGCCGCCGAGGGCCACGGCGAGGGCCTGCATGCCGCCGCAGATGCCGAGCAGGGGCACGCCACGGGCGGCGCAGGCGCGCGCGAGGGGCAGCTCGAGGGCGGTGCGGGCCTCCTCCACGCGGTCGAGGCGGGCGACGACGTCCTGGCCGTAGTGGCGGGGGTGGATGTCCATCGCGCCGCCGGTGACGATCACGCCGGCGGCGAAGCCGAGGATCGCGTCGACGTCCTCGGCGCCGCCGGGGGGCAGCAGCACGGGGACGCCGCCCGCCGCGCGCACGCGGGCGACGAGGAGCTCGTTGACGTAGACCTGGGCGCGCGGGGGGCGGACCCGGGCGCCGGGGATGACGGCGGGGGCCGGCCCGGCGTCGCGGCGATCGCAGGTGATGGCGATGAGGGGGAAACGCACGGCGGCCGAATAACGGGCGGACGGGCGTTACGGTACCGGCGGCCCCCTCCCGCCCCAGGAGCCCGCTTGCCCGGCATCGCGGTCGTGACCAACCCCCGATCCCGCCAGAACCGGCGGGATCCCGGCATCGCCGGCCAGCTCGCGTACCTCCTCGGCGAGCGCGGGCAGCTCGCGCAGCCGAAGGACCGCGAGGAGCTCGTGACCACCGCGCGGCGCTTCCGCGACCACGGCATCGACGTGCTCGCGATCAACGGCGGCGACGGCACCGCGCACGTCGTGCTCACCGCGTTCGTGGAGGCCTACGGCGACCAGCCGCTGCCCCCGGTCGCGTTGCTGCGCGGCGGCACGATGAACACCGTCGCCAGCGGCATCGGCGTGAAGGGCACGCCCGCGTCCCTCCTCGGCGCGCTCGTGGCCCGCTACCACTCCGGCGAGCCCCTCGGCTGGGTCGAGCGCAACCTCCTCTGCGTGCCCGGTCCCACGCCCCAGTACGGCTTCCTGTTCGGGAACGGCCTCATCTCCAACTTCCTCGAGGCCTACTACGAGGGCACCGAGCCCTCCCCCACGAAGGCGGCGTGGATCCTGGCGCGGGCGATCAGCTCCGCGATGGTCGGCGGCGCGCTCTTCCGGCGGCTGATGCGCCCGATCGAGCTGGAGGTCCAGGTCGACGGCGGCGCGTGGGCGCCCGCGTCCTACCTCTGCGTCGGCGCCGGCACGGTGGACGACATCGGCCTCGGCTTCCGCCCCTTCCACCTCGCCCCCCACCACCCCGGCCAGCTCCACGCCGTCGGCTTCGCGTGCTCCCCGCTCGCGCTCATCGGGCAGCTCGGCAACATCTGGCTCGCCCGCCCGACCACCGCCGCCGGCATCCGCAGCGCGCTCACCACGCGGATCGTGATGCGCGGGAACGCGCCGATCCCGTACATGATCGACGGTGACTTCCACACCGGCGTCCAGACGCTGACGGTCCAGGCCGGGCCCCGCGTGCGCCTGCTCGTGCCGTAGGGGCGCCGCCCTACCGCCGCTTGGCCGTGTAGCTGCTCGCCTTCTTCTGGTCGGGGTGCCGGATGGAGCCCGCGAGGCGGTCGCCGTCCAACTTGCCGTCCAACCACCAGCCCGGCGTGGCGTCCTCGGCGGCGGTGATGCGGCCGGTGGCGGCGTCGAGCGTGCCCGCGAGGCGGAACGAGCGGTAGGACGTGCCGACGAGCACGTCGAGCTTGGCGGTGACACGCGGGCCGCCCGCCCGCTCGATGGCGACGGTGAAGGGGCGGCCCGCCCAGGTGCCCTCCCAGGTGCCGGTGAGGCGCGCGAGGGTGGCGTCCGGCGAGGCCACAGCGGGCGCGGCGACGGCCGCGGCGGTCACGGGCGCGGCGTCCGCGACGACGGGCTCGACGGCGACGGGGGCCGGCTCCGACGGGGCGGGCGCGACGGGAGCCACGCCGACGTCCGAGATCGGAAGAGCACACGTCTGAA
>CAJBVW010000302.1 GCA_903959175.1 uncultured Pseudomonadota bacterium
AGGCCGAAGGCCGCGCCCGCAGGAGGCCGACCGTGCGTTCGCGCCGGGTCGCGCGCGAAAACACCATCCCCTCCGCACGGTAGCCGCGCCCCCCCGCACCCACGCGGGGGCACATCGCGGGCCTCGCCCGTGCTAAGCGGGGTCCGTGTCGAACGCCTGGAACCTCAAGGAAGCCCTGCGCACGCGCCTCGCCGCCGAGAAGGGTACGCCGTTCTACCGGCAGGGTCCCGCGCGCGTCGCGATGGTGTACCCCTCGCCGTACCGCGCGGGGATGTCGTCGTTGGGCTTCCAGTGGATCGCCGGGCTGCTGGCGGACGCCGGATTTTCGGTCGAACGTGTCTTCCTGCCTGACGATGCGGAGGCCTGGCGCACCTCGAAGCTGAAGCCCGTCTCGATGGAGACCCACACGGCGCTCGGGCAGTTCCCCCTTCTGGCGTTCAGCGTGGCCTACGAGCTCGAGCTCGCGGGCCTCGTCGAGGTGTTGGAGCTCGCCGGCATCCCGCCGCTGCGCGCCGATCGCACCCCCGGGCACCCGAAGATCCTCATCGGCGGCCCGCTCACCTTCTCGAACCCCCTCCCCATCGGCCCCTTCGCGGACGCCGTGCTCCTCGGCGAGGCCGACGACACCGTGGTCCCCGCGGTGGAGGGCTTCTTCGAGACGGGCCGGCTCGACCACATCGCGGACCTCCCCGGCGGCTGGCTCCCCGAGGCGATGGGCGAGCACCTGCCCCCGGTCGGCCGCGCGGACGACACGCACCTGCCCGCGCGTTCGCGCATCCGGTCACCCGATGCCGAACTGCACGACATGTTCCTCATGGAAGGCGAGCGCGGCTGCCACCGCGCGTGCACCTTCTGCGTGATGCGGCGCAGCACGAACGGCGGCATGCGCCTCGTGACGCCGGAGAAACTCCTCTCGCTCGTCCCCGAGGACACCCCGCGCGTGGGCCTCGTCGGCGCGGCGATCTCCGATCACCCGCAGCTCGTCGGCCTCCTCGAGTCCCTCGTCGCCGCGGGCAAAGGCATCGGCATCTCCTCGTTGCGCGCCGACCGCGTCGCGCTCAAGCCCGACATCCCGCGCCTGCTGCGCGCCGGCGGCTACCAGACGCTCACCGTCGCCAGCGACGCCGCGTCGCAACGGCTGCGGCGCACGATCATGAAGGGCACGACGGAGGCGCACCTCCTCGCGTGCGCCGAGGCCGCGCGCGAGCACAAGTACCGCACGTTGAAGGTCTATATGATGGTGGGCGTGCCCGACGAGCAGGACGCCGACATCGAGGAGCTCATCACGTTCACGCGGCAGCTCGCCGCGATCCACCCGACGGCGCTCGGCATCGCGCCGTTCGTGCCGAAGCGGAACACGCCGCTCGACGGCGCCCAATTCGCGGGGATCCCCGTGGTGGAGGCGCGGCTGGCGCGGCTCACGGCGGGGCTGCGCGGCTCGCGGGCCGAGGTGCGGCCGACGTCGGCGCGGTGGGCGTGGGTGGAGCACAAGCTCGCGTCGGCGGGCCTCGCGGGCGGGCACATCACGCTGCGCGCCGTCCACGGCGGCGGGACCTTCGCGGCGTGGAAGAAGGCTTTCAAGGAGGCCGACGACGCGACCGAGCGCCCGTGGCGGGGCTGGGAAGGCGCGACGGTCTGAGGGCGCGCCGGCTTCGCCGGCCGGGTGCTATCGGGCGGCGGCCGCCCGACGGAGCCCGGCACGCGAACGGAGCTCCGCGTGCACCTCCCGCGCCCCGGGGTCGCGGCAGGCGCCGGGGCGCCGGTCTCCGCCCTTCGGGTCACGCCCCCTCGCGCGGTTCGCGGCCCCGATCACGCGGCTCCGATCACGCGGCTCCGATCACGCGGTCCCTCCCCGAGCGGCCCACGGCCCCCACGGCCCCCAACGCCTCACCGCCGCTCATCCACACAAAAAAGCAGCTCCGCCCCCGCCAAGCGCCCGGTGACCGGAGACGCGCAGGTCTGCAGCGAGGGATCGTCCACGACGGTGCGCGGCGCGGACCACTGGCGCATGTCGCGGCTGCGGAGCTCGATCGGCACCATGCGGCCGCCGCCCGTCGGCCGCTGCGCGAGGAGCACGACCTCGTCGCCCTCGGTGCGCGCGAACGGGACGGACGCGCCGCCGAGCACCTCGCGCGCGGAGCCGCCCTTGGCGTCGAGCACGACCACGGCGGCGTGATCGCGGGTCGCGAAGACGTGCCAGCCGCCGCCGAACCAGACGGGGGCGGGGTCGACGAGGCCCCGCGCCGTGGCCCAGGTCTCGGCGCGGTCGAAGCGCGCGCCGTTCCACCGCGTGCGCACGATGTCGACGGTGCGGCCGCCCTGGGCGGGGTCTCCGAGGCCCTCGGCCTGCACGAACCAGAGCTCCATGCCCTCGGGCCCGGCGACGAGCGCGGGGTCGATGAGGCTCGTGCCGGGGGCGTCCACCGCGTAGGAGCGGGCGGCCCAGGTGGCGCCGTCCCGCGTGACGAGGGCGCCGACGGCGAGCCTGGGAAAACGCTCGTCCAACCACGAGGGCGGGCGGGCGCTGGAGAGGCCGGCGAGCACGAGGTCATCGCCCCAGGACACGGCGTGGAGGCTGCTGAAGGCGTGCGCGAACGGCGCCGGGTCCCGACGCCACGCGCCCGGGCCGCCGCGGAGGGCGTAGACCTGGAGGGGCGCGGTGGGGTCCGCCGCGCCGAGGCTGGCCTCGGTGGCGGTGAGCACGGA
>CAJBVW010000303.1 GCA_903959175.1 uncultured Pseudomonadota bacterium
CTGCTCCTCCCACCGCACGAAGTTGGAGAGCGGCACCATCGCGCCGCTCCGGGTGCGCAGGTGGATGCCCGCGAGGTCCGCGGGCTCGTCCCGCTCGCCCCGCGCCAGCTCCGCGATGACCTTGTACTGGCGCACGCCGCGTTTGAAGGTGGAGACCTCGCTGCTGCCGGTCAGCACTTGCACCGTCCGGACGAGCTCGCGGATGGGGACGCCGAGCGCCGCGGCCTTCTCGCGGTCCACCACGAGGCGTAGTTCGGGGCGGTTGAGCTTCAGGTCCGCGCTGACGGAGGAGAGGCCCTCCACGTCGGAGAGCGCGGCGACGAAGCCGGGGAGGGCGGCGGCGAGCGTGTCGAAGTCGGGGTTCTGGAGGACAAACTGGAAGGGGGAGGCGGCGCCGCGGCCGACGGTGGGCTGCTGCTGAGGGATCGCGCGGAACGCGGTGATCTCGCCGAGGGGGCCGCGCAGCGCGTCCACGATCTGTTGTTGGGTGCGGGCGCGGTCCTCGCGCGGGGTGAGCGGGAGCATGATCATGCCGGTGTTGGTGCCGGCGTTGACCCCCCCGCGGCCGGTGGCGACGCGGGCGAACAACATCGTCTTCTCGGGGACGAGCGGGGCGATCTGCGCCTCGACCTCGCGCATGCGGGCGTCCATCCACTCGAAGGTGGTGCCCTCGGGCGCCTCCGTGCGGATGGTGAACATGTTGCGGTCCTCCGTCGGGAAGAACTCGCGGGGGGTGGCGTCGAGGCCGTAGGCGCCCACGGCGACCGCGCCGGCGAGGAGCGGGAGGACGAGCCACGGGCGGCGGATGACGAGGTCGAGGCTGGCGTCGAAGGCGCGGGAGGCGAGGCTGGCCCGGACGGGGGCGGCGGCGCGGTGGGGGCGCGCGCGGAGGAGCTTCGCGCACAACATCGGCGTGAGCGTGAGCGCGACGACCATGCTCAGGGCGACGCTCGCGGCGACCGTCGTGCCGAATTCGAGAAACAACCGACCGGTGGCGCCGCCGGTGAACACGACGGGGAGGAAGACGACGACGAGCGCGAGCGTGGTCGAGACGACGGCCCCGGCGATTTGGCGTGTGCCGAGGATCGCGGCGGTGACGGGGTCCTCGCCCTCCTCGATGCGGCGCACGATGTTCTCGAGCACCACGATGGCGTCATCGACGACGAGGCCGATCGCGAGCACCAGGCCGAAGAGGGTGAAGACGTTGAGGGTGAAGCCCGCGATCCAGAGCACGAGGAAGGTGCCGACGAGCGAGACGGGGATGGCGACGGCGGGGACGAGGGTGCTGCGGAGGTCGCGGAGGAACAGGAAGATGACGACGACGACGAGCGCGAAGGCGACGAGGAGGGTGTGCTCGACGTCGCGGATGGAGGCGCGGACGGATTCGGCGCGGTCGTACACGACGTCCAGCACCATGCCGGCGGGGAGGTCCGCCTCGATGCGCTTCAGGCGCCGCTGGACCTCGTCCGACACGTCGACCACGTTGGCCTTGGCCTGTGGGTTCACCGAGAGGGAGATGGAGGGGAGGCCGTCGGTGCGCGCGGCGGTGCGCTCGTTCTCGGCGCCGAGGCGGATGGTCGCGACGTCGCGGAGGTAGACGGTGCCGTCGTCCCCGGCGCGGAGCACGAGGGCGCCGAAGGCCTCGGGGGTGCGGAGGCCGCTCTGGACGGAGAGGGTGAGCTGGGTGGCGGTGCCCTCGAGGCGGCCGGCGGGCACGTCGACGTTGCCGGCGCGGAGGGCGGCCTCGATGTCGGAGAGGGCGACGCGGCGGGCGGCGAGGCGGGCGGCGTCGAGCTCGACGCGCATGGCCCACACGCGGGCGCCGTTGAGGTCCACCCCGCTGACGCCGGGCACGTTCTCGATGCGCTCGCGCACGATCGTGTCGGCGACCTCGGTGAGCTCGAGCAGATCGCGCCCTTCGCCCGCGAGGCGGATGAACATCACCGACTGGCCGGAGGCGTCCGACTTCTGGACGATGGGCGGCTCGGCGTCGTCCGGGAGACGGCGCTGGGCGCTGCCGACGCGGCCGCGCACGTCGTTGGCGGCGGCCTCCATGTCGCGGCCGAGCTCGAACTCGACGTTGATGTCCGAGCGGCCGTCCTGGCTCGTGCTGGAGAGGGTGCGCACGCCCTCGATGCCGTTGAGCTCGCGCTCGAGCACCTCGGTCACGTCGGTCTCGACGATGGCGGGGTCCGCGCCGGGCCACGACGTGGTGACGCTCACGACGGGCGCCTCGACGTCGGGCGTCTCCCGCACGCCGAGCATGCCGTACCCGAGCCCCCCGAGCAGTACGAGCAGCAGCGACACGACCGCCGCGAGCACGGGGCGCTGGATGAAGAGGTCGGTCAACGCCGGGCGGTCGGCGCTCGGATCGGGTGGCGCGCTCACTTCGGCCCCGGGGCGGTCGGCGCGTCCTCCGCCACGGTGACGGCCGCGCCCGGGCGGAGCCGCGCGATCCCCTCGACCACGACGGCGTCTCCCGCCACGAGCCCCGTGACGGCCTCGACGCGGTCCTCCGAACGCGCGCCCGTCTCGATCGGGCGGAGCGCGGCCTTGCCGTCCGCGACGACGTAGACGGCGGCGCCGTCCGCCGAACGGATGACCGCTTGCGTCGGTACACGCACCACGTTGGGACGAATGCGCGTCACGATGTTCACCGCGCCGGTCAGGCCGGGACGGAGGGCGGGGTCGCCGTCGGTGAGGGCCACGCGCACGTCCACCGTGCGGGTGTCGGCGCGGACGCGCGGGGCGATGTACGAGACGGACGCGGCGAAGGTGCGGCCGGGGAGGGCGTCCACACGCACGGTGGCGGCCTGGCCGAGGGCGACGCGGGCGAGGGCGGACTCGGGGAGGGGGACCTCGACCACGAGGCGGGCGAGGCCCTCGATGCGGGTGATGGCGCGGGTGGGGTCGATGCGCTCGCCCGGCGCGACGTCCCGGCGGCCGACGACGCCGTCGAAGGGGGCGAGGATCACCGTGCGGCGCAGGCCCTCCTCCGCGCGGGCGACGTCGGCGCCGGCGAGCAGCACCTCGGCCGCGGCGCGATCGAGCTCGGCTTGCGAGACGTCGCCGCCGCTCACGAGCCCGGCGCGGCGGTCGCGCTCCAGCCCGGCGAGCGTGGCGCGGGCGCGGGCCTCGCCGAGGGCGGCCTTCGCGTCGACGTCGCGGAGGCGCACGAGCGGCTGGCCGCGGCGCACGCGGTCGCCGTCCTCGAAGTGGACCGACGCCACCAACCCGGCGACCTCGGGGCGGAGCTCGGCGGTGTCGAGCGCCTCGACGGTGCCGGTGGCCTCGACGGCGTCCACCGCGTCCGCGGGCGCGAGCACCTCCACGCGCACGGGCACCGGCGCCTTCGGGGCGGCGGCGAGCGCCAAGAAGTACACGGGGCCTCCGGACGCGCGCGGGGTGGGCCGCGCGGCCCGAGACCTTCTATCTGCGCGCGCCGCGCGGCGGGGGCGCGGACGCGCGTTGCGGCGCGCCGGACGCGGGGGGCGCGCCGCTGAAGGCCCGACTCCGGGCGCGCCCTGCCGCGACCGACGTGAAGGACTCGGCGGACGCGGCACCCTTTGCGCCGCTCTCGACCGAAGGCCCGCGTCCGTGTCACGGCTTGTCGCGGCGCGCGCGCATTGGTGACCGGCTTTCGGTGTCCCCGGGCCCCGCGCGGCCGTAGACTGCCTGCCGTGATCGCCCTCCTCGCCCTCCTCGCCCTCCTCGCCTGCGCCCCCACGTCGGCCGCCCCCGTGGTCGCGCTCTTGCCCCTCCCGGCCGTGGCCGAGCCCCAGGGCACGGTGCCCCGCGAGGCCTACGCCCCGCCGGTGATCGCCCCGTCGATCCTCGCCGTCAGCGCGCTCGCCTCGCTCGAAGGCGCGCCTGGCAGCCCCCCGTCCGACGCCCGCACCTACGTCAACGCGTGGCGTGTCCGCTACAACGCCGGCGTCGGCAAGCTGCAGGCCGGAGACGCCGCCGGCGCCGCCCTCGACGCCCGGGCCTCCCTCGCGCTCGCCTCCGCCGACCACCGCCAGGAGCCGCTCCTCCTCCTCGCCGCCGCCGCGTCGCAAGCGGGAGACATTACGCTCTCCCTCCAGGCGCTCGAGGGCCTCGGCACCGACGCCGCCGCGCCCTGGCAGCTCTACTACAACGGCAGCATCGACGCCTCGCAGGCCGGCCGCGACGACCTCGCCCACCGCTTCGCCCAGGCCGCCCTCGCCCGCACGCCCGACATGGAGCAGGTCGGCCCCGTGGCCGTCCGCGCCGCCCTCCGCGTGCGCGACCTCGACGCCGCCCTGCGCGCCGGCGCGCTCCTCCCCGTCGGCTACCCCGCGCGGGACGACCTCACCGCGGCCCTCGTCGCCGCCGGCCGCTGCAAGGACGCGCAGGCCATCACCCCCGGCGCGTGCCCGTAGCTACTACGGCTTCGGGAACCACGGCACAAAGGACGACGTTCGCCGCACATACTCCCGATAGCCCGGCCGGCGGTCCCCGATGTCCTTCTCGAGCAGGCTCACCCCGCTCACCCGCACGATGAGCACGTTCATCAGCAGCGGGCCCACCAGCGCCGCCCACGCGCCCGCGGCCGCCCCGAGCAGCCCGATGCCCCACCAGAGCAGCGCGTCCCCGAAGTAGTTGGGGTGGCGGCTGTAACGCCACAGGCCCGTGTCGAGCACGGTGCCGCGGCTGTTTGGGTCCGCGCGGAAGCGGGCGAGCTGGGCGTCCGCCACGGCCTCGCAGGTGAAGCCCGCGATCCACGCGAGCACGCCTACGCCGTCGAGGATGCTAAGCGGAGTAGTGCTCACGATGGCCGCTTGGAGCGGCAACGACACAATCCAAGCGAGCGCGGCCTGGAGAAGGAACACCGTGAACAGGCTCACCCACCAGAAGCGCGCCCCGTGCTGCGCGCGCATCGCGACGTAGCGGGGGTCCTCCCCGTGCGAGCGGTTGCGCCGGAGCAGGTGGCTCCCAAGCCGCGCGGCCCAGAGGCCCACGAGGGTCAGGGCGATCCAGGCGCGGGGCCCGGGCGCGGGCGTGGCCGCGACGCTCACCGCGGCGATCAGCAGGAACGCCGGGCCCCAGGCGGGATCCGCCACGCTCGCGTCACGACGAACGACGCTGATCCCCCACAACGTCAGGGCGCCGACGACGAGCGCCAGACCGGTCGGGGCCGCGGTGACGGCGAGGGCGGCGAGCAGCACGAGGCCTCGGGGGGAGGGGACCTCTATCGCGGCGCGGCTGGCCCTGGAGCGCTGCGCCTTCCCGAAGCCCGCGGCGCGCCAGAGCGCCGAGCGCCTGCGTCGTTAGTCCATCGTCAGTCCCCAGACTCCACCGCGAGGCGCAGCAACACCTCGTCCCAGCGGGTCGCCTGCGACCAGGTCGCGCCGTCCGCCGTGCTGTAGAAGGTGGCGAACATCGTGTCCGCATAGATGTTCATCCCGCCGGCCCACGCGAAGTCCGACACCTTGTGGTTGCCGATCATCGCGGCGTTCACGGCGTTCACGAGGTCTGCGCCGGCGGCGGCCAGGGCGGGATCCGACCCGGCGGCGGCCTGCGCGGCGAGGTCCCGAAGATCCATGTACTCCCGACGCCAGCCGTCCCCCTCACCGGGCTCGACCCCGCGCGCGGCGGCGTGCGCGGCCACCATCGCCTCCCAGGAGGCCGGCGTGTCGAGGGCCACGCCTGCCATCGTGTCGAGCGCCGCGGCCACGTCGTCCAGTTGGCCGAGGTCCGTGGCGGAGAAGGTGAGCTCTCCCGAGATCTCCACGGGGTCGCGCGCCATGAGGTCCCCGAGCGCCGCGCTGTCCATCGTGGGCGCGGCCTGGAGCGCCGCGAGCGCCGGGGTGTATTGCAGCCCGTCGTAGCCAACCCAGGTCTGCGCGGCGACCAGCGTGCGGGCGTGCTCCCGGAGCGCGTGCGCCACCTCGAAGAAGGCCATGTTACAGGCGTCGAACGCCACGAGATCAAAGGGGCCGTGCGCGGCGGTGAACGCCTCCAGCCCGGCGGTCAGCTCGCCCTCCGCGATGGAGAGGTCGTCCTCCGAGCTCTCGTCCCAGCCGATGCCGGGGGGCGGCTGTCCGTCCGCGTACCAGCCCGATCCGTGATTCCAGAGGACCAACGCGTACTGTTCGGCGGGCGCGGCCTCGGCGGCGTACGCGAGGAAACGTGCCAATGTCTCCGGGTCGGCCATGTCGGCCTCGCCCCAGTCCGCCAGCACGGGAGAGGTCACCTCGTTGATCTTCTCGTCCCCGAGCACCTCGTAGAGCCGCGTGCCGGTCCAGTCGCCGTCCGCGTCATCGTAGCCCTCGGCGCGGTCGGCCAACACGAGCACACGCACCGCGCCGCCGGGGCCGCCGGCCTCGAGCTCGTTCAGGTCGTGCGTGACGTATTCTTCGAGGTCGTTGTCACCCACCATGTAGACGAGCACGGTCCACGCGGCGTCGGCGGCGAGCGCGGTGTCGGTGTCGGTGTCCTCGGGCTCTCCGGTGTCGTCACTGCCGGTGTCATCGGTGTCCGTGTCCCCGAGCGGAGGGCGCTCCGAACGATCCGGGTTGAGCGGGAGCGTGGTCGGGGCGCAGGCGAGCAGGAGGGCGAGCATCTCGTCATGGTATCCGAGATCTGGGCGGCCCGGCGGGCGAAGACGCCCGCCGTCGGCCTCCTGCGGGCTCGCGGTCCCCGCTCGGTCCGGCGCGGACGCCGGGACCGGCCGCCCCGAGCGGCGGCCGCCCTCCGCAGGCCTGCCGCGCGCGGGAGGGGGCGGTGGGCGCGGAGGTGTCACACCTGCCCTTTGCGCGTGTGGCGCGCAGCCTCGGACGCGTTGACCGTGCACCCGCGGCAGCCCACCGGAGGGCGGCCGGCCCCGCCGGCCGGCTCGGCGGTGCGCTCCGGGCTCCGAGCGACGCGACCCGCCAGCGGAGGCTGAAGGCCGACCCCGTAGGCGGGCGACGGCGGCGCCGCGCCGCCGGGCCGCCCAGGTCGAGAACTCCGATGGTCTGGTGCGGGCTCGCCAGGGATCGCGTCGTGTCATGTTGGGGACACGCGCTCCCGTACCGGTGGTTTGTGTGCGCGCGGTGACACCGAGGAGGGTGGCCGTTCCGGTGCCCGCTTCCCTCACGCGCCCGGCCAGCCCGGCCGTGAACGGAGAGTCGCCGCGCGTCGACGGAACCACGGGGAGCCCGCCCCGGTGCTACGTTCCCCCCATGTTGTGGCTCCTCCTCGCCTGCAAGCAGCCCGACGCCGCCCCGCGCGACTTCGAGGCCGTTGTCCACGACCTCTGGGGTCACTACGCCGCCGCCGACACCGAGGCCCTGCGGGTCGACGTGCGCGATCTGCGCGATCTCGTCGACGTCGCCGCGCTCGCCGCCGCGCCCGCCGAGGGCACGCTCTCCGACCTGTCCGCTGACGAGGCCGCGGCCGCCGGCGCCCCCGACGTCGATCCGAGCGTCGCCGTCGGCCTCTTCAGCGTGGGCCTCGTCGGCTGCACCCCGGACGAGATGGAGCGCATCCTGTTCGCGACCAACCAGGACGAGCTGTACCCCACCAACTACACCGCCTACGCGCGGGAGTACACGTCCGACAAGTCGGCGTATGACGCCCGGGAGACCGCTGCGCTCACCTGGGACGGCACCTACTCCGTCCACATCCCGCTCACCGGCGACTACACCTCGGACATCCTCGGCGGCGTGCACTTCGTCCCGGACGACGCCGGCGCCGATGCCGATGCCGACGCCGACGAGGCCGCCGCCGCCGCCGGCCCCTACCTCCTCTCCACGACCGTCATGCCCGTGCCCGCCGTCACCGACCCGCCCGAGCTCGTCTTCGACGTCGATCTCCAGCTCGAGGTCTTCTTCCCCCACGACGACGGCGTGGTCCACTTCTTCGGCATGTGGCGCAACATCGACATGCCCAGCGGCTTCGGCACCGACAGCGAGATCGGCGTCACCCTCATCCTGGGCGGCCTGCACGATTGGGACGACGCGACGACGGCGATCTGCGACGAGGGGCGGATCTAGGCGGGCGCTGTCGACCACATCCGGATCGCTAGAGTCCGCGTGGCGGACTCGCACGGGTGACCTGTCGGTCAGGAGGGGGCTGTGGGTCCGCGTGGCGGACTCGCACGAGTGACCTGTCAGTCAGGGGGGCGCTGTGAGTCCGCCTGACCTCAATCGTTGGGTCCACCCCCTTCGTCCGGGACGAGCCCCAGTTCGCCGCGTCAAACCCACCCCCACACCGCCACCCCCCACGCCACGAACAGCCCCACGGTCGCGACGGCGCCGACCATCCCGAGGCCGTCCTTCAGGGGCGCGGGCAGGGGCAGCGCAAGCAGCGCCCACGCGGCGTCGAGGACCGGTGGCGCGGCGGTCCACGGGTGCAGCGCCGCGAGGAGCTGGCCCGGCGCGGACGTAGCTGCGGACAGCGTCGCGGCGGGGCCGAGCATCATGGATGAGACGACGAGCACCGCCGCCGGGCCGAAGAGCGGCGCGAGCGCCCGCCGCCACGCCGCGAGCTGCTCGTAGCCGGGCGCCCGCGCGTCCCCCGCGCCGCGGAAGCGCACCCACCCGCCCGGCACGAACCCGAGCGTGATCCGCGGCTCGTCCACCCGGATCGCCCACGCACGGTCTGTCCCGATGGCCACCTCCTCCACCTCGCCGCCGAGCAGCCGCCCGCCGACCGCGAGCACGTGCACCGCGGTCGCCGTGTAGAGGCCGATCGCCAGCGCGGCGAGGCCCACCGCTACTTGTCGCTCGTGCGCCAGCGGTACTTGGACGCCACCTCGGACAGCGCGTGCGCGTCGGAGGGGTTGCGGCCCTCGAACGCCATGAGCATGCGGTCGGCGAGGCGCTCGTTGAAATCGACGATGTTGTCCGCCGACTCCTGCGAGGTGGTCGCCCCGGTGATCCACAGGTTGTCCCGGCCCTGTTGCAGCTCCATGCCGTGCGCGGCGCCGGCGGCCTCGTCCAGCGGGCTGCTGATCACGAGGTGGTCGAACTCGAGGACGCCGCGGTCGGTGACGACCGTGTAGACGCCGTTCTCACGCCGCACCTTGGTGATGCTGTGGTTCAGCCGCACGTCCAGCTGGGAGGCGAGGTTGGCCCACATGTGTTGCCAGCCGGGCACGGGCTCGGACACGTTGAGCGTCACTGCGCTCCAGATCAGCGAGGGCACGTTCCACCGCGGGCCGTAGAGCGCCGGCACCTCGTCCCGCATGAAGCCGCCCTCCCCGAGGACGTAGTCCTTGAAGTCGATCGTCCTCCCCTCGACCGTGTGCATGAGGGGGTCCTTGAGGCGGTGGGTGCTCATCCCCGCCTCCTTCATCCACTCGCGCGTGCTGGTGTAGCCGGACCCGCCGGGTCCGGCGCCGACGATTCCGATGCGAGGCATGACGCTCCAACGAGAGCGGAGCGGTTTCTACCACAGCGTCATCGGCCCGAGCGGTCAGAATTTGGCTCCCAGCCCCTGGCCCATGAGCAGCCCATGCAGCCCGTCCGGGTTGTCGACGTGGACCCAGTGTCCGCTGTCGGGGAGGACGTGCAGGTGCACGCCGGGGTAGCCGTGGGCGAACCGTTCTAACTCGGCGTCCACCCAGCGCTCGGATCGCTCCGCCCTCACGACGTCGACCCGCGCGCGCCGCCGGGGGGAGGCGAGCCACGGCCACGCGTCGGTGCGGGCGTAGTCCTGGAGCATCGCCTCGATCCCGTCGAGGTCGAACCTCCAGAAGAAGCCGGGCGCCTCCTCCTCGCGGGCGGCGCGGAGGTTGGTCGTCATCCACTGGGCGAGCATCGGACCGAAGCCGAGCGTCGTCAGCCGCTCGACGATCGCGTCCCGACGGGGGAGGGGCATCGGGATCGTGCGGAGCGCGGAGACGACGCGCACCACCTCGGACTGTAGGGCCAACGGGAGGTCCGGAAGGCCGGGCGGCACGTCGAGCGCCCATACGCGTTCCACCACGTCCCCGCGCGCCTCCGCCGCGGCGCCCCACACGAGCGCCACCTTGCCCCCGAAGGAGTGCCCGATGGCGGTGGTCGGGTGGATGCCGAGGGCGTCGGCGAGCGCGAAGAGGTCCTCCGCGCAGGCCGCGACGGTCTGCGGGGGCGGGGCCCCGGCGCTGTCCCCGTGGTTGCGGAGATCCGGCAGGACGAAGCCCCAGGAGGGGTCCGCCGCGACGAGCCGCCGGGCGACGTTGCGCAGGTTCTGGCCGGAGCCGAGGATGCCGTGAAGCAGCCACGCCCAGCGGGTCGGGGCGGCGCCGGGGGCGGTCTGGGTGATGGCGTGGAGGCGAAAGGACATGGAATCCCGTATCGCGCCGGGCACCGGGCTAAGTGGGCGGCCATGACACCCCCCCGCGACCGCGCCGTCCTCGTCGGCGTCCAGCTCCACGGGGTCGATCCCGTCGACCACGCCGCCTCCCTCGCCGAGCTCGCCCGCCTCGTCCACACCCTCGGCTACCAGGTCGTGGGAGAGGTGAGCCAGCGCCGCGACGGCCTCGCACCCAGCGTCGTCCTCGGCGAGGGTAAGCTCCGCGAGCTCGCCGAATGGACCGCCGGCTCCGGCGTGGTGGAGCAGGGCCCCCGCCGCGTCGTCACCAAGGCGCGCGCGAAGTGGGAGGAGGAGAACGGCCCCGACGAGGACGAGCCCTTGCCCGACGGGGAGGAGGAGCCCATCGAGGACGACGATGGCGAGCCGATCCCCGAGGAGGAGGTCACCCGCGCGTCCCGACGCGCCGACCTCGTCGTGGTCGACCACGACATCAGCCCCAGCCAGGCCCGCAACCTCGAGCTCGCCACGGGCGTCCCGGTCCTCGACCGCACCGGCGTCATCGTCGAGATCTTCCACCGCCACGCCCAGAGCCGAGAGGCTCGCCTCCAGGTCGAGATCGCCCGGCTCGTCTACCTCGTGCCGCGCATGCGGGACTCGGGGGGAGGGGAGCGTCAACGCGGCGGAATCGGCGGCAAGGGCGCCGGCGAGAGCTCCCTCGAGCTCGATCGCCGCAAGGTCCGCGACCGCATCGCCCAGCTCCGCGCCGAGCTCGCGTCCATCGAGAGCGAGCAGGGCACCCGCCGCGCCCGCCGCGCGGACCAGCTCCGCGTCGCCCTCGTCGGCTACACCAACGCCGGCAAGAGCTCGCTCATGCGCGCCCTCACTGGCAGCGAGGTCTACGTCGCGGACAAGCTCTTCGCGACGCTCGACACCACCGTCCGCGCCCTCCAGCCCGAGACCGTCCCGCGCGTGCTCGTCTCCGACACCGTCGGCTTCATCAAGAAGCTCCCGCACGACCTCGTCGCCAGCTTCCGCAGCACCCTCGACGAAGCGCTCGAGGCCTCCATCCTCCTCCACATCGTGGACGCGTCGGACCCCACCTTCCGCGCCCAGCACGAGGTCACCCGCGCCGTGCTCGCCGAGATCGGCGCCGACGAGGTCCCCTCGCGCCTCGTGCTCAACAAGATCGACCGCGTGGACGACGCCGCCCGGGCCGCCCTCGTCGAGGAGTACCCCGAGGCCCTCCTCCTCTCCGCGCACGACCCCGCCGACGTGTCCCGCATGCGCGACTGGATCGTGTCCTGGTTCGAGAGGGACATGCCCGAGGTCGAGCTCTTCGTGCCGTGGGCCCGCGGCGCTCTCGTCGGCGAGATCCACGCCCGCGTGCGCGTCGTGAAGGAGGACTACGAGGACGACGGCGTCCGCTTCCTGGTCCGCGGCCGCAAGGAAGACGTGACGCGCCTCCAGGGCATGGTGGCCGCCGAGTGAGGCCGGAGCTGGTCGACGGCTCGTTCAAGGGCCTCCCGCCGCTGCTCCCGCTCACCCCCGTCGGCGCGATCGGCCGGCTGGGGTGGAGCCTCCTCGACGACTCGCTCCCCGGCGCCGTCGCCGTGCTCCGGGTGGACGCCCTCGCGCACAACCGGGCGTGGATGCGCTCCTTCCTCGCGAATACCGGCGCCTTGCTCGCTCCGCACGCCAAGACCACGATGAGCCCCGCGCTCTTCGCCCTCCAGGTGCAGGACGGCGCGTGGGGCCTCACCGTCGCGACCGTCCACCAGGCGAAGGTCGCGTGGGACGCCGGCTTCCACCGCCTCCTCCTCGCGAACGAGCTCGTCACCGGGCCCGAGCTCGAGTGGGTCGCCGCCGCCCTCCGCTCCGACCCCGCCGGCGAGATCGTCCCCCTCGTCGACAGCCTCGACGGCGTCGCGCGCCTCGCCGCCGCGATGGCCACCGTGGGCCGCCCCGTCCCCGCGCTGGTCGAGGTCGGCTACCTCGGCGGCCGCGCCGGCTGCCGCACCCACGCCGACGCCCTCGCCGTCGCCCGCGCCGTCGCCGCCGCCCCGTCGCTCACCCTGCGCGGCATCGAGGCCTACGAGGGCCTCGTCGCCGAGCCCACCGCCGAGGCCCGCGAGGCCCGCGTCGCGGCCTTCCTGGACCTCGTGTGCGCCGTCGCCGAGGGCTGCGCCGCCGAAGCGCTCTTCCCCCCGGGCGTCTCCCCGCTCCTCACCGCGGGCGGCACCAGCTTCCCCGACCTCGTCGCGCGCCGCTTCGCCCTGTTGAACCCGGCCTTCACCCCGCTCCTCCGCAGCGGGTGCTACCTCACGGGGGACCACGGCATCTACGCCGCCGCGCTCGACCGCCTCCACGCCCGGGATCCCGCGCTCGCCGCCCTCGGCGGCCTCGTCCCCGCGCTCGAGGTGTGGGCCACCGTCCTCTCCCGCCCCGAGCCCGGCCGGGTCATCCTCGCCGCCGGCAAGCGCGACATCGGCATCGACGCCGGCCTGCCCGTGCCGCTCCGCTGGGCGCGCCCCCACGAGGGCCTCCCCGCCGCGATCGCAGGCGCCACGGTCGGTGCGCTCAACGACCAGCACACGCACCTCGTCGTGCCCGCGGACAGCCCCCTCCGCGTCGGCGACCGCGTCGCCTTCGGCATCACCCACCCGTGCACGACCTTCGACCGTTGGAGCGTGCTGCTCGGGGTTGACGCCGGCTGGCGCGTCGTGAGCGCGTTCCGCACTTACTTCGGCTGACGGGGGCGTCCCGAACGGTCGGGCCGAAGGCGGTCCCGCGCCGGAAGCGGGCGCCGCGCCGTGGCGCGCGACGGGGGGGCGCCGGACGAGGGCTGCGCGCACGGAGAGACGACCGCCGGCGGCCAAGAGGCTCGGCGCGGCAGAAGTGTGCGTTCAAGGCGCAGGACTGGCCTGTTCCGCCCTTTCCGGTCGGAAGTCGCGCGCGTCAACGGCGCGCATTAGCGCGCGTCCCCCGGGGCCGCCACCGGAAGATCGGTTAAGCTCGGGGGCGATGTACGCTGTCGTCCAGTACAAACCGCGTCGCGGGGCCCGCAACGCAAACCTTGCGGCGCTCGCTACCCTGACGGCGCAGGCGCTGCAAGGGGGAGCAAAGCTGGTCGTGCTGCCGGAGATGGCCGCGACCGGGTACCGCTTCCCCAACCCCGAGGCGATCCGGCCGATGTCGGAGCCGCCGCGCGGCCCCACCTTCCGCACCTTCGCCCCGCTCGCGCGGCAGTACAAGGCGCACCTGGTGGTCGGCTTTGTCGAGGATCACGAGGGCCGCCTGTTCAACTCGGCGCTCGTCATCAACGCGGAGGGCCGGCTTGAGGCCCTCTACCGCAAGCGCCTGCTCTACATCGACGATCACACCTGGGCCAGCCCCGGGGATCTGCCCTATCCGCAGTTCACCACCCCCTACGGCACCGCCACGGTGGGGATCTGCATGGACATCAACGATCCCCGCTTCATCACCCACATCCGCCGCACCCGGCCGGACATCGTGTGCTTCCCGACCAACTGGGTCGACGAGGGCACCGACATCCAGAAGTACTGGGCCAACCAGCTCCGCGGCTGGAACGGCACGTTGGTGGCGGCGGATCGCTGGGGAGAAGAGGACGGCGTCGGTTTTGCCGGCCGCTCTGCCGTGATGCGCCGCGGGGAAACCGTCGTGAGTGGCCCCGCAGAGGGGGACGGCTGGTGGGCCGCCCCGTTCGTGAAGCCGCCCGCTCCGGTGCCCGCGCCGCCGCCGCCGGTCGCCCCGCCCGCGGAGGAGTAGCGGCGGGTGGTGCTCGATGCCGAGGGCTTGCTCTACGGCATCACGCTCCTCGGGGGCGTGGCCGTGGTCCTCACCTGCCGGCGGACATCCCACGTTACGCGTCGCCCTCCGCCAACCGCCCTCCGCCAACCGCGCAGCCCGACAGAGAGGCGAGGAGCAGCACGGCGCCGGCTGTTCGGCCTAATCCGGGGCGATGTTCCACGTTCCCGACTCGCCGTTGCCCAGCTCCCACGTGCCGCTCTCGTCGATCATCGATCCGGTGAAGCTCCCGAGCTCGTTGCCCTGATCGTCCAGCAGGGTCACGATCAGCTCGCCGTCGTCGCAGTGAAAGGTGCCATGACCGACCGCATCGAAGCCCTCTCCAGAGAGCGTGATGTCCACCAGCGGATCGGAGCCGTCGGCGGACTCGGAGAGGACGATCGTGAGCTCGCCCGAGGCATCGCCCTCAAACGACCCGGTGTAGTCGCCAAGCAACGCGCAAGTGTCATTGGCGCTGCAGGCGACGAGGGCGAGGACAGGGAGCAGACGCAACATCGGGGACTCCGGGATCGGGCTTTGGCATGGCGGAAGGGGGAAGAGCGGGAGAGGACGGCGATGGTAGCTGAAGTACGGCCGGGCGGTCAAAACGGATCAGCGGCCGCGCCGAACCCCGCGATGAGGAACACCTTGGCGCTGGCGACGCGGCTCACCGGGCGCGGTCGACGCCGCTCGGGGCGTCGGGGACCGCGCCCCACGTCGGTCGCCCGAGATAGATCCCCCCATGTTCGACGCCCTCGTGCTCGGCGCCGGCCCCGCCGGGATCGCCCTCGCCGCCGCGCTCTCCGCCCA
>CAJBVW010000304.1 GCA_903959175.1 uncultured Pseudomonadota bacterium
CAGCCGGCCCGGCGAGGTGGAGGGCGACGAGGAGCGCGGGCATCGGACGAGACGTAACGAGTGCGGGGGCGCGGGGGGGGCGCGGGGGGGCGCGGCCGGCACAGGTGACAAGTGATGAGGCCAGACCCCTCTCGCAGAAAACCGGCGTTGCCTCGTTCCAGGTGATAAATGATGGGGTCTGACCCCCTCCTAGCGCCCCAGCCGCAGCAGCTCCACCACCGGGTTCAGGTCCACCCGCCGCTCGCGCAGGAGCGTGCCGAGGGTCTCCTCGGTGAGCGTCGCGAGCGCGAGCATCATCGTGAGCCGTAGCTGCACGGCGGGGTCAGCGTCTTCGGGGGTCTGCGCCATCGCCGCCTCGAGCGCCACGCGCGCCCGGCGCACGGTGTCGGCCTCGCGCGCCGCGAGCACGCGCTCGATCATGCCGAGAAAATCGGTCTCCGCCGCCCAGCACCCCTCGCCCGCGGGGCCGCGCGAGCCGGGGACGACCACCTTCCAGGTCTGCAGGTCGGTCAGGAGCATCGACGCCGCGCCCTTGGAGAGCCCGAGCAACGCGCGGATGTCCGAGGCGGACAGCGCCACGTCCCGCAGGTAGAGCACCGCCCAGATGCGACCGTGGTTCCGCTTGAAGCCCCACGCCGCCATCACCTCGCCCACGGCGTCCGCCGCAGAGGATTCGTAGGAGCCGAGCGGAGCGGGCATGCGGATCCGGAAAGCGGCCACGTAGCCGCGCCGGGCGGGGGCGCACACCGCCACGTTCGGAGGGATCGACTACACCCCGGCGCGTGGCGGCGCTCGGGTTCATGACGTATTGAACACACTGAACGGGACCCCGATGTCGATCACCGGCCGCCTCCAGCGCTACGCCCAGCTCGGTGCCCTTGCCGGCCGCGTGGGCGCCACCCTCGTGACCCGGCGCAGCGCCGACGGGACGGGCGAGGACCCGGGCCTCCGCCAGCGCGCGGAGGATCTCGCGCGGACCCTCGGCCGCATGCGTGGCGCCGCGATGAAGATGGGGCAAACCCTCGCCATCGCAGCCGATCATCTCGACCTCGCGCCCGAGCTCCGCACCGCCCTCGGCGCCCTCCACGCGCAGGGCGATCCCGTCCCCTTCGAGCAGATCCGGGCCACGGTCGAGGCCCAGCTCGGCGCCCCGCTCGACGCCCTCTTCGCCGCGTTCGACCCCTCGCCCCTCGGCACCGCCAGCCTCGCGCAGGCCCACGCCGCCACCCTCCACGACGGCCGCCCCGTCGTCGTCAAGGTGCTCCACGACGGCGTGGAGGAGGCCGTCGAGGCCGACCTCTCCATGCTCGGCGCGCTCCCCGCCGCCCTCCGCGCCGCCGGCCGCCCCGCGCTCCAGCTCGAGCCCATCCTCAAGGAGCTGCGCGCCCACCTGCACGAGGAGCTCGACTACGCCCGCGAGGCCGAGAACATCGACGCCTTCGTGGCCCTCTACGGCGACGACCCCCGCGTGCGCATCCCCCGCGTCGTGCGCGAGCGCTCCTCCGCGCGCGTCCTCACGCTCGACCACCTCCCCGGCCGCCCGGTAGACGTGTTTGTCGCCGTCGCGTCGAAGGAGGCCCGCGCCCGCGCCGCCCACACCCTCGGCGAGCTCTTCTTCGAGCAGACCTTCCGCCACCGCCTCCTCCACGCGGACCCGCACCCAGGGAACTTCCTCTTCGAGGCGGACGGCCGCGTCGGGCTCCTCGACTTCGGCTGCGTCAAGCGCTTCAGCGCCGCGAGCGTCGGCGCCTACGCCCGCATCGTGCGCGGCTCGCTCGACGGCGACCGCCTCGGCGCCCTCCGCGGCGTGCAGGCCTTCGGCGCGTGGGAGGGCGCGCTCGACGACGACGCCGCCGACACCCTCTGGACCTTCTGCCAGGCCGCCGTGGCCCCCTGGCGCGACGGCGTCTACGAGGTGAGCGAGGCCACGCCCTCCCTCGTGCGCACGCTCGGGGGGCCCGCCGAGGCCCTCGCGCGCCACACCGAGATCGTGCCCCCGCCCGACGTCGTGATGCTCCACCGTACGGTCGCGGGAGTGTACGCCCTGGGCCGCCGCCTCGGTGCCACCGCCGCCTGGGGCTCCGTCGCCGCGCCCCACCTCGCCGCCGCCATCGCCGCC
>CAJBVW010000305.1 GCA_903959175.1 uncultured Pseudomonadota bacterium
AGGTCGGGCGGACCGAGCGCAAAGCGCGAGCGCGAAGGGGACCGACCGGGACCGTCCGCGGGCCCGGTGGCGCCCAGCTCCTCCCGCCCCCATCGCGGCCCGGTGGCGCCCAGATCCCCCGGCCCTAAACCCTACTCCAAACACGCAATCAAAGCCCCCGACCCCTTCGGCGCACCCCCCCGCCTCCCACAAACCACCCGCCCCTCCAACCCATCCCACCGACTCGGCACCCGCACCCGCAACGTGTCCCCCTCCTCCGCAACGAGCGGCACGTCCAGCGCCCGCTCGGTGACGGCCTCGACCGGACGCCAGCCGGCCTCGGCGGGGCCGCGGGCGCGGAGGCGGAGGGTGGCGCGGTGGTTCAGGGTCGCGAGGACGCCGCCGCTCGGGGCGTCGCGGAGATGGGGCCCGCCCAGGTGACGGCGACGGCACCCTCGGCGCGGGTGCCCTCGACGACGGGGACGCCACCGGTTCATGCGTGATCCTTGCGCAACGCCCACACCGTCCCGTCCACGTGCTCCGCTGTCAACCCAAGCTTGCGGCCCTCGGCCGCCCAGTGGCGCCACCGCAAGGAGATGCCGCCGGCCTGGCGCCACGCCGCCCCGCGCGCCTCGGTGAGGAGGCGGCCGCCGGGGGCGAGCAGGTCGCGGTAGCGACGCATCGTGTACTCGAAGTGTTTGACACAGCAGGCGAAGCTGCCAGGGTTGTTGTCGATGAGGAGGTCGTAGGGGCCGGGCAGGGCGGCGAAGGCGCGGGCGTGCTTGTCCATCGTGAGGACGCGGTAGTTTGGCAGGCCCAGGGCCTCGGCGACGTCGCGCTCGTCGGGCATGATGGTGACGCCGTCGATGCGGGCGACGCGGGGGGCGAAGCGCAGGGCGAGGTCGCTGCAGCCGACGCCGACGTGGAGGATGCGGGTGGTGGGGCCGAGGAGGGCGGGGAGGGCGTCCGCGATGCGGGCCTGGTCGGGGCTGACCTGGCCGTCGGCGAAGGAGACGCTGCGGCCGAGGGGCGCGGGATCGTCGCGACCGCAGTCGGCGGCGCAGCCCACGAGGGCGGCGCGGGCGCGGCGGAGCAGGCGGGGGACCGGGGAGATCAGGGGGCGCCTCGTGCGGCCGACCGGCGCGGCTCGACCCCTTAGCGCTCGGCCCGGATCCCAACCAGCGGGATGAACCCCGGCCCCGCCACGGGCGCGCGCTCGTCGTAGTCGTAGCGGTAGGCGAGGTACATCACGTTGCTGACGGGCGGCACCCACCACAGCTCGGCGTAGGCCGTCACCTGGACGAGGCGGGTGTGGAAGGTCTTCTCGATGTGGAGGTCCACCTTCTGATAGGCGGCGTAGCGCGCCGAGTTCCGCGCGCCGTACACGGGCGTGTAGGTGTCGGACGCGGCGAGGTAGAGGCCGTCCTCCACCGGGGTGTACGGCAGGCCGGCGGCGACGCGGTAGCGCAGGCCGACGTTCCAGGTGGGGTGGAAGGTCCAGCTCGCGGCGATGTTCCCGGCCCAGGGCTGGTCGTAGTCGAAGGTCTCGCCGTCGCGCGTGGCGTGGCCGAAGGAGAAGCCGGCGCTGGCGAAGAAGCGGTCGCGGATGCGGTAGCGGCTGGTGAGCTCGACGCCCCACGCCTCGCCGGTGACGCCGCCGCGGAGCGAGCCGTCCAGCTCGGTGAGGACCAGGCCGTCCATGCGCTTGGCCCAGCCGTCCACGCCGACCTCCCACCGGCCGGCGATGGCGTGGTCAAAACCGATGGCGGCCTGTTGGGCGTGCGAGGGGCCGGCGGTGGGGTCCCCAATCTCGGGGGAGAGCTGCGCGACGGTCGGGTACTGCGAGTACTGGCCGACGCCGAGGCGCAGGCGGGTGTCGGGGCCGATGGTCCACCGGGCGAGGAGCCGAGGGTCGACCGTGGGGGCGCCGGTGAGCGTGTCGTAGCCGCCGCGCAGACCGGGCACGATGCGCACCGGGCCGAGCTCGATGCGGCCCTCGACGTAGGCGCCGGCGGTGAGGCGGGCGGTCTGCACGTCCGCGTTCAAGCCGCGGGCGAGCATCGAGGCCTCGCGCGCGACCTCGGGCCACGACTGGTCGGTCTGCGCGCTGATGCGGGTGTCGGAGCCCTCGACCTCGGCGCCGTAGGCGAAGGAGACGGCGTCCCACGGGGCGCTGACGAGGTCCTCCCGGAGCTGGACGGAGCGCTCGTAGGTCGCCTCGGCGGCGGTCGGGAGCGTACCGCTGACGGAGGAGTCGACGTAGGCGATGACGCCGTCCGTCACGGTGCGGCCGAAGCGCTCGCGGTGGACGACGCCGGCCACATGGTAGCGCTGGTCGTAGTCGAGGAGGGGGTTGGTGTCCTGCTCCCAGCCGACGAGCTCGGTGGGCTCGCCCGAGTAGCGGGTGTAGGCGTCTCCCGCGCCGAAGGCGAAGACGCCCCAGCGGCGGCCCTCCGCGGGCGTGTACTCGGCGCGGGCGAAGTAGTCCCAGAACTGCGGGAAGACGGTGTACTGTTCGTCGTCACGCGAGAACGCGTCGAGGTACGAGCGCCGGCCGCTCGCGCGGACCACGACCTTGTCGCCGATGGGGACGCGCAGCTCGGCGCCGCCCATCACGAGGTTGAGGTTGACGGACCCGCGCACGCCGTCGGGGCGGTCCCAGCGGGACTTCGTCTCGATGATGCCGCCGGTCGCGCCGCCCCAATTCGCCCCGTAGGTGCTGGGCCAGAGCGTGAGCTCGTCCAGCATGCGCGTGTGGAAGACGGAGGAGTAGCCGTTGAAGTGGAACAGGTAGGGGAGGTCGATCCCGTCGAGCAGGAAGCGGTTCTCGCCGGGGGCGGCGCCGCGGATCGAAACGTCCCCCGCCTTGGGCGAGTACTCGGGGGTGATCGACACGCCGGGGAGCGCCTGGACCAGGCGGACGGGGTCCTCGAAGGTGCCGGGCGTGCGCTCGACGCGCTCGCGGTCGAGCGAAGTGACGCTGACGACGGGATCGTCGCGCCGCGCCTCGACGACGACCTCGAGCTCGCCCACGTCCCGCTGGAGGCGGATGCGCCAATCGTCCGCGACGGGGACGGCGAAGGTGGCCTCAAGGAAGCCGGGAGCGCGGAAGGTGACGGGGGTGCCGACGGGGAGGTCGAGGGTGAAGCCGCCCTTCTTGTCGGTGAGGACCGTGGTGTCGCCGTAGACGACCTCGGCGCCGACGACGCCGAGCCCGGTGCCGGCGTCGTAGACGCGGCCCTCGATGGGGGCGGCGGCGGCGGCGGCGACCAGCGCGTAGAGCGGGATCAGGGCCACGGCGCCCCCGTGAGGAGGACACGCGCGCCGGCCGCCTCGTCGAGGCCGCAGCGGCCGTCGGCCAGGGCGTCGGCATCGAAGGGGTCGAGGCCGCACACGAGCTCGCCGGTGTCGGTGTCCCCGGCGGGGACGAGGTCGGTCAGGACGAGGCCGGCGAGGGTGTCGGCGGGGGTGAGCGTCGCGAGGTAGCGGCCCTCGGCGGGCACGGCGGCGTCGACCGGGAGGAGGCGGCCGCCGACGGCGAGGTAGGGGCCGGCGTCGGTCGCGACGTCGATCCACGTCCAGGTGGTGCCGCCGTGGCCGTCGAGCGTGAGGGCGATGAGCGCGGCGGGGCCGGGGTCGCCGGGGGCGGGGTCGGGCTCGTCCTCGGTGGGGAGGTCGGCTTGGGTCCAGTCGGCGGCGTGCGGGCCGGTCTCGGTGAAGGCGCCGCGGGAGGCCTTCCAGCGGGTGGTCGTGTCGCCGTCGGCGGTGACGGCGACGGTCGCGGCGTTGTCCCCCATCTCGCGCGTGAAGCCGCTGACGACGGGCACGACCGCCGCCTCTTCGATGACGAGCTCGCCCTCTTCGAACTCCCCGGCCGCGCTCTCCACGCGCACGAGGGCGGTGAACGGCGCCGCGGGGGCGGCGGTGACGGCCTCGCCGTCGATCGTCCACGCCACGGTGGGGGCCACGGAGTGGTAGGCGCCCTCTCCGGACCAGACGAGCGCGCGGAGCGTGGTGCCCTCGGCGGCCATCCCCACCAGCCGGAACCCCACGAGATCCTTGCGGGTCTCATCGAAGGGGGGCGAGCAGGCGAGGACGAGGAGGGCGAGCACGGCCGTCATTAACGGATCGTGGTCGCGCTTCGGGTCTCGAATGTCTCCGCCGTGTCATGGCCCCGCGGACACGTCCCCGCGCCCCCGCCGCACGGCCGCGCTCCCGCGTGATGCCGACGCGCCCCCGGGCTACGCCTCGCCCGTGATGGGACTCCTCCTCGCCTTCCTCCTCCTGGCCGCGCCCGCCCGCGCCCTCGACTACGCCACCTGGGCCGCCGCGCAGCCGGTCGTGGCCCACCCCGAGCCTGCCTACCACTTCGCGGCCGAGCTCCATGCCGGCATCGCGCCCCTCGTGGCGTCGCACCCCGGCGTCCTCCGCCCCTTCGTCGTCGGCACGACCGTGCGCGGCCAGCCCATCTGGGGCTTCCGCGTCTCCGACCCCGCCCACGCCCCGACGAAGAAGCTCCTCGTGTTCGCCAACATCCACGCGCTCGAGTGGGTGCCCTCGGAGGTCGCCGTCGCCTTCCTGGCGGAGATCGTGCGCGATCCGCCGAAGGGCGTAGAGATCACCGTGATCCCCTCGCTCAACCCCGACGGCCGCGCGCGCGTCGAGGCGGACCTGCTGGCGGGCGAGAACACCTACCGGCGCGGCAACGCCGAGAACGTCGATCTGAACCGCGACTTCCCCGTCAACCGCGAGGCGACGGCGATCTGGAAGTACGTCATCCCCGGCCGCTACGCGACCAGCCCCGCGCCGCTCTCCCAGCCGGAGTCCCGCGCGCTCGACGCCCTCGCCGCGAAGGAGAGGTTCGACGTGGCGGTCTCGCTGCACGCCTTCGGCGGCTTCTTCTACTACCCGTGGGCCGGGCGCTGGGAGCGCGCGCCCGACTGGCGGGAGATGCACCGGCTCGGCCAGGTGATGCAGGCCGCCCAGGGCGCGCACGCCTACAAGCCGCGCCAGCTCTCCCGGTGGGGCTTCTTCTTCCGCGGGCACGGGATGGAAATTGACCATCTCTACGCCACGTACGGGACCAAGAGCTTCCTCATCGAGACGACGCGATCGGGCCTCTCGCCCCTCCGGCCGCAGGACTGGAACACGCACTTCCGTTGGTACAACCCGAAGGAACCGGAGCGCCACGTCCGCGAGGGCCTCCGCGCCCTCCGCGCGCTCGCCCACGAGATCGGCGGCGAGCTCGGCTGAGCGCCAGGGCGAAGGCGGCGCCGATCGCGACAGGGCGTGACGCCGCACGGCCCTTGACCTTTACCGGGCGGTGATAACAGGGTGGCCGCCGTGTCCGCCCCTACGGGTTTTGCACACGCCCCCTGTCCACGTCCCCGCACGCCTCCCCCACACCCGGCAGCAATCGATGATCACAGTCGAAGGCCTCACCCACTACTACGGAGAGCGCCGCGCCATCGAGGACATCCGCTTCCAGATCTCGGCCAACGAGATCGTGGGGTTCCTCGGGCTCAACGGCGCTGGCAAGAGCACGACGCTCCGCATCCTCGCGGGTCTGCTCGTGCCCTCCGCCGGCTCCATCACGATCGACGGGGTCGACCTCGTCTCCGCCGGCTCCTCCGCCCGCGCGCGCATCGGCTACCTCCCCGAGGATCCGCCGCTGTACCGCGAGATGACGGTGCGCGAGTTCGTCGCCTACTGCGGCGAGCTCAAGGGCCTCGACCACGCCACCGTCCAGAGCCGCCTCGACGGCGTCCTGAAGGTCGCGCAGCTCACCCACGTGCAGCACCGCGTCATCCAGGAGCTCTCCCACGGCTACCGGAAGCGCTGCGGCATCGCTCAGGCGATCATCCACAAGCCGAAGCTCGTCATCCTCGACGAGCCGATCAGCGGCCTCGACCCCCGCCAGATCGTCGAGATGCGCCAGGTCATCCGTGACCTCGCCAAGGACTGCACCGTCCTCATCTCCAGCCACATCCTCGGGGAGATCTCCGAGACGTGTGACCGCATCCTCGTGCTCGCCGGCGGCAAGATCGTCGCCCAGGGCACCGAGGCCGAGCTCGCCTCGCGCGCCGGATCCGCCGCCGGGGCACGCCTGACCCTGCTCGTGCGCGGCACCGCCGCCGCCATTGACGCCGGGCTCGCCGCCGGGGTGCCGGTCATCAAGTTCGATAAGCACGAAGAGGGCGCCGGCCTCTGGCGCCTCCACGTCGCGCTCGCGAACGACGACCGCGAGGCCCTCGTCGCCGCGCTCGTCGCCGCCGGCGTCGGCATCCGCAAGCTGGTGGAAGACGAGTCCGAGCTCGAGCAGATCTTCCTCGGCCTCACCCAGGGGGCATCCGCATGAAAGGCATCCTGCTCGTGGCCCGCCGTGACTTCTGGGCCTACATCAACACCGTCTGGGGCTGGGCGATCCTCGCGCTCGCGCTGCTCCTCGACGGGCTGTTCTTCAACGTCTTCGGCCTGACCGCCACCGCCCAGTACTCGGCGGACGTGCTGGATCAGTTCGTGTTCTTCACCAGCGGCATCACGCTGGCCGCGGCGGTGCTCATCACGATGCGCCTCTTCGCGGAGGAGCGCCAGACCGGCACCATCGTGCTCCTCGACAGCTCGCCGCTGTCCGAGGGCCAGATCGTCTTCGGCAAGTACCTCTCCGGCATGGCCTTCCTCTCGCTCTTCGCGATCGCGACGGCCTACATGCCGGCGTTGATCTTCGTGAACGGCAAGGTCAGCCTGGAGCAGATCGCCGTCGGCTACCTCGGCATCCTGCTCATGGGCTCGGCCGGCGTCGCCATCGGCACCTGGGCCAGCTCCATCAGCCGCAACCAGCTGCTCGCGGCGGTCATCTCGACCGTCGTGTCCGTGTTCTTCGTGACGTGCTGGATGCTCGCGCGCCTGCTCGACCCGCCGTTCAAGGCGATCGTCAGCTACCTCGCGTTCTTCGACAAGCACCTCCAGCCCTTCCAGGAGGGGCGGATCGACACCCAGGGGGTCTTCTTCTTCGTGTCGCTCACCTTCGCCTTCCTCCTCCTCGCCAACCGCTCCCTGATCGCCCGGAGGTGGGAATGAGTCCGTCCGGCATCTCGTTCCTGATCGGGTACGTCTGCATCTTCGCCGCCGAACGCATGTTCGGTGGGAACGACATGGTGCGGTACGCCCTCCTCGGGACCGGCGCCCTGCTCAACGCAGCGGCCCTCGCTCTGCGCGCCATGACCCTCGGGAAGCACCCGGCCGCCACCAAGGCCGCCCTGGGCTTCTACGCGGTGTCGATCTTCTCGCTCGTGGTCTACGCCGTCGGCGGCAAGGACATGATCGAGGGGCTCGGCCTCTCCACCGAGTCGGCTGGCCAGGTCCAGACCGCCGTGCAGGCCCTCGTGCCGCTGCTGTGGTTCATCGGCGCGCTCCCCGCGCTCGCGATTGACCGCACGCTCAACGCCAGCCCGCACAGCGTCCACCCGCGGCGCCTCCAGACCGCCATCGAGGGCGGCCTCGCGCTGGCCTTCGGCCTCGGGATGCTCTTCCCGATGAACTGGCTCGCGAAGGAGTACAACGAGCGCTACGACTACGGCTTCTACAAGACGACGGCCGTCGGCGAGTCGACCCGCTCGATCGTGGACAACCTCACCGAGCCCATCCGGGTGGTGCTGTTCTTCCCGGCCTCGAGCGAGGTGCTCCGCGAGGTCGAGCCCTACTTCGACGGCCTCGAGGGCCCGAACGTCACCGTCGAGGTGATGGACCAGTCGATGGAGCCCGAGCTCGCGAAGGACTGGAAGATCAAGGACAACGGCAACGTCGCGTTCGTGCGCGGCGAGGCCGTCGAGATCGTGAAGCTCGGCGACAAGCTGGACGCCGCGAAGAAGGAGCTCCGCAAGCTCGACAGCAAGGTGCAGACCGCGCTGCTCAAGCTCGCGCGGGACAAGCGCACCGCCTACTTCACCGTCGGCCACGAAGAGGCCTACTGGAAGGGCGCCGCGACCCCCGAAGAGAACATCGAGGCCCTGAAGACGGGCATCGAGGGGCTCAACTTCAAGGTCAAGGACCTCGGCGTGGACGACGGGCTGGCCCAGGCCGTCCCGGACGACGCCGCGGTGGTCTTCATCACCGGCCCCAAGCAGCCCTTCCTCCCGGAAGAGATCAAGGCGATCCAGGACTATCGGGATCGCGGCGGCGCCGTGTTCCTGATGCTCGAGCCGACCGAGACCCCCGACACCGCGCTCGTCGCGCTGTTCGGCCTCGACTACACGGCCGTCCCGGTGCTGTCCGACAAGAACTTCCTGAAGGTCACCGGCGGGCTCTCGGATCGCGCCTTCATCGGCACGAACAAGTACAGCTCGCACGAGTCGGTCACGACGCTGTCGAAGAACTCGGCCCAGGCCGTGCTCATCACTCCGAAGACCGGCGCCCTCAAGGAGGCCACCGGCGACCACGCCGGCAAGGTCACCGTGACGGTCAAGGGCATGCCCGAGTGGTTCGCCGACACCAACGGCAACTACGAGTTCGACAAGGACACCGAGACCCGCGGCGCCGGCCTGGACATCGCGGCGGTCGTGGCGGGCCCGTCGAGCGGGGACAAGGAGTGGCGCGCCGCGGTCATCGCGGACTCCACCTGGGCCTCGAACGCCCTGCTCGCGCAGGTGCCGGCGAACCAGTTCTTCGTCAAGGACACCCTCTCCTGGCTCACGCAGGACCCCGCGCTCTCCGGTGAAGTGGAGAACGAGGAGGACGTGAAGATCCAGCACACCAAGGAGGGCGAGTCGATGTGGTTCTACGGGACGAGCGCGCTCGTGCCCGCACTGGTCTTCCTCGGCGGCCTGGTCCGCGTGAACAGCCGCCGGCGCAAGGGGAACGCATGAACAAGTCCGTCATCGTCTACGCGGGGCTGCTCGTGCTCTCTCTCGGGGGCGCGTGGATGCGCTACACCGGCGGAGAGGAGACCACCAAGGAGGGCGTCGTCCTCATCGACACCAAGGCGGCGGAGCTCGAGAAGGTGGTCTACACCTCGCCCGATCTGACCGTCACCTTCGAGATGCGCACCGACGACTTCGGCCGCTACGGCTGGGCGACCGTCGAGGACCGCAAGAAGAAGGGCAAGGATGACGCTCCGGTGGAGCCGAAGGTGACCCGCTTCAAGACGGGCACCGCGGCCGACAAGATCGTCGACGCCTTCGCCCCGATGGTCGCGGTGCGCAAGCTCGACAACGTCGACGACGCCCAGCTCACCAGCTTCGGCCTCAAGGCCCCCGACACCACCGTGGCGATCACGTCCGGCGGCAAGACGGTCACCTTCGAGCTCGGCGGCGAGACCTACGGCACGAAGGACCGCTACGCGAAGAACCAGGGGGACGGCAAGGTCTACGTCATCGACGACGAGCCCTTCAAGACCCTGAAATTCGCCGCGACGCGCCTGCCGGAGCGTGGCCTGCTCGCCAGCAAGGTCGAGCAGATCGAGGGCATCGGGCTCGGCGTCGGCGCCGAGAACGCGACCTGGACGCAGAAGAACAAGGACGACAAGGCCGCGGCCTACTGGGAGCGCGAGGGCGCCTCCAGCAAGGACGAGAGCTTCGGCAACTGGCTCGACAAGGCGCTCAAGCTCAAGAGCACGGCCTACGTGCAGGACGGCGAGGCCCCGGCCGAGCTGCTCCCGGGCTTCGACCTCACGATCCGCGCCGCAGGCCAGAAGCCGGAGACCGTCCAGCTCCTCCAGGGCGGCGACGACTGGTACGCGAAGTCGGACTCGACCCGCGGCCTCGTCAAGCTCTCCCGCGGCCCCGCGAAGGACGCCGTGGAGGACGCGAAGGACGTGGTCGAGGGCAAGGAGCCCGCCCCGAAGGAGGCCGCCGCCCCCGGCGACGCGCCCGCCGCCGGTGGTCCTCCCGGTGCGCCCCCGGGCGCTCCCGCGGGCATGTCGGTGCCGCCGGGTGGCCCCCCGGGCATGCCGCCGGGCCGTCCGATGCCGTCGTTGCCGCCGAGCCCCCACGGCGCGGATCACAAGGCGCCGTAGGATCAGGGATCGCGACGCGCGCGGCCGGAGCGAGGGATCGCCCGGCCGCGCTGCGTTTTTGGGGGGAGAGCGGGGCCGTGCGCGGCGGGTTGTGGTCGGTGGTCGACGTGGTGGACACGCCTGACTATCTTGTAGTCATGACCTCCGTTGGCACCGCTGACCTCAAGGC
Organism: uncultured Pseudomonadota bacterium; assembly: GCA_903959175.1. Lineage (GTDB taxonomy): Bacteria > Myxococcota_A > UBA796 > UBA796 > SXON01 > CAJBVW01. Next base: position 10,161 of record CAJBVW010000305.1, read on the forward strand.
CCACCTGAGTGAGCATCTCCAGGCCGTCCGGCGTGGCGAGACAATCATCGTGCTCGACCGCCGAGAGCCGATCGCTCGAATCGTGCCGATCGGCGCCGCTGGGCTCGAGCTCGTGATCCGCCCGGCGCTCGGCGCTCTCCAGGACGTTCCGCTCCTTGGGCCCAGCCGGTCGGCGGTCGACGTTCTGGAGCAGCTTGGCGAGGAGCGGGCGGACCGCTCGTGATCGCGTACATCGACTCGTCCGTTCTGCTTCGTGTCGTCCTTTCCCAGCCCGATCGCTTGCCCGAGTGGCCGACGATTCAGC
>CAJBVW010000306.1 GCA_903959175.1 uncultured Pseudomonadota bacterium
CGGGGCCGGTGGCATGTGACAGGATTGACAGGGGGCGGACGGGTTCATCGGTCCGGCCTCCCATTCGGAGTAGGTCGAGTGGATCGGCAACACGCCGTCGGGCCAGCGCAACGGGTCAGCCGCGGCGCCGCGGACGAGCACGGCCTGGTCCTGCTCGTGGCAGCCGGCGCAGAGGCGCGCCTCGTGGAAAAGCGGCGTGTACACGGCGCCCATACGCGGGTTCAGCACGTCGACGAGCGGGCCGAACGCGAGGGGGACGTAGGTGCCCATCCCGGGCGCGGTCGCGCGCTCGGTCGGGCGGATGACATGGAGGCGGCCGCCCACGCCCGGTGGCGCGGAGAGGTCCACGTCGGCGACGAGGTGACACACGTCGCAATGCACACCCGCCTCATACGCGACGCCCGTGGCCTCGAGCAGATCGCGCCCGCCGAGCTCCCCGTCGATCCCGGGGGCGTGGCAATCCGCGCAGGCGCCCACCCCCTCCGTCGCCTCCCCCACGGACGGACCCAACCGACACCGCTCGACGGTCGCACCCGTCCCGGGCTCGGTCGCCGCGCCCCAGGTGCCACCCGCCGCGGCGCACACCGACGCACTGGCAAACGCCGCAGCAGTGCCGCCGTACACATCGTGGAGGATGGGGTTGGACGCCGCGCTTCGGTGGGGGGAGGCGTACCAATCGGCGTGGAGGGTCACGTGGCAGTGGTTGCACTGCGCGGTGGTCGTGCCCTCGTTGGACTCCGGCCCGGGGTCCGCGAACTCGTAGGCGGGGTTGTCCGACGCGTCGAAGCGCACGAGCGCCACGGTCACGCTCGCGGGGCCCTCGACCTCGACGCCGCCGGTGCGGGCCTCGGGGTGCGCGGCGACGACGTACTGTTCGCCGACCACGGCGGGGTCGATCGTGACGGTGGCGCGGCCCTCAGCATCCGTGCGCCACTGGCCTGCGCCACCCCCTTGCATCACGACGGCGTCGGCGACGGGCGCGCCGTCGAGCGTGACGGTGACCGCGACCTCGTAGGGCGCGACGGGCGCCGTGTCGACGGCGGGCGCGGTGTCCTCGGGCGCGTCGGTGCCGACCGGGGCGACCGGGCCGCCCGCGCAGGAGAGGAGAAGGAGGAGCACGTCGGGAAGGTAGCCGGCGGGGGCGGGGGAGGCTTGGTCGGGAGGCGAAGGCCGGGGGAGGGGGCGAAGTCCCGGGGAGGGGGCGGATGGACCGCGCGCGGACGCGCGGCCCCCGCGGCGGCAGGGCGGGAGGGGCGCGGGACGCGTAGGTGACAAGTGATGAGGCCAGACCCCCTCCGTGAAAATCCGAGGTAGACTCGTGATAGGTGATAAGTAATGAGGCCTGACCCCCTCTTGGTACCGCTCCTGCTCGGCCTCCTCGCGTGCGCTCCGCGCGTGACGCCGCCCCTCTCGGTGCCCCTCCTGCTCGGCCTCCTCGCCTGCGCCCCGCGCGTGGCGCCGCCCCCCTCGGTGGACCTTCCGGTCACGCCGCCGGTCGCGACGAATGCGCGCGCGCTCCCGACGGCCGAGCTCGTCGGGCCCGCCGACGTGGCCGCGGTGGATGCGACCGCCGCCACACCCTGCGCCGCGCTCGACCCCGCCGCGCTCCTCGCGGCCGGGCGCTACGAATGGCGGGTGATGGTCGTGGGGCCCGAGGGGGAGCATGGGCTCGGGGACGACGACACCTCCCGCAAAGCCCAGTACGCGCGCCTGGAGCAGTGGGCCGCGGCCGACGCGAAGCTGGTCGCGCGATGCGGGGGGTCCGGGCGCACCTCCGTGCTCGTGGTGGTGGACGCCGGCACGGGCTGGGAAACGGCCAAATTGCTCCACCCCACCCTCGACACGCTCGACCTCTGGCTGCTCGTGGCGGACCCCACCCCCTCGGCCCTCCCCCCCGTCCGGAGCACCCCGCCCGGCCGGACGCCCGGCCCCTACATGACGCTCGTGTCCAGCGGCCGCTCGTGGGCGCTGCTCGCGAGCGATCCGAGCATCCCCGCGTCCGAACACCCCACCGCCCTCGAGGCCGCGGCCCGCTTGGCGACGCTCCCCGCGGAGACGATCGATCCGCAACGGACGGTGCTCGTCGGCAACCCCGAGCTGACGTGGGCGGAGGCCGCCGTGGGCCTGGACGCCCTCGCCGGGATCGGCCTCGTGCCCACGATGGCACTGACGGTCATCGACGATCCGCTGCCGCTCCGGCGCCCCGCGCCGCCGCCGCCGGGCACCACGTCCCTCACGCTCGGGGAGACGGTGCCGGTGCTCGCGTTCGCGTTCCCGGGCTACTCGACATCGCCGCTCTACCAGATGATCGGGTCGGGCACCGTGGCGGACACCCCCGACATCCCCGACCCCGACGCGGCGCTCCAACGCGCCGAAGACGCGCCCCCCGCGGCCCCCACGCCAAAAGAGCCCGCCACGGAGGAGCCCGGGGATCTCCCCCCGTTCCCCTACCGCCGCGAGCCCTGACCGCCGAGAACCCTGCCCCCTACGGGGCCGGCGCCGCCGGAGCCGCCGGAGCCGCCGGAGCCGCCGGAGCCGCCGCCGCGCCCTCGACCGCCGCGGGCGCCTCCGGCATCATCGCCTTCGGCAACGACACGCCGGGGATGAGCCCGGCGCGCAGCACGAAGAAGAGCACGGCCCCTACGAGCGCGACCCCGCCGATCACGTAGGGCACCGGGCTGCGCTTCTGCGCGAAGGGATCGCGCAGATCGCGCTGGGCGCCCGCGGGCAGCACGGCGAGCTGCGTGAGCGACCGGCCGAACGGGATGTTGACCCGCGCCTGGGTGTTGAGCGCCCAGCCGTCGGCGTCGAGGATGGGGCCGATGTTGCGCTTGCGGAGCTTGAGCGCCGCGATGAACACGGAGGGCCCCGAGATGAGGAGCAACATCCCGACGAGCCCGAGCGGCATCCACATGCCGAGCCCGAACACCGCCTGGAGGATCCCGCCGAGGGCGGCCATGATGCCGCCGACCGCGACGCCGAGGGCGGCGACGGTGCCGATGTCGATCTTCGCGGGGGCGGGGGGCGGAGCGGCGGCGTCGGTCTTGTCGGAGTTGGCGGCCTTCTCGGCGGCGCCGGCCACGAGGGCGTCGGACTTGGCGTCGGCCGCCGCGGCGCGCTTGGCGACGAAGTCCTCGATCATCCGGAGGCCCTTGACGTACGGCGCCCAGAAGGCCTCGCGGAGGCTGATCGGGTTCGACACCAGCTTGGTGATCGTGGCGTCGTAGTCGCGGCCCTGGCGGTCGTAGAAGAGGCCGTTGCGGCCCACCATGAGGTTGCCGGAGTCGCCGTCGGTCACCGCGGCGCACACCTGCACCTTGAGTCCGTCGTGGCGGCGCACGCAGTCGAGGTAGGCGAGGTAGGCGCCGGAGAGGCCCGCCATCGAGCCGTGGCGGCCCGCGTCCTGCACGGCGACCACGAGCTCGCAGGAGCGCTGGTCGAAGTAGACCTTGCCCGCCTGGAACACCGCCTTCTCGGCGCGCCCGTAGAAGTCCGAGAAGTTCACGAAGTTGCGGAGGAGGGTGCCGAGGCCCGCGTGGTAGCGCACGAGACGCTCGACGTGGGCGATGGCCTCGGCGTCGGCGCGGCGCTCCTCGTCCTTCGCGATGAGGGCGGCGACGACGGCCCGGGTGTCCCCCGCGAGCAGCTCGTTGACGCGAGCGGCGCCGAGCGCGGCGACCTCGGCCCCGGCCTTCCCGGCCTGCCACGCGCTGTAGGGGGCGAGGCGGGCCTCGATGGTGTCCCACTCGGCGGGGGTGATCGACGCGCGGGCGCCGAGGAGCGGGGTCACCGCGGCGTCGCGGAGGGCGGCCACGCGGGCGCTCCAGGCGGGGTTCACGCCGTCGGTCAGCGGGAGGGCGCGGCCCGGCTCGACGTGGGCGAGCGGGAAGGCCTCGGCCTCGCCGCAGCCGGCGGAGAGCAGGCGCGCGGAGAGCGTGGCGACCTCGGCGTCCGTGCCGTTGAGGGTGCCGAGGGCGCGCGCGTCGAAGTCGGCGAAGCGCACGCGGGCGAAGAAGTCGCCCACCTTGGCGCGCACGGCGTCCACCGCGGCCACGGCGGCGGCGGTGCCGTCCGCCCCGAGGGGCAGGAGCGTGGCGGCCTCGGCCTCGGCGCGGGCGCTCCACGCGGAGTAGGCCGCGCAGGCGGCGAAGAAGGTGTCGAGCCGCGCGAGGGACACCCCGTCCTTGCCGCTGCGGTCGAGGTCCCCACCGACGCTGGCGACGGCGTCCTTGATGGTGGCTTGGGCCGCGGCGTCCTCGGTCGAGGCCTCGGTCACGATGCCGTCCCCGTTGAAGGGCATGTCGGCGAACACCTTGGCCTGATCCGACACGTCCGCCACGGTGATGGCGGTGGCCTGGGCCTTCCCGAGGCCCGCGAGGATGATGCGGGCGGAGGCGAGGGCGGCGCGGCCCTCGGCGGTGTCCTCCCGGAGGGCGGCGAGCGCGAGCGGCCCGCGGGCGGTCAGGATGTCGCTCGGCTCACGGAGGAGCCGACACACGAAGTCGACCGCGCCGAGCACCTCGGGGGCGCGGATGCGGTGGTCCCCGTCGGCGTCGATGAGGGCGAGCATCTTCTCGTCGAGCTCGAGGCCCTTGGTCGGGCACGCGAGGGCGACCCACAACTTCTGGTCCAGGGAGGCGAGGTTGCGGAGGTCGTCGGAGGTCTCGAGGAGGACCTGATCGACGCCCCCCGCTCGGTAGAAGCGCCAGGAGTGTGCAGTCATCGAAGCTCCGTGCCGACGGGGGCGGCGGGGGCGAAGGGTTCAGAGGAGGGAGGCCACGAGGGCGACGGTCAGCGTGTTGTCGATGTTGGAGCGCGTCTCCGCGACGCCCACCGGCGCCGCGACCGGCTCGTTGCGCCAGGTGAGACTGTCCGACGGGCGGATGCATAGCGTGTCGCTCAACTTCGCGCTGTGCCTCGCCACGTTCGCCACGCGGAGGTCGATGGAGGACGGCGCGAGCGGCGGGCCCGCGGGATGGCTCAACGCGGGCTGGCTCAAAGCGGGCTGGCTCAAAGCGGGCTGGCTCAAAGCGGGCTGGCTCAACGCGGGCGCGTGGAGCGCGAGCTCGTCCGTCCTCGACGTCGACTTCGTTCGCGACGTCGGCGCCGGCCTCGAGCTGGCTGCGCTCGGGGTCGATCGCGTGGAAGGCGCGCTGGGTGGGGGCCGCGCAGGTGCGGGCGCCGATGCACCGCTCGGTGGTGGCGAGGAGGAGAGGGAGAGACAGGAGGGCTCCGAACGGAGCCGCCTCGTACACCTGACTACGGAGTGCGCCTCTCTCTCTCCTTTCGTGAAAGCGTCGTGACAGGGGAAGGAACCGACCTCAAGGGCTCAGCGGCTCGCGAAGGTCGTGTACTCCTGCCGCTCGTCCCGGAGGGGGCGGATGCCGGTCTGCTCGCCGGTCTGCGGCGTGGCGTCGGTGTCGGACGAGCCGAGCTCGCGGATGGCGGGGCGCGCGTCGTCGTCGCCGGAGGCGAGCGCGTCGGCCACGAGGTCTTCGTCGAGCGTGGAGGGGCGCGAAGCGGCGGTCTCGTCCGTCGGGACGGTCTGGGCCGCGTTGGCCACCTGGGCGAAGAAGGTGAGGAAGAAGGAGAGCAGGGCGATTCGGGTGGGGTTCATGAGGGCCTCGGAGTGTTGCCTTCTTCATCGGCATCCGACCCGGCAGACTGTTGGCGAAATCGAGGTGGGGGCGGCGCGGGCGGGGTGGGCCGCCCGCGCCGGGGGTTCAGGTCGTCGCGAGCGGAGCACCCTGGGGAAGGGTCTCCGGCGCGGTCGCCACGGCACGCGTGGGGATGCGCGACATCCAAGCGGAGGTGGAGGCTGCGATGACCACGAGGCACACCTTGCCGGCCAACGTGGGGCACACGAAGAGCACGCTCATGGTGCAGGAGGCGGCGATCATCCCGATGGCCATGAGCTTGGCGCGCAGCGGAACCGTGCGGGTCTCCTCCCACTCCTGGATCGCCGGCCCGAAGCCGGGCGTGGCGAGGAGCCGGGCCCGCCAGCGCGGCGACGACTTGGACCAGCAGGCCGCCGCCAGGATGAGGAAGGGCGTCGTGGGGAGGAGCGGCACGAAGGCGCCGATGATGCCGACCACCACGAAGACCCAGCCGAGGACCGCGTACATTGCGCGCTTCATACCACACCTTCCGTCGCGTCGTAGATGGGGGAGGAGGGCGCCAGCGGCGCCTGGGAGTCCAGCTCGATCAGGAGGCCGACGCGCCCGACGTCGACGTCGACGCACAGCGAGAGCGCGTCGCGGGAGACCGTGCGCGCACCCGCGCCGAAGATCGGGAGGCCGATGCCGGGCTCCCGCGCCGGGTAGAGGTTGGCGAGCAGCTGCCCGGCGATGATGTTGGCGACCTCCGAGAGGAAGGCGGCGCCGGGATCGGCGTCGGTGCCCCCACCCCACGCGTCCGCCGCGAGGGGTTGGACCGTGGCGCGCGGCCCCGCGAAGACGAGGGTCCCCGCGATCGGCGACACGAGCGCGATCTCGGCCCAGATGAGGTCGCCTTCCGACCAGTCGAAGGCGTCGTCGAGGACGGTGACGGGCGCGAAGGCGACCTGCTCGAGGGTCTCCTCCAACGAGGCGCGGGCGAACTCGGCGATGCGGCTCACGCGACCGCCAGCGCGCCGGCGAGGGCGCTCCGCAGCTCGTGCGGGGAGAAGGGCTTCTTGAGCACGGCGCCGGCGCCGAGGCGGAGGAGGCGCTCGGCCTTCGCCGGGCTCATCGCGCTCGAGCACATCAGCACCCGCACACCGGCGAGGCGGGCGTCGGCCCGGAGCGACATCAGGAGCCCCTCGCCGTCGAGGTTGGGCATGTTCACGTCCGCGATCACGAGGTCGGGGATCTTGACACGCACGGCTGCCAGCGCGGCCAACCCGTCGGGCACCTCGCGAATGCCGGCGGCGGTGAGGCCCGCCGCGCCGAGGCTCCGGCGCATGATCATGCGCGCGAGCGCCGAATCGTCGACGATGAGAACGTCCTTCATACCGCCTCCTGAAGCAGCCAGGTGCCACGCACCGGGTTTGTGACACGAACTTCGGGGCGGCCCACCGTCACCTGCACGGTGCGGCTGATCTCCCCCCCAACATCCTCCGCCGTCGCCGCGAGCCCGTGTTGCCACAGGAGCTTCCGCGCCGCGAGCACGTTCCGTTTGCCGATGCCGAAGGAGTCGAGCCCGTCGATGACGGACGCCCCCCCGACCAGCGTGACCTCGAGCCCCTCGCGGGTGTGTGCGCCCATCTGGGCGAGCCAACGCAGCAGCGCCGGCACTCCCTGGTCGGCGTAGTAGGCCGGCAGGGTCGACGCGCTGCCGCTCGCGGAGGAGGGGAGGGCGATGTGGATCATCCCCCAGGCGGCGGTGTGGCGGCAACGCGCGACCACCGCGACGCACGAGCCGAGCGCGTGGGTGATCAGCGTGTCACCCGCGTCCGCCGACACCGCGAGGTCGCCAATGCCGAGTACGATCTTGCTCATGCCGCCCCCCGTAGGCTCTTGAGGACGTGATCTCCGATGAGGTCGAGGGGCTTCTGCCGCTCTACCGCCCCGTTCTCCCACGCCACCCGCGGCATGCCGTAGATGACACAGGTGGCCTCGTCCTGGCCCACGGTGGTGGCGCCGGTCTTGCGCATCTCGAGCAGGCCCGCCGCGCCGTCCGAGCCCATGCCCGTGAGGATGACCCCCACCGCGTTGCGCCCGGCGCAGGCGGCCACGCTGCGGAACATGACGTCCACCGAGGGGCAGTGCCCGCTGACCTTGTCGCCCGGCCGCACCTCGACGAGGTACTCGCCGCCCGAGCGGATCACCTTGAGTTGGAGGGCCCCCGGCGCCACGAGCGCGCGCCCGGGGAACAGGCGATCGCCGTCCTTGGCCTCGCGCACCTGCATCGAGCAGGTCTCGTCGAGGCGCTGGGCGAAGGTGGTGGTGAAGCCCGGCGGCATGTGTTGGACGATGACGACGCCCGGGGCGTTCGCCGGGAAGGTCTCGAGCACGGCGCGGATGGCCTCGGTGCCGCCGGTGGAGGCGCCGATGGCGATGATCTTGTCCGTGGTCTCCGCGAGGGCGGTCGGGGTGGTGCGCGGGGCCGGCGCCTCGCGCGTCTTGCGCCACGCCACGTTCACGGTGGCGGCGATCTTCACCTTCGTGCAGAGCTCGCCGATCATCGCCTCGAGGCCACCGGAGAGGTTCCGAGAGGGCTTGCACACCACGTCCACGGCGCCGGCGGCGAGCGCGTCCATGGCCACCTGACCGCCGCGTTGGGACAAGGAGCTCACAACCACGGTGGGGATGGGGCGCTGCGGCATGAGGCGGCGGAGGAACTCGACCCCGTCCATGCGCGGCATCTCCACATCGAGGGTCATGACCTCCGGCGAGAGCGCCAGGATCTGGTCGCGGGCCTCGAAGGGGTCGCGGGCCTGGCCGACCACCTCGATGTTGGGATCCTGGGAGAGGCCGCGGGTGAGGGCGGCGCGGGCGACGGCGGAGTCGTCAACGACGAGGACGCGAACGCGGCGGACGCTCATCCGACCCTCCGATACGTCCCAGGGCGCTCGAAGCGCCACACGGCGTCGGTGCGACCGAGCGTCTCCGAGTGACCGATGAAGAGCCACCCCCCGGGGCGGGTCACCTCGGCGATGCGCCGCACCACGTCGCGGCGTGTGGGCTCGTCGAAATAGATCATGACGTTCCGACAGAACACCACGTCCATCGGGTGCTTGTAGGGAAAGGACGCGCCGATCAGGTTCAGGCGGCGCCACGTCACCTCGCGGCGGAGCGCGTCGGCGATGCGCACGGTGTCGTCGGGGCCGGGCACCATCCACCGGTCACGGAGGGCGGCGGGCAGGCGGGAGACGTTCTCCGTCTTGTACACACCCTTCTGGGCGGTCGCGAGGGCGCGGGCGGAGATGTCGGTGGCGAGGATGCCGGCCTCCCAGCCGGTGGGGACCGCGCCGGCGACCAACATCGCGAGGGTCCAGGGCTCCTCGCCGGTGGCGGCGGCAGCGCACCAGAGGCGGAGGTCCCGCTTGCCGCCGCGCACGATCTCGGGCAGGACCACGTCGCGGAGGTGGATGAGGTGCTCGGCCTCGCGCCAGAAGAACGTGTGGTTGGTGGAGACCCGGTCGATGAGGCGGCCCAGGATCTCGATGGAGGGCGTGCGGGTGAAGTGGGCCTCGAAGAAGGCGTCGAAGTCGGAGTACCCGGCGTCGACCACCACCCGCCGCATCCGCTGGGCCAACAGGGGGCGCTTCTGGGGGGGGAGCAGGATGCCGAAGTGGTGTTGGATCAGGCTCGCGAGGTGGGCAAACTGCCGGTCGTCGATCCGCATGTCCACGGTGGCGAGATTGGGAGGGGAGTGGACCACGAGTTCCTCGAGCGGTGCGAAGGAGGAAGGGCGTCGCTGCGTCACGGGGGTACGGAGCGGCGAGGGACGGACGGACGAACGGGACGGACGCGGGCGAAGAGGCGGGCGAAGAGGCGGGCGAAGAGGCGGGCGAAGAGGCGGGCGAGTCCGCTCCCTCGCCCGTCTCGCTCAGTACCGACCGAACTCGGTGTCGGTCAGGGCGATGAAGTCCCCGCCGTGACCGTTGCTACGACCGTTGGCGTGACCGTTGGTCTGACCGTTGGTCGGCGCGCTGCGGGCCTGCTCGGGCGTGACCTTGCGGCTCCGAGCGGCCGCGGCGGCGCTGGCGGTCGGCGGGGGCGGGGGCGACGCGGCGCGGGTGCCGGCGGAGGCGCCGCCGCGCTGCGCCTTGAGGTAGGCCTCGAGCGCGGCGAGCAGCTCGGGGGTGACCTCGATGCCACCGACCTCGGCGTCGGCCGCCTTGAGGTTGAACCGGCCGATGAGCTCGCGCAGGCGACCGGCCTGGGCGGACAGCTCCTCGGCCGCGGACGCGCTCTGCTCGGCGCTCGCCGTGTTCTGCTGCGTCACCTGGTCGACCTGCTTGAGCCCCTGGTCGATCTGGGTGATGCCCTGCGCCTGCTCGTTCGACGCCGCGGCGATCTCCGCGACGAGGTCCTTGACCTTCCCGACGCTGCCGACGATGCGGGAGAGCGCCTGGGCGGTGTCCTCGGCGATCGAGCTGCCCTGGGCGACCTTCTTGATCGAGCCCTCGATCATCACCGTGGTCTCCTTGGCGGCGTTCGCGCTGCGTGCCGCGAGGTTGCGCACCTCCTCGGCGACGACCGCGAAGCCCTTGCCGTGGACACCGGCCCGCGCCGCCTCGACCGCCGCGTTGAGGGCGAGCAGGTTGGTCTGGAACGCGATCTCGTCGATGACCTTGATGATCTTCGAGATGTTCTGGCTCGACTCGTCGATGTCGGTCATGGCGCGGACCATGCCCTTCATGCGCTCGTCGCCCGTCTGCGCGAGCTCGCCGGCCGCCGTCGCGAGCTGGCTGGCCTGCGCGGCGTTCTCCGCGTTCTTCCGCGTCTGGTCGGTCATCTCGCTGATGGAGGCCGTGATCTGCTCGACCGCGGCGGCCTGCTTGGTGGCGCCGCCGGAGAGCGCCTGGGAGCTCGAAGCGACCTCGCCGGAGCCCGACGCGATCTGGTCGGCGGCGACGCGCACCTGGCCCATGATCTCGTTGAGCGCGTCGAGCGTGCCGTTGAGCGCGTTCTTGAGGCGGGCGTGGTCGCCCTGGTAGTCGACCGTGACGTAGGCGGTGAGGTCGCCGCCGGCCACGCGGCCGAGCTTGTCCTGGATCTCGGCGATGGGCGAGAGCAGGGCGTCGACGATCTCGTTGATGCTGGAGAGCATCGGGCGGTACACGTCGTCCATCTTGCCGAGGTCGCCGCGCACCTCCAGCTTTCCGGTGTTGGCGGCGTCGAGCACGCGCGCCACCTCGCGGCGGTACTCGGCGCGGGCGTTCTGGTCGATCCACTCCACCGAGCTGCCGATCATCTGGCAGCGGGCGTCGTACAGCGTGGTGAGGTTGAGGCCGAACTCGAGGCCGCCGACCGAGATCTCGGCGCGGTGCTGCTTGTTGCCGAGGTCCCTGAAGAGGCGCGCCTGGTGGGCCGGGTTCGCGTGGAAGATGTCGATGCTCTGGCCGAGCAGCTTGTCCACGTCGAAGGTGGGGAAGCGCTTCTGGAGGACCGTCTGGTACTTGGCCAACATCGTCTTGACGGCGGAGTTGAGGTACGTGATCTTGCGGTCGTTGTCGCAGATCATGATGTTGGTCATCGAGCC
>CAJBVW010000307.1 GCA_903959175.1 uncultured Pseudomonadota bacterium
CCTCCGTGACCGCCACGCGGTCATCCTCGGGGGACCTGTTCAGCAGGTCCCCCCTCCGTGACCGCCATGTGGTCATCCTTGGGGGACCTGTTCGATAGGTCCCCCCTCCGTGACCGCCGGACCGCACCCCGCGGCTCCCCCTCCCCTCCCCGCGCGAGGAGCCTGGAGGGCGCCCGCGCGTCCGCGCGCGGGCGGTCCCGACCGGCGCCGCGCCGGGCGGACCGAGCGCAGCGAGCCCGCAAGGGACCGACCCCGCGTCCGCGCGGGGGCGCGCCCGCCCTCTCCCCGAATTCTTGACCCGCCTACAGCCGAGTTACCCCGCTATCTTGGCTGCATGTCCTCGCCGCTCGCCCTCCTGCTCGCCCTCCTGCTCGCGTCCGCCTGCGTCGCGCCGGACGACACGCCGGACGACGCGCCAGCGCGCCCCCGCGACACGGACACCGCCGCCCCCGACGACACCGCCCCGCCCCCCGCCGCCGCGCACGCGTGGGCGGCGTCCTTCGACGCCGCCGACCTGACGGTGAGCTGGTGCGGCACGGACGACAACGGCGCGCACGTCGTCGCGCCGGGGCCGGACCTCGACGGGGACGGCGCGGACGAGCTCGCGATCGGAGTGGCGGGGCACGACGGGCGCACCGGCGGCAGCGGCGGGGTGTACGTGCTCGCGGGCAGCGGGGTGGCGGACGGCGCGACGACGTGGGACGCGGCGACGCTCGTGCGCCTCGCTGAGGCAGGCGACAGCGGCTTCGGCGCGCGCGTGATGTGGGTCGGCGATCGCGACGGGGACGGCGTGGACGACCTGCTCGTGGGCGACGACGACACCGAGATGTGGACGGTGTCCGGCGCGGCCATCCGCGCGGGCGGCGAGGTGGCGCCCCACGCGCGGGTGCTCTCGGAGCGGGCCACGCTCGTGCGGTGGGCGGACGTCGACGAGGACGGCCGCGACGACTGGCTGCTGGCGCTCTACGAGGAGGGCCCGACGGGGCGCAACACCGGCGAGGGCGCGGTGTCGCTCGTGCTCGACGCGTACTTCACGCTCGACGGCCTGACGCCCGTCACCACGTCCTACGGCCGGGAGATCCGCTCGGCCGCCGGCACCACGCTCGTGGCGCTCGACGGCGACCGCGACGGCGACGGCCTCCCCGAGTTCGCGCTCACCATGTACGACGACGCGCACGTCATCTCCTCCGCCGCCTTCCTCGCCGGCGCCCCGCTCGCCGACGCCGCGCTCACGACGGCCCCCTACCTCTACGGGCACACGCTGCTCGCCCCCGGGGACCTCACCGGCGACGGGCTGGACGAGCTCGTCGTGTTCGACGCCGGCAACAAGCTGTGCGTGCTCGACGGCGCGGACGACGACGGCAGCGAGAAGGTCTGTATCCGCGACACGACGCTCGGCTCCGCCGGGGCCCGCCTCGGCGACGACCTCGACGGCGACAGCCTCCGCGACGTGTGGATGGTCCGCGACGGCTACCTCGTCGCCCAGGACCTCGGCGCGCTCGCCCAGGGCGTCGAGCTCGAGCTCGCGCGGGTCGCGCCGCCCGGGAGCGTGTCGGCCCTCGCGACGGGGGGAGGCCGGGTGTGGACGAGCGCCGGCGTCTACACCAACGGCGGCGAGGTGGACGTGGCGTGGGGCTACACCGCGTCGCTCACGCCGGAGCGGGCGGTCACCCTGCGCGGCGGCCAGTGGGGCGGCACGCCGGGGGCCCCCACATGGGCAGAGGTCACGGGCGACGGGGTGGTGGACCTCCTCTTCCAGGACGCGACGCGCATCGTCACGTTCGACGGCGCCGGGCTCCCCGCGGGGGGCGCGCGGACGTGGTGCGACGCGACGTCGTCCAACGTCGTCGAGGGGGATCAGCTCTCCTGGCTCGGCGACATCGACGATGACGGCGTAGACGAGGTCATCGTGCACACCAAGGGTGACGACGACCGGTGGCTGCACGAGGTGTGGTCGGGCGCGGTGGTGGCCGGCCTCGCGCGGGGGGTGGCCCTCGCGTCGTGGACCGACGAATACACCACCTCGCCGACGGTGGGCTGCGACTTCGACGGAGACGGCCACGACGACCTCCGCGAGCAGACCGACGACGGCTGGGATGTCCGCAGCGGCGTGCTCGACCGGGACGGGCGCTTCCCGTGGCTCGGCGGCGTGACGGACTCCTCGGGCCTCGGGTGCGTGAAGGACATCGACGGCGACGGCCTCGACGAGGTCTACACCGCCCAGTCGGGCCGCTACCGGCTCTACCGCGGCGCCGACCTCACCCCCGACGGCGTGCTCGCCACGGACGCGGCGTGGTTGACCTTCACCGGCGGCGACTGGGCCGCGCCCGCCTCGCTCCGCGGCGCCGACGGCGAGGGCTTCGCGGGGTGGTGGCTCGCCGAAGACGGGGACTACCGGCTCTGCACCGTCGACCTGACCGGGGCGGACGGCGAGGTCCTCCCCTCCGACGTGCCGATGACCTGCCTGCCCAACCTCTACGCCCGCTCCTACGTCACCGGCTGGCTCGACGGCGTCGGCGGGGACGGCACGCTCGACCTCGTGTTGTACGGCTGGAACCGGGACGGCGAGGACGGCGTGCGCGTGGTGGACGGCGCCACGCTCGGCGAGGCCACGGTGCTCGTCGCCACCGAGGACACCGACGCTCCCACCTCCGTCGGCCCCGGCCCCGACGTCCTCGGCGGCGGCGGCCGCGCCATCTGGGCGTACACCGAGGACGCCGACTGGGCCGACCGCCACCGCGTGGACGTGCTCTACGCCCACGCCGCGCCCTGAACCCTCCCCCCCACCTTCCGGGCCGCCGCGGGCCGGAGTAGAGGTCCCCCATGCTGCTCCTCGTCGCCGCCTCCGCCCTCGCCGCCCCGTCCTTCACCGACCTCGGCTTCGTGCTGCGCGCGCCCGACACCGGCCCCTTCGTCAACGGGATCAACGCCCCCACCGTCGCGTGGGACGGCGCCCAATTCGTGATGTACTTCGAGTCCATCGCGACGGAGACCCCCTCCGACTGCGCCAGCAGCTACGTCATCGGGCGCGCCACCTCGCCCGACGGCCTCACCTGGACGCTCGACGAGGCCCCCGTGCTCTCGCCCGACCGTGAGGACACCGTCTCCGTCTACTCGTGCTCCGTCGCGCAGCCCGCGGTGGTCTACGCGGACGGCGTGTACCACCTCCTCTTCGCCATGGGCGACGAGAAGCAGGACTCGTCCTCCTCCGTGAACCGCGGCGCCGGCATCGGCTACGCGACCAGCACCGACGGCGTCCGCTTCACGGTCGTGGCGGCGCCCACCCCCCTCGGCGACACGGAGGACGGCACCCCCAGCGGTGACTGGCACGCCCCCGACGGCGGCGCGTTCACCTCGAGCGTCGGCATGCCCACCGCCACGCTCGTCAACGACACGCTGTTCATCGCCTTCCTCACCGGCACGAGCCTGTACGTCGGCAAGTACGACACCGTCGCCGACGCGTGGAGCCTGTACGACGCGCCGGTCTCCACCCCCTGGCTCGGCACGGACTGGGCGGCGTACGGCGTCTTCTCGCCGTCCCTCACCTGCACGGACACCGCGCTCTCGCTCACGGTCGGCGGCTACAACGACGCCACCTACGGCCCGCGCGGCGTCGGCATCGCCACCTCCACCGACCTGCTCGCGTGGGAGGTCGGCGGCGCCCTCGCCCTCGACTCCGACCGCTTCACGGACCTCAACCACCTCGACGTGGTCACCGCCGGCAGCGACGTCCTGGCGTTCTACAGCGTGAACGACCCGGACACCGCCAAGAAGGCCGTCGGCCTCGCGGCGACCGCGACGACGTGGGGCACGCCCGACGCGCGCGCCTGCACCTGGGAGATCCCGGACACCGGCGGGGACTCGGGGGACACCGACACCGACACCGACGCCGACACGGACGCCGACACCGACGCCGACACGGACACCGCCTCGGACACCGACACGGACGCCGACACAGCGGCGGACACCGCGTCCGACACCGACGCGGACGACGACGGCGGCTGCGGCTGTGACACCGGCGGCGCCGGTGGGTTGGGCCTCGGGCTTGTGGCGCTCGGCCTCGCGGCGGGGCGGCGGCGGCGATCGTCGTGAGCGAGGTTCGTTAGTCGGTCACTCCTGCACCTCCAGCAGCATTGTCATGCGGCTGGAGAGGGTGGCGGGCGCGACGCGGACCCTGTCGCCGGCGTCCTCGTCGACGGTCCACGTCTCGGTGCCGGCGTCCCAGGTGCCGATCTCGACGTCGCTCGCATCGAGCGCCACCGGCGTGCGCGTCGGCCTGGTTGGCCGCCGCGATCTCCACCGCGAGCACCCGCGCGGCCGCCGGACCCTCCCGCGCCAGGGCCGCGGAGCCCGCGAGCGCCGCCGCGTCGGCCGCGTTGGGCCTGAGCAGCACCGGCTTGACGCTCCGGCCGGACAAGGGGTGCCAGAGGGGCCACGCGAACACCGACGGCCCCGGCACGCACGACGCGAAGCGGCCGGTGGGGGCCAGCCGCGGGGTGAAGGCGCCGGGGTGCCGCCGACGCAGTCGAGGATAGCGTCGAAGCGGGCCTGGCCCGCATGCGCGTCGGCCTGGGTGTAGTCCACGACCTCGTGGGCGCCGAGGTCCCTCACCAACGCCACGCTCTGGTAGCCTCCGCCCCCCGATCTCCGCAGGTGGCCTCATGCTCTTCCGCCAGCTCTTCGACGCCGCGTCCAGCACCTACACCTACCTGCTCGCCGACCGACAGACGCGCGAGGCCGTCCTCGTCGACTCCGTCTTCGAGCAACACGCCCGCGACGCCGCGCTCCTCCGGGAGCTGGGGTTGAAGCTCCTCTACACCCTCGACACCCACTGCCACGCCGACCACGTCACCGGCGCGTGGCGGATGAAGGTCGCGCTCGGCAGCCAGGCCGCGCTCTCCGCGGCGTACGGCGCCGAGAACATCGATCGCGTGCTCGTCCACGGCGACCGCGTCCGCTTCGGCGCCCACGCCCTCGAGGTGCGCGCCGTGCCCGGCCACACCGACGGGTGCCTCGCCTTCGTGACGGAGGATCGAACCCGGGTCTTCACCGGGGACGCGCTCCTCGTGCGCGGCACCGGCCGCACCGACTTTCAGGGCGGCGACGCCGGCCGCCTCTACCGATCCATCCACGAGCAACTGTTCTCGCTACCGGACGATTGCGCGGTGTACCCCGGGCACGACTACGAGGGGCGCACGTCGAGCACCGTCGCCGAGGAGCGCCAGTTCAACGCGCGCATCGGCGGCGGGGCGCGCGAGGCGGACTTCGTCGGCACCATGCGCAACCTCGGCCTCCCGCACCCGAAGCAGATCGCCGTCGCCGTCCCCGCCAACCTGCGTGGCGGCCGCCCGGAAGACGCCGTCCTCCCTGCCGTCCCGGCCTGGGGCCCCGTCGTCACCACCTACGCGGGCCTCCCCGAGATCGCGCCCGAGTGGGTCGCCGCCCACCGCGGCGCCGTCCACGTCCTCGACGTGCGCGACGCCCCCGAGCTCGACGCCGAGCTCGGCCACCTCCTCGGCGCCCACCGCATCCCCCTCGACGACCTGCGCGCGCGCGTCGCCGACGTGCCCACCGACCGGCCCGTCGTCCTCGTCTGCCGCACCGGCCGCCGCTCCGCCCTCGCGACGCAGATCCTCCGCAAGGCGGGCCGCGAGGACGTCGCCAACCTCGCCGGGGGGATGGTGGCGTGGCGGGACCTGGGATTGCCAAGCTAGGACGCGCGGAGTCAGAGCGGCGCCCGCGGGGCGGGCTCGCCTCGCCGAGCGCGTGGTCTGCGACGGTGATGCCGCTGAGCTCATTGTTGTACACGCGGTTGTCCGTCACGACAGGCTTTGCATTGGATGTGATGAGGATGCCGGC
>CAJBVW010000308.1 GCA_903959175.1 uncultured Pseudomonadota bacterium
ACCCCGAGGATGACCGCCACGCGGTCACGGAGGGGGTACCTGACGAACTGCTCGGCCCTCGTGGGCGGTTGCGGCGTCGACGCCCCCCGCGCGCTCCGCGCCCCCCGCGCGCTCCGCGCCCCCCGCGCCCCCCGCGCGCTCCGCGCCTCCCATCACCCCCGCAACCGCCGCGCGATCCACTTCGTCATCCGCGAACGTGCCGCGATCTTCGCCGCCTCCGGCCGCGTCGCGTCGGGGGCGGCGAGCTGGTGGTGCAAGGTGTGGACGGCGCCGTCGGGGAGGGTCACGGTGATGGCGAAGCCCACGCCAAGGTCCTCGTAGTGGTCCTCCATGCGCGCGGTCCAGGTGCCGCCGCCGGGGAGGGGCGAGGGCGCCGTGAAGTCGAGGAGCCGGCCCTCCGCGAGGCGCCGCACGAGGGCGGTCACCAGCGCCGCCTCGAACGCGGCGTGGCCCTCCGCGCGCCACGCGCCGTAGTGCCGAGCCGGCATCGTCCAGAAGAACAGCCCCCCGCCCGCCTCGACGCGAACGTGTACGACCGGCAACATGGGCACGACGTCCACGGCCTCGGCGCGGGCGCGCCACTCGGTGCCGTCGGGGAGGGTGCCCGCAAACACAAGGGTCGAAAGGTCGATGTCCAGCGCGCCGGGGTACGCCGCGTGGTCCGGCGCGCGCAGCCGCCGGAGCGCCTCCGCCCACGCCTCCGCCCACGCCTCCGGGGTGTCCTCGCGCGGCCCCACCCGCGCCAGCGCCGCTGCCGCGGAGATCGTCGTTACCGAGACCGGCGTTTGTCGGCCGAGCAGGAGCGGGTCGTACTCCTCCTCCACGAAGGTGCCCGTGGCGGCGTCGTAGCGCACCGTGACGTCCTCCTCCTTGTTCATGTACAACCACTCGAAGCCGCGGCGGAGGGCGGCGATCAGGTCGGCGCGCGCAGTCGCCACAGGGTCGGAGGGCATGGCGCCGGCGTAACGCGCGCTGACGACGCGCCCGCGCCAGGGAGGCTGGAGGGGGGCGCGGGCGTTGGGGGCCCCGGACCTCGTCGCCGCCGTGCGGCCCGCGACCGTCGGCCGGCGCGCGGCCGGGCGACGGAGGGCGGAGCCCGACCCCGGAAGACGCCCGGTCCCGCGTCCGCGCGGGAGGCGCCCCTACTCGACCGGGACGCCACACTCGCCGAGCATGTCGTCGCAGGAGCCGCTCGCGAGGATCGGGTCGACACACGCCTGGACCGCCGCGTATTCGTCGGGGCACTCGGCGGTGAGGCAGCGGCCGACGTTGCCGTCGAGCATCACGGCGGCGCTGGCGCACGTCGTGAGGCAGTCACGTGCGGCGAGGAGCTCGCCCGTGCAGGTGGACGCGCCGCAGGTCTGGGCGCCCTGGAAGGTGCAGCGGAAGCACGCAAAGTCGCTCTCGGGGCAGGAGAGCAGGCAATCGAGCGCGGGTTCGGGGCCGCAGGCGTCCATACACGCCTCGGTGCCGGCGCACGCGGCGGCGCTGGCGTCGGGGGGCTCAAAAAACGGCTGGACCTCGGTGAAGTAGGCGAGGCACATCTCGTCGAGGGTGCTCTCGCCCCACTCCACGTCGCGCGGGGCCTGCTGGGCGCCGTTCACGGTGGGCTGGTTGGCCGCGGAGTTGTCGTAACGGCAGGTGAGCTCGAGGGCGTCGCCGACGTCGACGATCACGGGGTCGTCCTCGGCGCGCAACACGTAGGTCTGCTGCCAGTCGAAGTCCCACTCGGGCACGTCGAGGAGGCAGGTGCGCGTGCCGTCGGCGTGGGTGACGGCGACGGTCTGCTGGACGCCGAGCAGGTGCATGTGGGCCAGGACGGTGCGGAGCGTGAGGGGGTCGCCGTAGTTGGGGTAGCTGGCCGTGACGGTGACGTCGGGGTCGCCGGCGGGGATGTCGAGGTCGGGGGCGGCGAGGGGGTGGGTGGTCGCGAGGGAGGCGGTGGGCTCGGTGCCGAAGGCGAGCTCCAGCTCCGTGGTGTCGGCGGTGGGCTCACCGGCGAGGGTGTTGTAGTGGACCTGCATGACGATGATGTCGTCGGCGTTGACGCGGATGCTCACGTCGTCCGGGAGGACGGCGGGCGTGGCGCCGGGGACCCACCCCGCGATCTGGTTGGGGAAGCCGTCGGCCACGGTGCTCCCGGCGTCGGAGCCCCCCTCCTCGCTCGACGGGTTCGGCCCGCCGAAGCAGGTGTAGCCGGCGCCGGCCTCGGCCTCGTCCGCGGCGACGAGGGCGTCGCGTTTGGCCGCCGGGAGGGCGTAGACGAGCACGTGGTGGACCAGCGGGGAGCTCGGCACCACCTGGGTCCCGTGCAGGTAGCGGGTCTCGGGGGAGCGCAGGCCCTCGAGCAGGAAGCAGCGCCAGTCGTCGGGGTCGGAGGCGTCGGGGAGGTAGCCGTCCACCGCGGCGCGGTCGGTAGGCACGAAGGTGGAGGCGGGCGCGACGTAGGGGGCGTCGTCGTCGGTGTCGCCAACGGGGGTGCCGGCGGCGACCCACGCGCGCACGGTGTCGAGCTCGCCGTCGGCGAGGAGGCGCTCGCCCTCGTAGTGGCGGCACGACGGGTCGGCCGGCCAGGGTGGCATGGTGCCGGCCTCCATGGAGGCGAGGGCGGCGGCGGCGTAGGGGGACATCGCCGCGTAGGTGTCGAGGGGGAAGGGGCCGGATCCGCCGGTGGTGTGGCAGCTCGCGCAGCGCTCGTGGACGATGGGGCGCACGTCGGCCGACCAGGTGGGGGCCGGTGGCGCGTCGGGCGCGCAGGCGAGGAGGAGGAGGGTCAACATGCGGGGTTCCGGGACAGCAGAGGCAGAATACGCGGCGAATGTGGAGGAGATGTGGAGCGGAGCGCGCTCGGGGGGGCGATCGGGGCGCCGGCCCGCGGGGGCCTACACGAGCTCGAGCGTGAACACGCTCCCGCCGCCCTCGCGCGGTGCGACCCACACGCGGCCGCCGTGGCGGATGGTGATGCTGAGGACGAGAGAGAGGCCGAGGCCCACGCCGCCGTCGCCCTCGCGGTGGCCGGGAGGGCGGTAGAAGGGCTCGAAGATGCGCTCGCGGTCGGCCTCGGGGACGCCGGGGCCCCGGTCGCGGACCTCGATGGTGGTGGGGCCGACGACGACCTCGACGTCGGCCGAGTAGCGCCGCGCGTTCTCCAGGAGGTTGCGGAGGAGGCGGCGCAAGAGGCGGGGATCGCCCTGGACGATCCGGGCGTCTCCGTCGACGGCGGCGCCCACGCGCGCGGCCTCCTCGGCGGCGAGGCCGAGGAGCTCGACGGGCTCGAGGTCGAGGGGCCGCTCGGCGTCGAGGCGGGAGGCGAGGAGGAGGTCGCCGATGAGGGCGTCGAGCTCGGCGATGTCGCGGCCGGCCTGCTCGGCGACGCCGTGGCGATCGGGGTCGTCGTCGTCCAGGAGCGCGAGCGCCATGCGGACGCGCGCGAGCGGGGAGCGGAGCTCGTGGGAGGCGCTGGCGAGGGCGAGGCGCTGGCCGTCCACGAGGCGCTCGATGCGCGTGGCCGCGGCGTTGAAGCTGCGAGAGAGGTCGGCGACCTCGTCCGAGCCCACGATGGGGGCGCGCACGGCGAGGTGGCCGTTCCCCCAGGACTCGACGGCGCCGCGGAGGCCCTCAAGGCGGCGGGTGATGCGGCGGGCGATGGGGTAGCAGCCGAGCGCCATCGTGG
Organism: uncultured Pseudomonadota bacterium; assembly: GCA_903959175.1. GTDB lineage: Bacteria > Myxococcota_A > UBA796 > UBA796 > SXON01 > CAJBVW01. Next base: position 3,674 of record CAJBVW010000308.1, read on the forward strand.
CGAAGACGGCGGCGAGCGCGAGCGCGAAGCGATGTTGGTCGCTCTCGTCGGGCCGGAGGGCGCCCCCGACCCACCGGCCGTCCGCGAGGCGCGCGGCGACGCCCGAGTGACGGGGCAACCACTGGATCGGGGGGCCCGAGGCGCGCGGCGGCGGGAGCGGCTCGCCGGAGGCGGCGACGAGGTGGAGGTCGGTGTCCCAGAGCACGACGGGCACGCCGAGCCAGCCCTCGAGCTCGTGGACGGCGCGCTCGGCCTCGGCGGCCGGGGCGTCGGCGGGGGGGAGGTGGCGGCCCACGAGCTCGGCGATGGCCGCGGCGTGTTGCGGCATGTGCCGCTCGGGATCCCAGGTGAAGCGCGCCATCGCGCCCGCGACGAGCAGGCACGCGAAGGCGACGAGGAGGAACGCGCCCCAGATCTGCAGGTAGAGGCGGCGCTTCACTGGGGGTCGGCCACGAAGAGGTAGCCGGCGCCGCGCAGGGTGAGGATGCGGCGGGGTTTTGCGGGGTCCTCCTCGATGGCGGAGCGGATGCGCGAGATGTGCACGTCGATGCTGCGGTCGAAGGCCTCGAGCTCCTCGCCGCGCACCTTCTCCATGAGCTGGGCGCGCGAGAGGACGCGGCCGGGGCTGGACGCGAGCGCGACGAGGAGGTCGAACTGGTGTTGGGTGAGGGGGCGGACCTCCCCGTCGACGAGCACGGTGCGGCGGTCGCGATCGATGACCAACCGTCCGAAGTGCAGCGCGTTGGTGCGGGCGGCGGGGGTGGCGCGGCGGAGGATGGCGCGGAGGCGCGCGAGCAGCTCGCGGGGGTTGAAGGGCTTGGGGAGGTAGTCGTCCGCGCCGAGCTCCAGGCCGACGATGCGGTCGGTCTCGTCGCCCCGCGCGGTCAACATGAGGATGGGGACGGGCGAGGTCGCCCGGATCTGCCGACAGAGATCGAAGCCGTCTCCGTCTGGCAGCATCACGTCGAGGAGGAGCGCGTCGTAGCCGCCGTTTCGGGCGGCGAGCAGCCCGGTGGTCGCGTCGCGCCGGTGCTCCACCTTGAGGCCGCGGGCCTCGAGGTAGGTCACGAGCATGGCGGCGAGCCGCTCGTCGTCATCGATGAGGAGGACGCGCTCCATGGGCTACTTGCCGCGCCGCTCGCCGCCGGGGCCGCCGCGCTCGCCGCCGGGGCCGCCGCGCTCGCCCGGGGGGCCTTCGGCGTGCATGCGGTCCATGAGGTCGCCGAGCTCCTGGCGCTGGTCCGGGGTGAGGAC
>CAJBVW010000309.1 GCA_903959175.1 uncultured Pseudomonadota bacterium
CGGCGCGGAGGGCGGCGAGCGCGGCGCCGACGCGGGCGTCGCTCGAAGTCGTCCAGGCCCCGTCGAGGAGGGCGACCGCCGCCCGCCACCGGCCGCGACCCGCGAGGTCGTCGGCGAGGCCGAGGAGGGCGTCCACGTTGGTGGGGTCGATCGCGTGCGCGCGCTCGAGGGCGTCGCGTGCGCGTCCGGGTCGACCGAACGCCCGCTCGCCGTCCGCCAGCACCACGAGGGCCGCCGCGTCGCTCCCCGCGAGCTCGTCGGCGCGGCGCATCGCGTCGCGGGCGTCGAGCGGGCGGCGATCCCGACGGCTCTCGAGCGCGGCCTCGGTGGCGGCGGCGACCTCGACGCGGCGCAGGTCGAGGCGGAGCGCCGGATCGCCGCCCGACGCGAGCGCCACGCGGAAGAGCGGCACCACGCGGGCGCTGCAGCGGCACGCGCGCCCGGCCTGCCGCGCCACGTCGAGCGCCCAGCGGTTGTTGGGCTCGTTCAGGAGCGCGCGGTTCGCGGCGGCCACGGCGTCCGCGGGGCGGTGCAGGTCGAGGAGCAGCGCGGCCCAGGCGGCCTGCACCATCGGCTGGTTGCCGACATCGAGCACGAGGGCCTGCAGGGCGCGCTCGGCGTCGGCGTACTTTCCGTCGCGACGGAGCGCGTCCGCCGCGCCGACGGCGACCCGCGCGCGGGTCTCCTCGCGTTGGCGGTCCGTCTCGGGATCGGGCCGCCGCGCCGCGAGCGCGTCCAGCACCGCGAGCGCGGCCGCCGGCTGCCCCGACGCCTCGAGCGCGCCGGCCTCCCCGCGCGTGGCGACCGCGTCGATCTCGGCGTCGTCGGGGTGCGCGGCGGTCACCTCGCGGAAGCGCGCGAGCCCCGCCTCCGCGTCCCCCATCGCGACGAGCGTGCCGGCCAACGCGATGGCGGTCCAGACGTCGGGGTCGAGCGCGTAGGCCGTCTCGTAGCGGGTGCGCGCGGCCACGAGGTCCCCGGCGGCGCGGGCACGGTCACCCTCCTGCCGGGCGGCCTGCGCACGGATGCGGTCCCGCTCGCGCGCGGCGTCGGTCGGGAGCGTCGCCGGGAGGGCATCGAGCGCGGCGAGGGCCTCGTCGCGGCGGCCGAGGGCAAAGAGCGCCTGCGCCACCCCGAGGCCGTTCCACGGGTCGGCGGGCGCGGCCTTCGCGGCGGCGCGGTGGATGGCGAGGGACTCTTCGAGCCGACCGAGCCGCTGATACACGTCGGCGAGCCCGTGCTGGAAGCGGGCGTCCCCCGGCCACTTCGCGAGGAGGCGCTTCCACTCGGCCTCGGCGCGGCCGTCCTCGAGGGCGCCCTTCCGGGCCTCCAGTACCCGGGCGGCGCGCGCGTCGTCCTCGCGCGCGAGGAGGTCGCGGAGCGCGCGGGCCTCCGGCGCGTCGGCCGGGAGCGTCGCGAGCCACAGCTCGGCGTCGGCGGTGCGGCCCAACGCGAGGGAGAGCTGCGCGGCGGCGGCGCACGCGGGGACGTCGGCGGGGTCGAGGGTCGCGGCGCGGGCGTACAGCGCCAGCGCGGCGGCGTGGGCGCCCTCCGCCCAGAGGAGCCCGGCGACGGCGTGGAGCACCGCCGGCGCGTCCGGCCGCACGGCGAGGGCGACCAGCACCGAGGTGCGCGCGGTGGC
>CAJBVW010000310.1 GCA_903959175.1 uncultured Pseudomonadota bacterium
AGGGCGGAGACCGGCGCCCCGGCCGGGCTCCGTCGGGCGGCGTCCGCGCCGACCGATAGCACCCGGCCGGCGAAGCCGGCGCGCTCACAACCCGCCGAAGACGTAGACCGCGCCTGCCCCCGCGTAAGCCGGCGCGCCGACGAGGGCCTCGAGGGTGCCGTCAGCGTCGAGGTCGCCGAGCTGGACGGAGACGCCGGCGGTCTCGCGGCCGCGGCCGCGGAGGACGACGTCAGCATCCGCGGGGCCGTAGCTGCCCGGGGCCGGGCCGCGGAAGAGGTAGACGGCACCGTCGTAAGCGGCCGCACCGTAGGCGCCGAGGAGGAGGTCGCCCGCGCCGTCGCCGTCGAGGTCGCCGGCGCGCAGGTCGGTGCCGAGCGACTCGGCCACGGAGACGCCGGCGAAGCTGAGGTCGGCGTCGGCCGTGGTGAGCATGCCGCCCGGCGTCAGGAAGACGTAGGCCGAGCCCGCGGTGCCGCTGCCGCTGCCGCCCAGGAGCACGTCGTCGGTGCCGTCGCCGTTCACGTCGCCGTGGCCGATGCCGGTGCCGAAGTAGTCGCCCGGGCGGGTGCTGAAGAAGCGGCAGTCGGCCTCGGAGAAGCGCAGGCCGTCGGCGGGGGGGCCGTAGACGACGTAGGCGGCGCCGGCCTGGGTGCCGGCGATCGAGGAGAGCGGCGAGGCGACGAGGACGTCGGAGACGCCGTCGCCGTTGTAGTCGCCGTCGGCGCGGATCCAGCGGCCGGTGGCGGAGCCGGCCTCGTCGCTGACCAGCCGAGCGTCGGCGTCGGTCCCGAGGTCGACGCCGGCGGTGAGCGGGCCGTACGCGACGTAGACGGCGCCGGCCCAGGAGCCGCCTTCGCTGTCCGCGTGGGCGCCGACGACGGCGTCCTCGATGCCGTCGCCGTCGACGTCGCCGAGGTCGCCGCCGTGGCCCGCGAACACGCCGGTGGGGGCGGAGAGCCAGAGACCCGACTCGAGCGTGCGGTCGCCGGTGACGGGGCCGAGCAGGATGCGCACGCCGTCCGCGGTGGCGTAGGGCACGCCGATGCTGATGTCGGCGATGCCGTCGCCGTCGACGTCGCCGACGCCGATGGAGCGGCTGGCACCCGAGGAGGCCGCGCCGGCCTCGATGCGGAAGCCGAGCGCGTCGATGTCACCGCTGGCGAGGACGCCGCCGGGCAGGACCGCGGCGCCGCCGATGCCGCCGCGCGAGAGGGTGCCGGTGACGAGGTCGTCAACGCCGTCGCCGGTCACGTCGCCGACCTTGAGCTGGCGGCCGAGGTCGTCGCCGACGTCGCCGGAGACGCGCGCGTCGGCATCGGAGAGGTACACGTCACCGATGATGAGGCAGCCCTCGTCGGTGTCGCCGTCGCAGTCGTCGTCGGCGTCGTTGCAGGACTCGGGGGCGTCGGGGTGGACCGCGGGGTCCTCCGGGGCGCAGTCGCCGCCGAGGAGGGTGGCGCCGGCGGGGGGCGCGCAGGTGACGAGGGCGTCGGCGTCGGCGCCGTAGCCGTCCGCGTCGGGGTCAGGGTAGGCGGTGACGAGGGGGGCAGCGTCGGGAGCGCCGTCGCAGTTGGCGTCGGCGCCGTCGCAGCCCTCGTCGGCGCCGGGGTGGGTGGCGGCGTCGGCGTCGTCGCAGTCGGTGGCGTCGGTGACGCGGCCGGCTCCGGCCACGCAGGCGGCGGTGGCGGGGTCGCCGTAGCCGTCGCCGTCGGCGTCGGCCCAGGACACGGCGCCGGGGTCGCCGGTGCCGTCGCAGTCGTCGTCGCGGCTGTTGCAGGCCTCGACGGCGCCGGGGTGGGCGGTGGCGGCGCCGTCGTCGCAGTCCTCCGCGTTCGCGACGAAGCCGGCGGGGGCCTCGCAGGCCTCGACGGTGCCGGCGGCGTCGCCGTAGCCGTCGGCGTCGCGGTCGGGCGACCACGCCTGGGCGACGCACGCGGGCGGCGACGACGCGGTGTCCGCGGGGGAGGTCGTGCAGGCCAACAACGCCCAGATCATCGGGGAGTGTAGCGTGAGGGGGTGTCCAAGGAGGCGCCCAAAGGACGCGACCGGCAGGGAGCGACCGACGGCGCGGACACGTCGCGATCGAATGCACGCCGCCGACGGGGCCCCGACCGCTTTCGGGGGCGGCTTTGCGCCCTCGAAAGCGGGTGGGGTCAAGGAGGCGGGGGCAGATGGACCGCGCGCGGACGCGCGGCCACTGCGGAGGCAGGGTGGGCGGGGCGGGGGGCGGGACGCGCGAGGGGGCGTCACCCGAAGGGCGGAGACCGGCGCCGCCGGACGCGCCCAAAGGCCGCGACCGGCAGGGAGCGCCCGGCGGCGCGGACACGTCGGGATCGAATGCGCGCCGCCGACGGGGCCCCGACCGTTTTCGTGGGCGGCTTTGCGCCCTCGAAAACGGGTGGGGTCAAGGAGGCGGGCGGCGTCCGCGCCGACCGATAGCACCCGGCCGGCCCCGGGCCGGCGCGCTCACAACCCGCCGAAGACGTACACCGCGCCCGCGTAAGCCGGCGCGCCCGCGAGGAGCCGCGCGATACGATCGCAGCTCACCCGGGACGCCCGTGATCCAGCACCACATCGGCCTCGACGCCACGCACCTCGCCGGGAACGACGGGCTCGGGCGCGTGGTCGTGCTCCCCGGCAGCCGGGCCCGCGCGGCGGCGATCGGCGCGCGGTTCGACGCGCTCACGGTAGTCGACAACGCGCGCGGCCACACGGCGCACCTGGGCTCGCTCACGCGCGGAGGGCGGCGCGTGGACGTGCTCGCGATCTCGTCGGGGATGGGCGCGCCGTCCACCGAGATCGTGGCGCACGAGCTGCTCGCGGTCGGGGCGCGGCGGATCGTGCGCGTCGGGTCGTGCGGCAGCCTCGACCCCGCGCTGCGGGCCGGCGACATCGCCATCCTCTCGGGCGCGGTGCGCGACGAGATGTCCAGCCGCCACCTCGCGCCGGTGGAGCTCCCCGCCCTCGCCCACCCGGACGCGGTGGCCGCGATGGTCGCCGGCGCGCGGGCCGCCGGGCTCGCGGATCACGCGTTCGTCGGGATGGGGCACAGCAAAGCCAGCCTCTACGCCCGCGAGTTCGGGATGGGACCGATGGCGGAGGAGAACCGCGCGTACATGCGGCTGCTCGCGCGGTGCGGGGTCATCGCCAGCGAGATGGAGGCGAGCGTGCTGTTCGTGCTCGCCAGCGCGGCCTCGGCGGGGCGCGCGACCTCGATCGCCGCGGGCTCGCTCGCGGTGCCGGTCCAGACGGCGTGCGTGCTCGGCGTGTACGCCCACCACGAGGACGTGGGCGGGCTGGACCCCGCGCTCTGCGCACTCGCCGACGTGCGCGCAATCGATACGGCGTTGGCTGGGATCTTCGCCTGGGTGTAAGGGCTCGCCGCTCAATAAACGCTGCATTTGGCCGCCCACCCGGCCGTCAGGTCCCGGCGCACGCCATCTCGGTGCAGGCGTAGCCGCCGCCCTCGGCGCGGGAGCAGGCGTAGCCGCCGCCCTCGGCGCAGGAGCAGCTGTTGCAGCGGTCCTCGGCGGTCCACGACTCGTCGGCGGTGCGGAGGGTGCCGGCGGCGTCGCGGCGCTCGCCGGCGTCGCGCCCCGGTGTACCATCGTGCCCCCACGGGGCCCGCGATGTTCGTCCTCCTCCTCGCCTGCGCCGCGCCCCCGGAGGACACGGCGGTCACGCCCCACGCCTACCCGGACGCCGACGCCTTCACGCTCGCCGGCCCCGGCGGCCCCGCCGCGTCCTTCGACGCCGCCGCGCTCGACGCCGCCGCGCTCGACACCCCGTGCGCCGCGCTGACCGGCGGCCCCGAGGATCGCGAGCACCACAACCTCGTCGGCATGTACGACGGCTGGCTCGTGCTGCCGTGGGCGCCCGAGGACGGCGGCGGCGGTGTGTCGATCTTCGAGTTCAGCGACCCCTGCGCGCCGGTCAAGGTCGGCGAGGCCTACAGCGCGCTGATGCGCGAGAGCCACACCCTGGCCATCGCCGAAGTAGGCGAGCGCACGATCCTCGCGGTCGACGCCCACCACGACGGCGACCGCGGCGGCATCGGCTTCTGGGACCTGACGGACCCCACCGCGCCCGTCTGGTTGTCCGACCTGGAGCTGCCCGGCTACCACTACCCGGACGCCTACTTCCGCGTGGCGCTGTCTACCTTCTGGCAGGGCGACATCCTCTGGGTGAGCGCCGGCTTCCTCGGGGTGTTCGCGGTGGACGTGTCGGACCCCGCCGCGCCGGTCATCCTCTCCCAATGGACGGAGACCGCGTTCATGGCCGGCAGCTTCCACGTCATCGGGAACCTCGCGCTCGCGTCCTCCGCCAGCCTGTCACGGACCATGCTCTGGGACGTGGGAGATCCCGACAATTGGCAGCTCCTCTCCGCGTGGGACGTGGCGGACGAGGAGGGCGATCCGCTCGGCTACTACTTCGCCAACGTAGGCGGACACTACGCGTTCTTCGCCCGGAAGACGGAGGGCGGCGGCCCGGTGGTGTACGACATCGCCGACCCGACCGACCCGGTGCGCGTGGGCGCCGGCGCCTCCCCCGACGGAGACGGCGGCTACGTGTCCCGCCACCACGACGTGCTCTTCCAGGGGGAGTCCAACTTCGGGGCGCGCTACGACTTCACGGATCCGACGAACCCGGTCGAGGTCGCGCGGATCGACATGGCGGGAGACTTCGACACCCTGGTCCCCATCGGCAACGTGGCGGTCGCGAGCGTGGACGAGGGCGGCGATCCCGGCCTCGCAACGCAGGTGTTCCCCTGGGCGGCAGAGCCCGACGCGCGCGGGCCGACGGTCGAGCTGACCAGCCCGATGGACGGCACCGCATGGGTGCCCGTGACCGGCCGGATCGGCCTCTCCTTCGACGAGTCGATCGAGCCGAAGAGCGTCCACGCCGGCTCGCTTCGGGTGTGGCGGGCGGACGGCGCGGAGGTGCCGGGGCGCTTCTACGGCCAGGAGGCCATCGCCAACTTCGTGCCCGACGCCCCCTTCGACGCCGACACCACCTACGTCGTGGAGGTGCCCGCGGGCGGCATCACCGACAGCAGCGGGAACCCGACGGAGAGCGCGCTGCGCTTCACGTTCGCGACGGGCGAGACCGTCGAGGCGGTCGCATGGTGACCCTGTTGCTGCTCGCGTGTACGGGCGCGCCGGACGTTACACCCACCGAGGAGGCCCCCAAGCCCACCCCGGTCGCCGAGCTCGCGGGGGACGCCGTGGTGTTCGTCGTGGAGGACGCCCCCTTTGACGTTGGGGGCAGCGTCGGCGGGCTGTACACCTGGGACTTCGGGGACGGCGAGACCGCCATCGGCGAGGCCGTGACCCACGCCTACGCCGCGCCCGGCCGCTACACGATCCGCCTGACCGCCGCGTGGTCCGACGGGCGCACCGACACCGCCACCGCCACACGCGTGGCCGTGTACGAACCGCTCGCGACGCCGCCCACCGCCAGCAGCGCCCTCGCCTACCTGGACGGCGCGCTCTACGCCGTGCTCCCGGACAGCGACGAGGTCGTGGTGGTCGCGGACAACGCCGTGGTCGACCGCCTCGCGGTGTGTGGCCACCCCGTCGCGGTGAGCGCCGGCGCGGGTCGGCTCGCCGTGGCGTGCCGGGACGACGCCGTGCAGTTCTGGGACCTCGCCACGAACACCCTCCTGTCCGAGGTGGGCTTCCGGTGGGGCGCGCGCCCCGTCGCGGTGGCGGGCAACTACGTCGCGTTGGCCGGCACCGGCGAGCTCGTCCACATGTCCGGCACGGACATCTACGTCACCGCCACGCTCCCCGATCCCGGCGCCGTCGCCACCGGCGAGGGGCTCGCCGCGGAGGGCGCGACCGCCTTCTACGCCACCCGCTTCCGCTCCCCTGCGGAGGGCGGCGTGGTTCACTACGAGGAGGACACGGACGGCGGGCTCCTCGACCGCGAGTACCTCCTCGCCCCCGACCCCGGCCCCGACTCCGACACCGACGCCCGCGGCCTCCCCACGCTCCTCGGCGCCATCGCCCTCTCCCCGGACGGCCGCACCCTCGTCGTCGCCGGCGCAAAAGCCAACATGGATCGCGGCCTTCAACGAGATGGCCTCGCGCTCACCCACGAGACGAGCACCCGCGCCTCCCTCCGCGTCCTCGACACCCACACCGGCGGCCAGCTCCTCCGCGACCACTTCGACAACCGCGACCGCGTCGGCGCCGTCGCCTTCACCCCGCTCGGGGACCAGCTCCTCGTCGCCCACCACGGCGCCGGCATCGTCGACATCCTCGACCCCTTCACCCTCACCCGCATCGGCGGCTTCCAGTCCGTCGGCGTCGGGTTGGACGGCATCGCCACGGACGGCGAGACGGCGTGGGTCCTCTCCTCGCTCACCCGCGAGCTGGTCGCCTACCAGCTCGGCACCACCGACGAGATCGAGCTCGCGCGCGTCTCCCTCGTCGGCACCGAGCCGCTCGACGCGGAGCTCCTCCTCGGCGCCCAGGTGTTCCACGCCGCGAGCGATCCGCGCATGGCGACGGACGCCTACGTCTCCTGCGCGAGCTGCCACCCCGACGGGGGCGGCGACGCCCGCACCTGGGACTTCACCGACCGCGGCGAGGGCTTCCGGGACACCCAGGCCCTCTTCGCCATGCCCGCCAACGGCCCCCTCCATTGGAGCGCCAACTTCGACGAGGTGCAGGACTTCGAGAACGCCATCCGCGCCCACCAGGCCGGCGCGGGCTTCCTCGCGGACGACGTGTTCGCGACCGTGGAAGATCCGCTCGGCGATCCCAAGGCCGGCCTCTCCGCCGAGTTGGACGCCCTCGCGGCGTACGTCCACAGCTTCTCCGCGAACGTGCCACGCTCGCCCTGGCGCAACACCGACGGCTCCCAAACGGACGCGGGCCTCCGCGGGCGCGCGGTCTTCGTGGCGGAGGGATGTGACACCTGTCACGCCGGGGCCGAGCTGACTGACGCCGGTTGGGACGGGGACACGCCGATCCTCCACGACGTCGGCACCCTCCTCCCCACGTCGGGCGACCGCGCCGGCGGCCCGCTCACCGGGCTCCGTACCCCGAGCCTGCGCGGCCTCCACGCCACCGCCCCCTACCTCCACGACGGGCGCGCCCCCACGCTCGCGGAGGCGCTGACCGCGCACGGGGTCACCCTCGGCGAGGCCGACACCGCCGACCTCGTCGCATACCTGCTGGAGCTCGAGGGTTCCCCGTAGCGCTACGCCTTCGCCGGCCGTACCTTCGCGATCACGCGCTGCACGCCGGTCACCGCCACGAGCGCCAGAGCCCCCGCGACGACGCCGATCGTCGCGTCCGCGAGGTACGGCACCAGCCCGCCGACCAGGGGGCCCGCCGCGGACTCGGCCGCGTGGGTGAGGCCCTCGACGACGTGGTGGAGGGCGCCGAAGCCGTGCTCGAGGATGCCGCCGCCGACGAGGAACATCGCCGCGGTGCCGGCGATGGACAGGAACTTCATCAGGTAGGGCGCGGCCTTGAGGATGGCGGCCCCGAGGGCGCGCTGGGCGCCGCCGCCGCGCTTGGTGAGGTACAGGCCGAGGTCGTCCAGCTTGACGATGCCGGCGACGAGCCCGTACACGCCCACGGTCATGATGAGGGAGATTCCGCCGAGCACCGCGAGCTGGGTGAGGAACGGCTTGTCGGCCACCGTGCCGAGGGTGATGGTCACGATCTCGGCGGAGAGGATGAAGTCGGTGCGCACGGCGCCCTTGATCTTGTCCTTCTCGTACTGGACGAGGTCCACCTTGGGGTCGGAGAGGGCCTTGACCAGCGCGTCGTGCTCCTGGGCGTCCTCCGCGGCGGAGTGGAGGAAGGAGTGCGCGAGCTTCTCGACGCCCTCGTAGCAGAGGAAGAAGCCGCCGAGCATGAGGAGCGGGGTGACGGCCCAGGGCACGATCGCGCTGATTGCGAGGGCCGAGGGCACGAGGATCGCCTTGTTGACGGCGGAGCCCTTCGCGACGGCGAGGACGACGGGGATCTCGCGGTCGGGGTCGACGCCGGCCACCTGCTGGGCGTTGAGCGCGAGGTCGTCTCCGAGGACGCCGGCCGTCTTCTGGGTGGCCACCTTGGTGAGCACCGCGACGTCGTCGAGGATGGTGGCGATGTCGTCGAGGAGGGCGAGGAGGCTGCTTCCGGCCATGGGGGGGTCCTGGTGCGAGAGGGCGCCGACTGGTCGAGGGAACGCCCCGCTATCGTCCGCGACGCGGAGGTGCCGCCGTCGCCCGACCAGAGCGTGGGGTTTGACCACGCACGCGGGCGCGGCCCCCGCCCTCAGCCCAGAGACCACGGCAGCAGCGGCGCCCGCGCCGGGTCCCACGCGGCGCCGTCCTTGCGGGGCACCCGCGCGTCCGCCACGCCCACGAGGCACGCGCGGCGCCACGACGTCGAGCGGTTGGAGGACGCCGCGTGCCACACCTGCGGGTGGTGCACCAGCACGTGCCCGGCCGGCACCGCGGGGGCCGCGGCCTCGGTGCCGGTGGGAGGCAGGTCGGACGTGTGGCTGCCGCTCACGTAGCGGAGGCCGCCCGAGGTGCCGTCGACCGGGTCGAGCGCGATCCACAGGAGGGCCCCGGGCCCGTCCGCGACCGGCCAGTGGGGGAGGTCCTGGTGCCAGGGGAGCGGGGTGCGGCCGTCGGGCGTCTTCACGACCACGCGCTGCGCGAGGAGGCGCACGTCGTCGCAACCGAGCACCGCGCGCGCGAGGCCGAGGATCACGGTGTTGCCTAACAGATCGCGGTAGGCCGGCGCCACGCGCCACGGGTCGTGCCAGAGCTGCACCACGCGCAGGCAGGCCGCACGCGAGGGGTAGCGGGCGGCGCGCACGGCGTCGTCCACCACCGCGTCGAAGCCCGCGTTCAGGGCGGCGATGTCCGCGGCGCCCAGCACCGGCCCGGTGACCGCCCACCCGTCGCGCAGGAAGTCGGCGCGGAGCGCGTCGGCGCGCGGCACGTCGGCGCGCGGCACGTCGGCGCGCGGGCCCTCAGCCAACGGCGGGCACGAGGCGCGTGAGCCGCGCGGCGAAGTGGCCCTTCGGCGTGTGGCCCTCGCCGCGGCGCTGGTTCACCGCGAGGAGCACGCGGCCGGGCGCGCCCTCGGGCACCACCCCGTCGGAGCCGAGGAAGAACGTGTCGTCTCCCACGCGGCCAACCAGCGCGCCGAGCGGGGCGGCGGGCACCAGCGCGTCCACCCCGGCGGTCTCGCCGTTGCCGTCGGCGTCCGCCGCCCAGCGCGCCGGGAAGCGCACCAGGCCCGTGCCGCGCACCCACAGCGTCGCCTCCGCCGTGCGCTCGACGCCCGAGTCCACCCAGCCGTCCGCGCCAAGCACCGGCACGTGCGTCTCCGCCTGCACCACCGTCGCCCCCGCGGGCGCGTCGGCCTCGCCGAGCTCGCTACCCTCCTGCCGTCGCATCTTCCGCCCGCGCCGGATCAGCGTGATGCCGCCCCAGATCGACAGGCCGAGGATCGCCATCCCGGCGAGCAGCACGAACACCCCGCCCGGGGACTGGCACAACGTGAGGCACAGGCCCGCGAGCACGAGGATGCCGCCCACCGCGCAGCCGACCGCGAGGATGACGATGCCGAGCGCGAGGTGCATGCCGGAGGACAGGCCCCCGCCCAGCGTCGGCTCCTCGGGGAGCTCGATGCCGCCGTCGTCGTAGCCGTCGTCGGGCTCGCCGGCCCAGCGCGTCCGCCCGGCGTCCACCCGCGCGAGCGTCTCGGCGTCCCGCACCTCGAACACCGCCGTGCCTTCGCCGCGCGCGTCGAGCTCCGCGGCCACGCGCTCCGCCTTCCGGATGCGGGCGAGGCTCTTGCGCGCGCGGCGCAGGAGCGCGCCCGGGTTGGTCTCCGCCTCGACCTCGCCGAGCGTCTGCTCCAGCATGTTCTGGCGGCCGGTGGTCGTCGGCCAGTCGCGCACGCTCATGCGCACGCCGCGCAGCCCGGCGCGCAGGTGGGTCTCCCGCTCGGGGCTCTCGTCCGCGAGGAACACCTCGAACAGGTCCCCGCACCGCGAGATCGCCGCGCCCACCGAGGTCGCCGCGGCGCGGATCGCGCGCTGCACCGCGGGGTGCACCTGGTCCTCGATCGGCATCTGCTCGATGTCCTTGACCGACGAGAGCGCCGCGAGCCCGCCTGCGAGGGCGTGGATGTGCGGGCGCACCTCGCGGCCGGCGGCGGCGGGGCGGTCGTCGTAGACCGAGTCGAGGTACTCGCGCCGGATCGCGTCTTCGCGGCCGCGGAGCACGCGCAGCTGCTCGTGGATGCGCGCCGAGCCCTCCCCGAGGCTCGCGGCGGCGGTGCCCGGCGTGAGCGCGGGGACGAGGGCGGCGCCGACGGCGGCCCCCTGGAGGAACGTGCGGCGGGTGGTGTCCAAACGAGCTCCGGTGCGTTCGCCCCGCTCTACCACGCGGGCGGCGCGATCAGCCGTTCCGCTGGTCGCAACGGCGGTAATCGGGCGCGCGGAGGGGGGCACCCGATGGGGGTCTGACCTTATCACTTATCACCTACGACGAGCGAACCCCCAGAATCCACAGAGGGCCCCTGCACAGAGGGGGGTCTGACCTTATCACTTATCACCTGGAACGGACGAACCAGTGTTTTTCATCGGTGGGGCCGGAGTTATCGGCTGCGCTGGGAGCCGAGCGCGCGGACGAGCCGCCCCGCGGCGCTCCGGCGAGGGGGCAGGTCACCGCCGCCCTCCGCGTGCTCCCTGCGCGAGCCGACCGGAAGGCGCACGCGCAGCGGGCGGTCCCGGCGGCGTCCGCGCCGACGGACCGAGGCCGAAGGCCGAGCCTGGAGGGTGGCGACCCCGGCCCGGCCGGGGGCGCGCCCGCTTCCGCGGGCCGGGTGCTATCGGCCGGCGCGGACGCCGACCGACGGAGCCCGGCCAGAGCGCCGGTCTCCGCCCTCCGGGTGACGCCCCCTCGCGCGGGGAGCGTGGCGGGCGTCGGCCCGACGTGGCCACCTGCCAAGTGATAAATGATGGGGTCTGACCCCCTCCGGGACGTCGCGGACGGTCACCTCAAGCCCCTCCCGCCCTGATCCCCCAACGACATCCCCGCCCCACCCTCTCCCCCCGCCCCGGCCACGATCCCGTCCCCACCACCATCGCACACTTCTTGCTATATCCCCCACGATGATCCTCCTCTCCCTCGTCGCGTGTGGCCCCCCCTCGTTCGAGACCGACAGCGGCCAGCTCGAGGTGGCCGACCCCGCGGTGGTCGACCTCGTCGCGGAGGACGGCGGGCCGAGCCCCTTGCTCGTCGGCACGGAGCTGTGCCCCGACCTCTCCGCCGGCGCCGAGACGCCGGAGGGCGACTACGACCGGCTCGCGTGCTTCGCGCAGTCCTTCGAGGGGCCCGTCGTCGTGGCCGGGGAGTGCCTGGACTTCGACACGCCCGGCGTCGTCGACTGGTGGTTCACCGCGCAGGCCTGCCCGGGCAACGACTTCGGGTACGCGCCGGTCGACGACCACGTCGCCATCGAGGTCCTCGCGGCGCTCGACGTGACCGGGCACCTGCCCATGCGGCTTGAGGACAGCATGGAGGACGCGGAGGCGGAGGCCGCTGCGGGGGGCGAACCGTCGGGACTCACGATCGAACGGCCCGAGGTGTGGCGCGTCGCGGACGGCGAGCCGCTGCGGATCGTGGCGCGAGAGGCCTACGACCTGGAGCCGCGCCTGCGCACCGTTGACGGCGTGGCCGTGGCCTGGAACGACGGCGCGCTCGTGAGCACGGACGGCAACGCGACGATCCTCGCGCAGGAGGAGCCCGTCCTGGGCACCTTCCGCGTGCTCACCGAGTCCGGCGCCACCTCGGCCCTCGCGCTCGAGGCCGGCGGAAGCTCGATCGGCGTCGGCGCGGTGGAGGGCGTGCCCCTGTCGGCGGTGGCGTCGCTCGAGATCGCGCTGGTGACCCTCGGCGGCGACGGCGTCTCGCTGCCGGTCGCCGCGCGCGCGGTGACGAAAGACCTCGACGGGAACGTGATCGTGGGCGCGCCGGTGAAGTGGCGGTTCACGCCGATGCTCCTGACGCCGGGGCCGGGCTCCGGCCTGCCGGGCGCGGACTACGTGACGTTCTCGGACGTGTGCCGGAACCCCGGCACCACCTTCGGCGAGCAGCGCGGGCGGCTCACGGCCTCGCTCGGGGTCCTCTCGGACGCGGTGGAGGTGGTGTGGACGCCGCGGATCGAGGCCGACCCGTCGGACACCTGGACGCGCGACGAGGCCTGCGACACGGCTTGCGGCTGCGCGACCGGCGGCGCGGGAAACGCGACGGCGCTCGCGGCGCTCCTCGGCCTCGCGGCGATGGCCCGCCGCCGCGGTTGAACCTGTCACATCTCGCAAACACCGCCCCGCGGGCGCCTCCGCCGGGTGAAGCTGGGAGATGTGGCTCCTCGTCGCGAACCCCGCAGCCCGATCGGGCCTCGCCGCGGAGCGCATCGCCGCCGCGACCGCGGCCCTGCGCGCCCGCGGCCTCGACGTGACCCTGCTGGAGACGCTCCCCGGCGGCCGCACCGTCGGCGCCGTGGCCACCGCCCTGCGCGACGGCGCCTACGTCGGCGTCATCGCCATGGGCGGGGACGGCACCTTCCACGAGGTCGCCAACGGCCTGCTCCAGAGCGGCCGTGCGCTCCCCTTCGCGCTCGTCGCCGCCGGCACCGGCAACAACCAGGCCCGCGCGCTCGGCCTGCCGCTGGAGGACCTCGACGACGCCGCCGCCCGCGTGGCCGCCGGGGTGACCGCCCCGATGGACGGCGCCTACGTGACCGCCTGGGACCCCGCCGGCGCCCCGCTCCCCGGCGCGTGGGCCTTCGACTCGGTGGGCTTCGGCTTCGGCGCGCAGGCGCTCCGCTACCGCTTCGAGGACAAGGCCGAGGTCGAGCAGATGCCGCTCTGGCGCGCGATCTACCGGGACGAGCTGGTCTACCTGGGCGCGGTGGTGCGCGCGTTCGTGAACGCCTCCCTCGACGACCACACCTTCGACGCGACCGTCACCACCGAGCACGGCACGCGGCGCTACGAGCGGCTGGACGACCTCGTGGTCAACAACACCCGGTTCTACGCCCGCCTCTGGGTGCTCGACCCCACGAGCCGCCACGACGACGGCGCGATGGAGCTCCTCCCCATCCGCGGCCTCGACGCATGGGCCGAGCGCGCCCTCGTGGACCTCGACGGGAGCCCGCTCCGCGAGTGGTTCGACGCCGCGCCGCCGCTGCTTCGCGCGCCGTGGTTCGAGATCACCTTCGCGCCGGGCCCCGACGGGCAGCCGGTGCACGCGCAGGTCGACGGCGAGCCCTGGCCCGACGTGGGGCGGGTGCGCATCGTCGTGACGCGAGGCGTGATCAACGTCGTGGTGTGAGCGCTACGCGACGGCGCGCACGCACCAGTTCGACCACGCCAGCGACTCCGGGTGGGGGCACTTCCCGCCGGTGATCAGCTTGATGGCCGCGACGAGGTGGGCGTGCGCCTCGGCCGGGATGGGGAGGCCTTCGGCCTCGATCACGGTCCACCCGGCGGTCTCGAGCTCGAGGACGAGGCCCTGGAGGGTGAACCGCCGCAGGTCGAGCGGGCACGGGTGGAACGGGTAGAGCCAGGGCACCGAGAGGAGGAGGGTGCCGCCGGGGGCGGTGACGCGGCGGAGCTCGCGGAGGGCGAGGTCGGGGCGGCGGACGTGCTCCAACACCTCGGTGCACACGACGGAGCCGAAGGCGCCGGTGGCGATGGCGTCGAGGTGCTCGATGTCGCCGGCGAGGTCGAAGGTGGGGTGCGCGGCGTAGTCGAGGGTGACGCGCGGCTGGGGCATCCACCGGCGGGCGGCGCGGGCGGTCCCCACGTCGAGCACGGGGGTGGCGAGGTGCTCGCCGCGGGCGACGAGCCACGCTTCGAGGCGGGTGCGCGCGGTGTCCGCGCGGCCGAGGGGGGCGGTCATGCCCCCAGGTCGGTCGCCGTGCGCGAGGCTTGAGCGCGAAGTTCGCGGTCGAGCGCGCCACAGTGCCCCGGAGGTCGCCCGCGCGGCACGACGTCGTCGTGATGCGCGCCGTCGTCCGCCGCGTGAGCACCGTCTCGCTCGACGTCGCGCCCACCGATTGAGATAGACGGCGCCGCATGCCGCCGAAGAAGCCCGTCGTCGACGCCCCGCCCGTCTCCACCCTCACCGTCGGCATGCGCGCCGCGGACGTGGTCCGGTGGGCCGCGCATCACGGCGTCGAGGACCTCCTCGCCCTCCCGCTCCAGGTGGTCGCCCACGCCGACCTATCGAACTGGCTGCGCTACACCTACGGCCAGGGCTGGACGATCGGGCGGGTGCTCGCCGCCAGGCCGCCGCGGTACGAGTCCACCTGGAGCGCCGAGCCGCCGATGAAGGCGATCGAGGCGGTGATGGCCTGGATCCACCGCGCCGCCGCCATCACCGCCCAGGCCGCCCCCTACGCGCCCGACCCCGTGTCGGACCCACGCCTCGCCCCCGTCGCCGCGCGGCTCGACTCCGCGATCCGCGCCCAGACCCGGCGCTCCGGCCCGCCGCTCGTCAACGCCCCCTTCACGCCCACGCTCGTCCCGCCTGACGCCGTCCTCTCCCTCGTGCCGGGCACCCCCACGGGCTGCTCTCCGCGCGGCGCGCCCTTCCGGATCGATCTGGAGGCGCCCGTCGAGGCGATGGTGACGTGCGAATGCGAGGAGGCGCCGCCGTCGTGTCGCGCCCGTGTCGCGGCCCTGCGGTGGACGCGCGACGCCCTCGCCGAGCCCGGGGGGGCGCTCGCGGCCAAGGTCGCCGAGCGCATCGAGATGCCGACGTGGCGCCGCACCATCGCCCTGCTCGACGCGCGCCCCGCCAAGGAGCCGGAGGGCGAGCTCGGCTGGGCGATCGACCTGCGGCGCGGCCTCGAGATCCGCGGCCTCGTGTGCAAGCGAGCGAAGACGGGGGCCCTGAAGACGGCCTACCTGGACAAGGCCGACATCGCCGCCCAGCGCGCGCGCAGCGACGTGCTGCCGGTCGACCGCGTCGTGCTCGACATGCTCCCGTCGCTCTCCGGGAGCAACCCCGACTCGACCCTCCTCCACATCGCCCTGCGCGCCCTCATCGGCCACCCGCGGCTCTTCGACGCCGAGACCCGCGCCCCGCGCACCCTCGCCGAGGTCCCCTTCGTCGTCCGGCTCGACCTCGCGAACGGCGGCGTCGCCGTGAGCTTCGCCGTGGGCGACCAGGTGTTCGCGCCGGGCGCGGTGCCGGGCCTCCTGCTCGGCGGCAACCGCTTCCTCGTCGATCACCCCGACGGCGTGCGGATCTCCGAGGTGCTGCCCGCCGCGATCGAGCTCGCCCGCGTCCTCTACGCCCGCGGCGCCGTGCTCCCCCGCGAGGCCGTGCCCGACCTCCTCCGTCACCTCGGCACCGCCCGTCTCCCCGTGCGCGTCGACCCCGACCTCGGCGTCCTCCGCCGCCCCGGCGAGGCCCGTCCTGTCGTCCGCATCGAGGCCGGCACCGCCCCCCTCCTGCGCGTCCAGGTGCGTACCCGCCCGCACCCGTCGGTCGGCCTCTGCCGCCCGGGAGACGCCAGCGTCGGCCTCGTCGGCCGCGAGGACACCGCCTACCTCCTCATCGACCGCGACCCCGCCGACGAGCTCGCCGCCGCCGGGGCCCTCACCGCGCGCCTCGGCCTCCCCGAGGAGCCCGAGTGGGCCTGGGGCATCGACGACCCCGAGGCCGCCATCGCCCTCGTCGCCGCCCTCCGCGACGCCCCCGACGCCACCGTCGAGTGGGGCGGCCGCCGCCCCGACCTCCGTGACGCGACCGGCAAGAATGTTCGTGTCGAGATCGGCAAGGGCACCGACTGGTTCGGCGTCGGCGGCGCGCTCGAGATCGCGGGCGCCACCGTCCCGCTCGCGACGCTCCTCGAGGCCATGCGCTCCGGCCGCACCTGGGTCCGCGCCGAGGGCGACGTGTGGGTGCGCGTCGAGGAGCGCCTCCGCGAGCGCCTCCGCGCCCTCGCCGACGCCACCGACGCCCAGGGTCGCATCGCAAAGGTACACGCCGGCGCCGTCCAGGCCCTCGAGGACCAGGGCGCCGCCGTGGACGCCCCGCCGCTCTGGGCCGAGGGCATGGACCGCATGCGCGCCGCCGCGACCCTCACCCCCGTCCTGCCCGCCACCCTCCGCGCCGACCTCCGCCCCTACCAGCTCGAGGGCTTCGCGTGGATGACCCGCCTGCTCGCCTGGGCCGGCGGCGCCGTGCTCGCGGACGACATGGGTCTCGGCAAGACCGTCCAGGCCCTCGCCGTCCTCCTCGACCGCGCCGCGCGCGGCCCCCAGCTCGTCGTGGCCCCCATGTCCGTCGGCTTCAACTGGCTGCGCGAGGCCGAGCGCTTCGCCCCGAGCCTGCGCGTCCACCTCCACCACGGCACCTCCCGCAAGCAGGACCTCGCCCACCTCTCGGGGGGTGACCTCGTCGTCACCACCTGGGACATCCTCGTGCGCGACGAGGCCCTGCGCGGCCTCACCTGGGCCACCGTCGTCTTCGACGAGGCCCAGGCCATGAAGAACGCCGACACCCAGCGCGCGAAGTCGGCGGCGGCCCTCCAGGCGGACGCCCGCATCGCCCTCACCGGCACACCCATCGAGAACCGCCTCTCCGAGCTCTGGAGCCTCTTCGGCGTCGTCGTGCCGGGCCTCCTCGGCTCCGCGGCGGCCTTCCGCGGGCGCTTCGCCACCCCCATCGAGCGCGACGGCGACACCGAGCGCCGCCTCGCCCTCGCCCGCATGGTGCGGCCCTTCCTGC
Source organism: uncultured Pseudomonadota bacterium (assembly GCA_903959175.1). Taxonomy (GTDB): domain Bacteria; phylum Myxococcota_A; class UBA796; order UBA796; family SXON01; genus CAJBVW01. The sequence continues at coordinate 16,778 of CAJBVW010000310.1, forward strand.
TCCGCCGCATGAAGTCCCAGGTCGCGTCCGACCTCCCGCCCCGCACCGAGGTGCGCGTCGACGTCGAGCTCGGCCCCGACGAGCGCCGCCGCTACGAGGCCGTCCGCGTCGCGACCCTCCAGGCGTTGGCATCCGATGACGGCCCCAAGGAGCAGCTCCGCTTCCGCGTCCTCGCGGCGCTGACCCGCCTCCGCCAGATCGCGTGCGCCGCCCGCCTCGTCGACGACGCCGCCCCGCCGCGCTCCGCCAAGATCGACCGTCTCCTCGAGCTCCTCACCGAGCTGCGCGAGGAGGGCCGTCGCGTCCTCGTCTTCTCCCAGTTCGCCGAGCTTATCCGCCACGTCCGCCCCCTCGTCGAGGCCGAGGGCTTCCGCGTCTGCCACCTCGACGGCGGCACCCCCGCCGCCCAGCGCCGCGCCGAGGTCGACCGTTTCCAGGCCGGCGAGGCCGACGTCTTCCTCATCTCCCTGAAGGCCGGCGGTACCGGCCTCAACCTCACCGCCGCCTCCGAGGTCGTCCTCCTCGACCCCTGGTGGAACCCCGCCGTCGAGGACCAGGCCGCCGATCGCACCCACCGCATCGGCCAGGTCCAGGCCGTGACCGTCTACCGCCTCGTCGCGCGCCAGACCGTCGAGGACGGCATCCTCGCGTTGCATGGGCGTAAGCGCGACCTCGCGGGCGCCGTGCTCGAGGGCACCGGCGACTCCGGCGCGCTCGGCGTCGACGAGCTCGTGGCCTTGTTGGCGGGGGAGGAGGCGCCCGCGCGTGGGAAGGCGAAGGGGGCGGCGGTGCCGAAGACCGTGGCGGCGGTTGGGGCGGTGGCGGCGGTGGAGGCGGTGGCGGCGCCCTCGATCGCGGCGGCATCCCCGATCGTGGCGGCACCGAAGCCCGTGGCGGCGCCGGTCGAGGCGGTGGCGCCGGTCGAGGTCGTGGCAAAGGCGCGGAGAGCGACGAACAAGCTGGCGGCCGGCGTCGTGGCGGCGCCGGTGGTGGCGGTGGCACCTCCCGAGGCGGTGGCGAAGCCGGTCGTGGTGGCGCCGGTCGAGGCGGTGGCGCCGTCAATCTCGAATGAGCCGGCCGAGGTCGTGGCAAAGGCGCGGAGAGCGACGAAGAAGCTGGCGGCCGGCGTCGTGGCGGCGCCGGTGGTGGCGGTGGCACCTCCCGAGGCGGTGGCGACGCCGGTCGTGGTGGCGCCGTCGCTCCCGGACGAGCTGGCCCACCTCGCGTTTTTCGAGGCGGCCCTCCGCGCGCGGTTCATGGCGGGCGAGGTCTCGATCTCCCTCGTACACAACACGATCAACCCGTTGCGCCGCCTGCTTCTATGGGCGGGGACGCTCGCGGGAGCGGAGGCGCAGGTCCCTGGGTGGCTGGCCACGGCGCACGAGATCCCGGCCTCCGACCACAAGCTCATCCAGGGCGCGATCCGCAAACTGCGGGCCTGGGAGGCGGAAGCGTAGGGCATCCGGGCGCCCCGGCGGCGCGGACGCCGCCGTCGCCCCCCTCCAGGCTCGGCCTGTCGGCCTCGGTCGGCGGCCCCGAGCGGCCGCCGGCCCGCCGGCCGGGGGCCGGCGCCCTCTGGTCGGCTGGCGC
>CAJBVW010000311.1 GCA_903959175.1 uncultured Pseudomonadota bacterium
CGCCGCCGCCGCCGCCGGCACCTGGTACTACGGCCTCGCCACCGGCCTAACCATCGGCGCCTGGGCCCTCGCCGCGGCGCGCCCCGCCCCCGGCACCCCGCCATCGGAGCGGCGCGAGCGGCTCCGCGCGCACGTCGGCGGCGCGGTCCTCGCGGGCGCGGTCGGCGTCGTCGTCTCCTCACCGGTGCTCGCCCTCGTCCACGCGAGCATCTCCGACCCCGCCTCCCTGGTCGTCCGCGGCGACGTGAGCGACGCGGTGCGCGACTTCCTCCTCGCCCACAACGCCGTCGATCCGCTCGCCTTCGTCGCCCCCCTCGGCTTCCAGTCGGTCGACCTCGCGGCCCGCGGCGAGGCCTTCCTCCACAGCAGCTACCTCGGCCTCGTGGCCCTCGCGCTCGCCGCCTACGCCCTCCGCGCGCGGCCCGCGCTCCGCCTCGTCGCCCTCGGCCTCGTGCCCGCCGCCGTGCTCTCCCTCGGCGCCTACCTCTGGATGGGCGGCGGCTGGGTCACCGTCGCCAGCTTCCGGCTCCCCCTCCCCTTCGCGGCGCTCGTCGCGATCCTGCCGGACGCCGGCTCCACCCACGCCCAGCGCCACGTGTGGCCCGTCGTCGCGACCGTCGCCGCGCTGGCCGCCGTCGGCATCGACGCCCTCGCGCTCGGCCGCGCCCGCTTCGGCCTCGTCGCCTTCGCCCTCGTGGCGGACCTGCTCGCTGCCTCTCCCTGGCCCCTCGCGCGCGTCGAGCCCCTCGATCTGCGCGCCCACGCCGCGCTCGTAGCGGCCAACCGCGTCCCGCCGGTGGACCACCCGGGCGAGGCCCACGACGACGGCCTCCCGCCCGCCCAGGGCGTCCTCGACCTCCCCGCGGAGGTCGGCAACACGATGGCCACCTCGCGCTACCTCGTCTACCAATCGGCGAGCGAGCTGCCGATCCCGTACCGTCCCGACGCGCGCGGCGGCACCTCGAGCCTGTTCGGCGAGCCCTGGTTCCAGCTCCTCTACGCGATGAGCGTCACCCGCGAGGACCAGCTGGAGGGCATGCGCGGCGAGCTCACCGGCATCCAGTACGTCGACCTGCGCTCGACCAAGGAGCTCGGCATCCGTTGGATCGTGCTCCACCGCGAGCTCGAGCGCGGCCGCGGCGACATCGCGCGTCTGGAGGCCCAGCTCCGCGAGTGGTTCGGCGCGCCCGTCACCCTCGGGCCCCACCTGACATGGGACGTGACCCGCCGCCGCGACGATGGCGGCCACGTGCTCTCCCCGCCGTAGGGACGCGGAGGGACGAGCAGCCCAGGCGCTGTGGCATCGTAGGGGCCTCGCCGCGAATTGGACACGGTGCGAGCACTACATCTTCATCCTCGACACGTTGACCCGCTCGGTGACGGACGACCGCTCCCTGTGGCTGCGTGACCTCGACGACCTCATCGCGACGACGCCGCCACCGTTTCCGCAGCAGCGCCTTCGGTCACGCCCCACACGTGGACCGGCTCGGGGATGCCCTTCAGCCGGTGACTCCCCGCGTCCACGAGCGTTGCCGCGGCGCCCAATCGGGAAGCCACCGCATCGCTCATGACGATGGGGTACCCCAGCGAACGGCACAGCCCCTCGAGGCGACTCGCGAGGTTGACCGCAGCTCCAATCACCGTGAAGTCCAGACGGGTCGGTGACCCGATGTTGCCGTACGCCACATGCCCGAGATGCAGCGAGAGCCCGATGACCAGCGGCGCCTTGCCGACCGCCACACGCTGCTGGTGTAGAGCGGCGGTGCGCTCCAGCGCGCAGCACGCAGCGCGGAACGCACGGGTGACGGCGTCCACTCGAGCGGCTTCGTCCCCATCCACCCGGAAGACAGCGAGCACCGCATCGCCGATGAACTTCAGCACGTCCCCGCGCTCGGCGTCTACCGCGCCCACGACCGCGCCGAAGGCGTCGTCCAGCAGCTCGATCAACGCGGCCTGATCGAGCTGCTGGGACAGCTCCGTGAAGTTCCGCAAGTCGCAAAAACAGACCGCGGCCTCGACGTCGACAACGTCACCGCGGCGTATGTGACCATCGAGTACGCGCGAGGCCGCATCGGCGCCGAGGTAGGTTCCGAGCAACGCCCGCGTCGACGCGCGCTGCGCAAAGGTCGTGAGCACCAGGCCCAGCAAGGGCATCAGCGCGAGCAGGCTCCGTACCTGCTCCTCGGTGAAGCCCCCCGGAGCGCGCGTCGCCCAGCTGGTCGGCGCCCGCTCCCACGGATTGTCGGCCCGGGCGACGGTCGCGAGGTAGTCGGTGAAGCCCTCGGCCGCGAGCTCATCGAGGATCTCGTAGGACCGCTCCGTGTCCGAGGGGCGGATGGGATGTCGAATGACATCGGCGGTTCCCGAGTACAGCGGAAACAGCGGGCTGCGCATGTACATGCCGCCTGAGGCGTCGTACGTGCGCTGGATCGAGCGCGCCCCGCCGATGGGCTCCCAGATGAGCTGGGTGGAGCGCACCTCGGGGTGCAACATGGGCAGCGAACAGCTTGCACGGTCAATCGGGATGCCATCCTGATCGCGTAGCGCACGGATCAGGGTGTCAATCAGGTCTGCCACCGGCGTACGACGCGCATCCGGGGCAAGCAGCACCGCTGCGGCGGCGGCGGGTAGGTCGAGCAGGGTGGGTACGTGCACAGTGCCCGCAGCTAACCGATTGTACGGTCACCAATCACCCCCTCGAAACTCCCCCACCGCACCCGCGTGCGCCCTCCACAGCGCGAGGGGGCGTCACCCGAAGGGCGGAGACCGGCGCCCGGGCCGGGCTCCGTCGGGCGGCGTCCGCGCCGACCGATAGCACCCGGCCGGCGCAGCCGGCGCGCCCCGAGGGTTGGCCAGCTCCGCCGTGGAGAGGCTACATCGCCGGATGCCCGCCCCCACCCGCCCGCCCGCCGCGCCCGCCCCCCCGATCGGAAGTCGCTCGGACAGCGTGCAGTTGTTGTTCTCCCAGTGCGTGGGGAAGGGCGGCTTCGGGGAGGTCTACCTTGCGCGCATGACGACGAGCGGGGGGCTGTCGCGGGAGGTGGCGGTGAAGCTGCTGCTCGCGTCGATCGACCCGGGCTCGGTGCTGCGCCTGCGGGACGAGGCGCGGCTGCTCGCGGCGCTGAACCACCGCGCGATCGTGCAGGTGTACGACCTCGTCACGGTGGAGGGCCGGCCGGCGCTGATCACCGAGTACATCGACGGGACCGACCTCTCCGGGGTGATCGCCGAGTCGGGGGCGCTGCCGGTGAAGGTGGCGCTCGAGATCGTCGGGGACGTGGCCGGGGCGCTGCACGCGGCGCTCACGACGCCTTCGCCGACGACACGGGAGCCGCTGCGGTTGGTCCACCGGGACATCAAGCCGGGGAACATCCGGATCGCGCGATCGGGGGCGGTGAAGCTGCTTGACTTCGGCATCGCGGTGTCGGGCGCCATCGACCGGGAGGCGAAGACCGGCACCGGCCTCATCATCGGCACGCTCGGGTACCTCGCGCCGGAGCGGCTCGGGGAGCCCGGCGTCCAACCGGCGAGCGACGTGTACGCGCTCGGGTGTGTGTTGTACGAGGCCCTGCACGGCGAGCGGCTGTACGCGGGCGTGAACCAGACCCAAACCTTCCGCCTCGCGCTGAACCCGGACGACTACGCCCGGTTCCTCAGCGCGCGCCTCGCGGCCCTGCCGCCCGAGCTGCCGCCGGCGGTGCGGAGCCTGCTCGGGGCGCTGCTCGCCTACGACGCCGAGAAACGTCCGGATGCGGCGGCGCTCGAACACGCGTGTGACGAGCTCGCGTTGCCGCTGCCGGGGGTGGGGCTCCGCGGGTGGGCGCGCGCGCGCGCGTGGAGCGAGCCGGCGCCGGAGCGCGGCAGCCTGGAGGGCAGGACGATCAACGTGTCCGCGAGCACGCCGGCGCCCCCGCCCCCCGCCGCGCAGCCCGTGACCGGAGAGGAGCCCCCGCCGACCGTCGGCTCCCCACACCCCCGCACCGCGCCCCGCGCGGGCGCGCCCGTGGCCCCGCCGGTGGCACC
>CAJBVW010000312.1 GCA_903959175.1 uncultured Pseudomonadota bacterium
GCTCGGGCGCAATCGTCTCGGCGCGGCCAGCGCAGCCGCCGGCGAGCGCCAACCAAGCGCGGGGCGGGCGCTGGGTGGGGTGAGGTTCAGGTGGGACCGTTTCCTACTGCGTAACGGAGGTGATCCCCGTTGAACGCCGAACGCGAGGTGCACGGCGAGGACTGCCGCGGAGGACAGAGGGCAATGCCAGGTGACGCGCGCCCCTCCATGGGCTGCCGCAGACACCCCTCAAGCGGGCTCCACGACCTCGATGAACGGGAAGCAGCGGAAGTCCGCGCCATTGAGGGTCGCCAGGCGACGGACACCCGCTCGCTCCAGCGTTGCGGCCAGGGCAGTGTCGAGGATTCGCTTTCGCCCAAGCTGGTGCTTCGCCATCAGCTCAAGGACGCGCGGTACGACCTCAGGGGTCGGCCCCACCCGGCTCGTCTCGGCCGCTTGCCACACGGGCAGCAGCAGGATTCGGGCCGCCTCCATGGTCAGTGGCGACGTGAAGCGCTTGGGATCGGTCACGACATGCAGGAATTCCCAACACACCTGCTGGACAAGCACGATTCGCCCGCCCGGGCGAACAAGCTCGCTGGCGACGAGCGTGGAGGCTCCCAGGTGCCCGGGAGCCGACGAGACGAGCCACGGAATCAGGACGTTGGTGTCGATGGCAAGGCTCACCTTTGGTACATCTCGTCGGCCAGCTCCGAGCGGTCGAACGGCTGGAGCATCGGCCCGAGGTCTACCGGCCGCACATCGCGCAGCGAGGGGGCGTCAAGGGGGTGCTCGCCGAGCCAACGCGACATGGCCTCGCGGATGAGCTGGGCGACGGGCCGGGAAGTTCGGGCCGCGATCGCCTTGTACGCCTCGTAGTCCGAGTCGGAGACGTGGAGGGAGATGGTGCGCATGTGGAAGTGTATATCGGTTTTAGATATCGTCAAGGCGTTCGATCGGGCTCGTTCCGGCCGCACCCCGCTTTGTTACGGGAGCGGCGTCGCAGGGCGACCTCGGCCGGACTCGGTGCGGCGGGTCTCGACGATCATGGGCGATCAAGACTGCGCTTGGCCCGGCGCTCGACCGAATTCGTAGGCGTGAGGTTCATGTGGGAGAGTTTCCTATTGCGTAACGAAGACGATCCATGCCCGGCTCAAAGGGAAGGATGAAGCCACCGATCACCCCTCATGGGAACGCACCACAAACGATGGGCGGTCGACGCATGCGAGGTAGCACCGAGGCGCCGCGGAGCGTTCGCGCCGCGGCGCCTCGCGTCGTGGATGCGTCAAGCTGCGCACAGGGCCACGGCGCCCCGCTCAGAGGAACATGAGCGAGGGCGTCAGAACCTACGGCGCGGTCAGGTCAGTGTCCGCCGGTCTTCAGCGAGCTCGGCAACTTACCGAGTCCAGTTGGTGAACTCGCATTCGAGCGACAACTGGTCGGATCCCGACGTCTCCGAAGCCATAATAGATCCTCTGATCTCACCGTCCGACGCCATCTCGATGAGCACCGACGTGCCATTCGTTGAGTCCCCCGACATGATGGCGACCCCCCAGGTCGGCGCGTCCATGATCTTCGTCTCAAGGGTCACGCCAGCCACGCTGACAATCTCGGACTCGATCGCCACGGGAGTCTCGGCCAGGACGGCCACGGAGACGTCGTCACAAGAGGCGCCCTCGTACGTGGCGACGTCCATCTCGCTCGTCGGGGCGGCGGTGATGGAGACCTGCACACTTCCGCTACTGCCGTCGACGCAGTTCACCTCGGCTGCCCAGGCGCCGTCGAGGCTGGCGTACGAACTGACGTACTCGTCAAGCGGAGCTTGAATGCTTGACTCCGCCTCGGTGTATGGTGCGCGGGACTGCTCCTCGCAGTCGACGTTCACGGAATCCCCTCGGTCGCCGGCACAACCCGCTGCGAGGAGGAGGGCAACACAGTAGAATCGCGCGGGCATGCTCAATCCTCCAAGCTCAACGGGTTCACGCGGACACCATCCAGAAGATAGACGGCCTTGGTCTTAGGCTCATTGCGGTAGACCGAGTACCCGACCTCCGTAAGCACCGTACCCGACACGAGAACCCCCTGATCGTCGAACACGGGGACGATGATCTTCTGAACCTGACGGACGGTGCCAGGAACGAGGTCCGGGGGCACGTCATCGACGGACGCGAGCGCATCATCCGTCACTCGAAGGACGGCTCCGGTCTCGACGGCAGGCCACGTTGCGTTGATGCCCACGAGCGCACCTTCCGCATTCCTCGTCACGACGACGCGGCTCCCGATCAGCGAGTACCCATCGAACGAGCGATCCACGAAGGTCTTGGAGGCGATGTAGCGGGTGGGACGCGGGGTCCCTCCTTCCACGGCGTCCCGAGCGCCGACCTCCGTCGTGACGACGTTGTCGAACTCCGACTCGTCGAATCCGAGGGACTGGAGGATCGTGAGATCGGCTTCCTGAACGGACTCTTTCTCAGAGTCGGTCAGGGGCGCGGTCCTGGACTCGACGCGATCGAGGAGACGTCGAACGAGGAAGCCGGACTGGTTCACCACGACGTCGCACTCCTCGTACGTCTCGAGTGCATCCGACAGCTCAGCGTCCGAGCGCAAGTGATTGCCGCAGACGGCGGTCAACGCAGTCACCAACGCCATCTCGTTCGCCAGCGGCTGCGTGCCCGGCGCGAGGACGGTAGAAGTCGCAGCTTGCACGGGATGAGCGAAGAAAAGGAGGAGAAAGGTGACCATTAGAGCACCGGTCCGTTGTCAGGATCGCAGTTGGACAGGAAGTAGAACGAGCTTTCGGTGTGGGAGCCGGTGTCAAAGCGATCGTCCAGACCCGCGTTGTCGAAGAAGTCGTCTCTGTCAGGAACCCCGGCCACCCGGCACGCAACCGCCGCGCGCCGCGCATGGAACGCCGGGTCTCCCCGAGACTGGCTGAATGCTCAGGGGGGAAGATCCATGTTCGCATGCGATTGATTTGACGCCGGGACTCTGATCTCCTGGGGCATGGACACCCGCCCCCTTCCCGACGACCTCCTTGAGGCCACCGCCCAGACCCGCGCCCTTTGGAGCGCGCTCACGCCCGAGCGTTGGGCGCTGCTCCGGGCCCGCGCGGAAGAGCGTGTGCGCATGCTCGCTGCCGTGGCGGAGGAATGGGAAAGGAGCGGGCGTCGCCGACGCGCGCTCGAGACCGTGGCGCCGACGGTCCACTGGTCCACCTACCTGAATTGGTGTCGGTGTGCGGCCGACCGCTCGGGGGCCGCGTGGGAGCGGCAGCTCGACGTGCGTGTTCCCCCTCCGCCCGTCGTGGTACCGGCGGATGTGCGGGCGAGCGCGTGCACGCTTCGTCTCCTGGTACCGGGGATGTCCTACGACGCGGCGCGGGAGCGCCTGTAGGCCCCCAAGCCCGACCGTCCCCACCCCAGCCTGACGCCCCGGCCTCCGCCGTCCTCTCGCCGATCCGTCCACGGATCAGCCTGGGCTGCTCATCGTCGGGCTAAAGGTGGAGTCCC
>CAJBVW010000313.1 GCA_903959175.1 uncultured Pseudomonadota bacterium
CCCGTGCGTGGGGGCGCGTGCGCCCGGCCGACCAAGCGGCTCCGCCGCGCGCCCGGAGCCGACCCGGCCCCGCGTCCGCGCGGGGGGCGCCCGACCGACGCGGCCCTTCCAGGCGCACGCGGGCGCGGGTTAGGCGGGAGGCATGAACCAGGACGACTGGCTGCGGAAGCGGGTGCGCGGGCAGAAGCGGCCCGGCTGCGGGGCCGAGATCGGCGCGATCGTTGGCCTCGGCGTGCTCGCGCTGCTCACGACGCTCTGGCTGGGCTGAACGGTGCTCCGCCGCCTGCTCCGTCGCCTGCGCCCGCCCCGGAGCGCCCCGCCCGTGCCGAACGTGGTGCCGGCGCGGGAGGCGTGGGCGCCGCGGCATCCGGAGGCGTGGACGTTGGAGGGGGCGTTCCACGCGGACTTCGCGGCGGCGGCCGGGGACCCGGAGCGCCTCGTGGCGCTGGCGCGGCCGGTGCACCCGGGGCTGTGGGCGTTGCCCGTGCTCGACCCGACGTGGTGCGCCCACCACCGGAGCGAGGTCGCGGCGTACCGCGCGTGGGCGGCGCGTGCGGGGGTGGCCGTGGTCGCGCCGAACTCGATGAACCGGTACGGCCTCGTACTCGACTCGGTGGTCGACGGGGACGCGCTGACGCCGTGCCTGCTCGACCTCGCCCCGCTCCGCGCCGCGCTGACCCCGCTCACCGCGCGGCTGTTCCCCGAGGTGGGCGGGGGCGCCCTCGATTCCCACCACGGCTTCGTCGTGAGCTACGCGATGGACGGTGACCGCGACCTCTCCTTCCACGCCGACGACGCCGAGGTGACCCTCAACCTGTGCCTGGGCGGTGGCTTCGAGGGTGGCGAGCTGTGGTTCGAGGGGCGGCGGTGCTTCGCGCATCACGACGACGCGGCGCGCCCCGGCGAGCCCTTCGCGTGGGCGCACGAGCCGGGCGTCGCGCTCCTCCACGCGGGGGCGCACCGGCACGGGGCGCGACCGATCCGGAAAGGTGGCAGGGAGAACCTGATCCTCTGGATGCGGGCCGGCGGCCTGCGCGACGCCTCCGACCCGGCGCTCGGCTTCGACGGCTGCCCGCCCTGGTGCGGTGCGCGCTCGCCCGTCGGCGCGCTCCCGCGATAGGGGCCTGCGCCTCCGGACGTCGCGATGCCCCCGACCCTGCTCCCTGCCGCCCTCGTCTGCCTCGGCGTCATCGCCGCGTGCTGGCTGCTCTCCGTCGTGACCCGCGAGTATTCGTGGGTGGATCGTATCTGGTCGGTCGTGCCGGCGGTCTACGTGTGGATGTTCGCGGCCGAGGCCGGCTGGGCGCCGCGGAGCGTCGGCATCGCCGTGCTCGTGACCCTCTGGGGCGCGCGCCTGACCTTCAACTTCTGGCGCAAGGGCGGCTACGCCCCCGGCGGCGAGGACTACCGCTGGAAGGTCCTCCGCGAGAAGATGCCCGGCTGGGCGTACCAGGTGTTCAACCTGACCTTCATCGCGGCCTACCAGAACGTCCTCCTGTTCCTCATCAGCCTGCCGGCGTGGGTCGTCGTGGCGCACCCCGCGCCGATCGGCCCGCTCGACCTCGTCGCCGGCCTCCTGTTCCTCGGCGCCCTCGTCGGCGAGACCGTCTCCGACCAGCAACAGTGGCGCTTCTACCTGGCGCGCGGCCGCGGCGAGACGACGCTCCCCTTCAACGACACGGGCATCTGGGCGTGGTCGCGGCACCCGAACTTCTTCTTCGAGCAGTCCCAGTGGTGGATCCTGATGCTCTTCCCGCTCGCGGCGGGCGCGGGCGCGGTCCACCTCGGCGTCCTCGGGGCGCCGCTGCTCACGCTGCTCTTCCTCGGCTCCACCCAGTTCACCGAGCAGATCTCCTCGTCGAAGTACCCGGCGTACGCCGCCTACCAGAAGCGCACGTCCATGCTCGTGCCCTGGCCGCCGCGGGGCTAGTCACATCGCCGCCGCGCTCCTCGCCCGGAGCGGGCGGGGAGGGACGGAGCGTGCGTTACGTCGCTCCCACCTGGAGGGCCCCATGTCCGCGTCCGAATCCGCCGTGCCCTACCCCCTGCGCGCTGCCGGCATCGCCGGGATCCTGGCGATCGTCCTTCAGATCGTCGCTATCGCCGCCCTCGACGGCGTGCCGTCCCCCTACTCCCCGGCGGACCTCGCCGCGTGGCACGGCGGCCTCACCGCCCACGCGGACGCCGCCGTCGTGAGCGCGTGGACCTTCACCGTCGGCCTTGTCCTCCTCGCCGTCTTCGCGCTCGCCTGGCCCGAGCTCCCCGGCGTCCGCCGCCCCGGCCTCGCCCGCCTCGGCGCCCGCCTCTTCGCCTTCGGCGCCCTCCTCGACGCCGCCGGCACCCCCGCCGTGGCCGCCGTCGCCCGCTTCCTCCCCGCGACCGACCCCGCCAATGGCCCCGCCGCCCGCGCCCTGCTCGCCCTCACCCTTGAGCTGGACGCCACCTTCAACGGCCTCCTCGGCGCCGGCCTCCTCTGCGTCGCCGTCGCGTCGGGCCCGGCCCTGCCGACGTGGCTGCGCGTCCTCGGCGCCGTCGCGGGCCTCGCGAGCCTCCCCGTGGCCCTCCAGGCGGAGGACGCCCGCTTCGCCGCCCTGCTCGCCGTGAGCGGCCCGCTGTGGTTGGTGTGGTGTGGCGCCGTGGCGGTGCGGATGGTGCGCGGGCGGTAGGGGGGGGGGCGGGGTGGGGAGAAAGCTTAGGGGGCGCGGGGCCGTCAGGATACGGTGAGGGTCGGGATACCTGTCCGACAGGTGGCGTGTTGGCGAAGCGCCCGAACCGTGCCACGCTCCCCTCCCACCTCCGGCTCCCGATGGCGCAGCCCGCCCCGATGCTCTCGAAGTCCCGCTACCTCTCCGGCCTTCAGTGCGCGAAGCGGCTGTACCTCGAGGTCAACCGGCGTGATCGGGCCCCGGTGGGCACCTTCGGCTCGCGCTTCGACGGCGGGGACGCGGTGGTGCCGCTCGCCCGCGCCCGACACCCCGGCGGCGTGCTCGTCGACGTGGAGTACGGCCGCCACGAGGAGGCCATGGCGCTCACCGCGCGGCTCCTGGCCGATCCCCGCGTGCCCGCCGTCTTCGAGGCCGCGTTCCTCTTCGACGGCGTGCGCATCCGCACGGACCTCCTCCTCCGCAACCACGACGGCACCTGGGACCTCCAGGAGGTCCGCCCGAGCACGAGCGTCAAGGAGACGCACCTGCCCGATCTGGCCGTGCAGGTCTACGTCCTCTCGGGGTGCGGCGTGCGCGTGCGGCGCGCGGGCGTGCTGCTCCTGGACCGCCGCTACGTGCGCGGCGAGGGTGGCGTCGACGTCTCCGCGCTCTTCTGCCTCAAGGACCTCACCGCCGGGTTGGAGCCGCACCTGGCCGCCGTGGCGGAGAACGTGGCAGCGTTCCGCGACGGCCTGGGCGCCGCGGAGGTGCCGGCGGTCACCGCGGGCGGCCAGTGTTGGCACCCGCGCGAGTGCCCCTTCACCGCTGAGTGCGTGACCCCGCCGGGGCCCTTCGACGTGGGGCAGCTCCCGGGCTCCAGCAAGGTGGTGGCGGCGCTGCGCGAGCGCGGCATCCACGACCTCCGGGATGTGCCACCCGACACGCGCCTCTCCCCCGCCCAGCGTCGCGTGGTCGACTGTGCCGTGACCGGCCGCGCGTACGTCGGGCCCGGCCTCCGCGCCGCGCTGCACGCCGTCGCGTTCCCCCTGTTCTTCCTCGACTTCGAGACGTGGTCCCCGGCGGTGCCGCGCTACCCCGGCACCGGCGTGTACAAGCCGCTGCCGACGCAGTGGAGCCTCCACACCCTCCAGCGCGACGGCACGCTCACCCACGCCGAGTTCCTCCACGACGCGGACACCAGCCCGCGCCTCGCCTTCGCCGCCTCGCTCGTGCGCGCCCTCGGGGAGGCGGGGAGCATCGTCGTCTACTCCAAGTACGAGCGGACGCAGATCCACTCGCTCGCCGAGCGCGCGCCCGACCACCGCGCGCGCCTACTTGCGTTGGTGCCGCGCCTCGTCGACCTCCTCCCCATCGTGACCGAGCACTACTACCACCCGCAGTTGCGGGGCTCGTTCTCCATCAAGCGCGTGCTCCCGGCGCTCGTGCCGGACCTCGGCTACGGCGACCTCGCCATCCACGACGGCGGCACCGCCGCCGAGATGTACGGGCGCATGGTCGACGCCGCGACGCCCGCCGACGAGCGCGCCGCCATCCGCGAGGGCCTCCTCCGCTACTGCGAGCGCGACACGCTCGCGATGGTGCGGGTGCGGGAGGCGCTGTTGGGGCTGGCGGGGGGGTGAGGGAGGGGCCCGGGAGGGCCGGAGAACGTGCCGCAGCGTCGTGATATAATGGGACGAAACAGGTCGGTTCCATGCTTCTGCTATCACTTCTCGCTGGATGCCTCATAGACAAGGATGCCTACGAGCGTCGTAAGGACGCGCTGACCGACGGCGATGGCGACTCGTACGCGCAGGAAGACGACTGCGATGATGCCGACGCCCAGGTGTTCCCCGGGGCGGACGAACTCTGCAACGACCGCGACGACGACTGCGACGGTGCGCTGGACGACGAGGCCATCGACGCCGCGGCGTGGTACCCCGATCGCGACGTGGACGGCTTCGGTGCGGAGGGCGCCGCGCCGACAGTCGCGTGCACGGCCCCGGGTGGGCACGTCGCCAACGCGCTCGATTGCGACGACGACGCGATCGGGGTGAACCCCGCCGCCCTGGAGACCCCCTACGACGGGGTCGATGACGACTGTTCGGGGGCGGATCTGACGGACGTCGATGACGACGGGTACGCGGCCGCGGCGGGGGGAGGCAGCGACTGTGACGACGCGAACGCGGCGGCGTATCCAGGCGCTCCCGAGGTCTCGTATGACGGGATCGATCAGGACTGCGACGGCGCGGACGCGGACGACCTCGATGGAGATGGGCAGACCGGGGAAGCCGCGGGTGGGACTGACTGCGACGATACCGACGCCGCCGTGTACACGGAGGCGACGGAAGACTGGGCCAACGGTCTGGTCGACAACGACTGCGACGGCGAGGTCGAGCCGGTACGGCTGGACTTTGGGCTCGAGCTCTGGCGTGGTGCGAGCGCCGGTGGCCAGGCGGGGCGCCGCCTCGGCGCGCTGGGAGACGTCACCGGAGACGGGCTCGCGGACTACCTCGTCGGCGCCGTCTACGAGGGGAGCCTGTTCGGCAACGGAGGCGCGGTCTACCTGGTCGAGGGCGGTCGCCCGCCGGGAGACCTCGCGACCGCGAATGTGCTCCTCCCTGGGGGTGCCGATTGGTACTTGCCTCAGGTGGTCGAGGGCGGGCCCGACATCGACGGCGACGGCGTCGTGGATCTCGTCGTCACCGCGGCTGGGTATGGCGACTTCTCCGGAGCGGCGTTCCTCGTGAGTGGCGCCGACTTCGCCGCGAGCGCGTCGCTGACGCTGCCGGGCTCCGCGATCTCCCTCATCGCGGGCGACGCACCGGGCGACTTTGCCGGCACCGGCGCGGCATTCGTCGGAGACGTCGTGGGGGATGGCGGGGAATACCTCGCTGTTTCGTCGCTTTTTGCGAGTGCTGGGGGGTACACGAACTCGGGGCTCCTGGCCGTGTTCGATCCGCGGGAGCTCGGAAGCACCACCGTCTCCGAGGGGCTCACCGTGGTGCCGGGGCCTTACGACGACGCGGGGATCGGCAACATCGTCGCCCGTGCTGGCGATGTCGATGGCGATGGCGTGGACGACTACATGGTGAGCGTGTCCTACGGGGACCTGGCGTACGTCGTCCCGGGGGGAGTCGCTTCACCCTCGCTCCCGGGAGACGCCGTCTTTCGGCTGACCGGAACGGGCGCCGGCGAGACGTGCGGCGTCAAGATGCTCGGGGATGTCGACGGGGACGGCGCACGAGACCTCGGGTGCATCTACCTTGACGACGAGATCAGGGTCTTCACGGGGTTGGCCGGTTCCCCTGTGCGGACGGTGGCAGAGCACTCGGCGAGCATCAACCTGGGCGAGGGATCGCTGTCGTTCGACTTCTTGGACCTCGGCGACCTCGACGGCGACGGCAAGGACGACACCTACGTCCCCGTCATGTGGTACGCGGCGCTGGAGACCTCGTTCGCCGCGGTGGTCTTCGGCGAAGATCTAAGCTTTCGCGAGAGCGTCGACATCTCCGACGCGCTGTTGAGCGCGGTGTCCGTGCGGACGAACAGCTCCGTCGGGTATCGGGTCGCGCGCTCGGCCGACGTGGACGGAGACGGCGCAGAGGACATCCTCGTCGGTGCCAATACCGATGCCGAGGGCGGTGTGGACGCCGGGGGTGTCCTCGCGATCCCCGTCCCCCGCTGAGCTCGCTACTCCGTCTCCAACCGTACGAACGCGCTCTCCGCGTCGAAGGGCCGGCATGCCCGAGTAACGACGATCTGGCGCGCGGTCGCACAGATGGGAAGCCAAGCAGAGCCCGTGGCGACGGGTGCCGCGGAGCTGCACGGGTCTGCGAGGGTGAGCTGCGCCGCGTCCGGTGCGCCCTCCCCTGAGAGCACGATCCGTACGCGCTCCTCGGGGTGGATCAGCCGGCTCACGGCCTCGTCGTCGCACTGGAGCGCGAACCCGCGCTCCCGGACCCAGGTGAGGGCCTGGGTGCCGGTCGCGAACGAGAGGGATCCGGGTGCATCGCGGAATTCCGCCATGCTCGGCCAGCGCCGGGCTCCGTCCGTCGCGATGCGGATGGCACGGGCGGGGTCTCCCCCCTCCGCCGCTGAGAGCGCGGCGTGCCAGGCGAGGAAGGGGTGCGAAGGGTGCCGCCGGAGCACCTCGTCCCAGCGCGCGGCCCGTTCGGACGCCGTCGGACGGGCGGTGGTCGTCGCGTACCACCGGATGGAGCCTCCGCCGTACCGCAGGTCCTTCCGCAGGGAGTACCCCGCGAGGAGCCACGTCGGGTACTCGGGGTGGGTCGTGCCGTCCCAGTTGGCCAGGCGAAGCAGCTCGGGTCGGGTCGTCGCGTCGGAGACCGTGGCGCGAAGCCACTCCTCGGCGCGCCCCGCGGCGATGGCTTCCGCGGCCGGACGGTGGTTGAGGCCCCTCATGTCGATCAGCGCGAACCCGGGGATGTCGCCCAGGATCCCGGCATCGACGACGAGCCCGCGGGCGCCGATGGGCGCGTTGTCGATGATCCAGCTCACGTCCTCGGCGATGGGCGTGTCCAGCCCGTGCCGGAGGTGCGTGTAGGAGCGCGCCACGGCGGACAGCGAGCGGCGCTCGAGGTCGACGGCGCCGTACCCCCGAGGCTCGAGGAAGAACGCCAGTCCGACGGCGAGGCCGGCCGCGGCGGCGAGCGCCGGGCGGGGCGTGAGGGTCCGCCACGCCGCCAACGAGGCGAACGCCACCGCGGAGGCGAGCACCCCCGGCAGGGTCAGCCGGCCCCAGCTCATCCAATCCCCGCTCGCGCGGACGAGGGTCGCGCCTTGGATCAGGAGCGGCACGCAGATCCAGAACGCATCACGACGGCTCGTGCGCCCCGCGAGGACGAGCGTGCCGAGGATCGCCCCCGCGGAGAGGAGGTCCCCGCCGAGCTGCAGGGCGCCGTACTTCGTCAGCCCGATGGGCGACACCTTGACCAGATACGAGGCGGGTAGAATCGCGTCGAACCAACGGACCCGCGCGACGTGGTAGGCGGCGAGCACCGCCACGGCCCCGACGGCGAGGGCTCGTGTGCCGCGCCGCTCCGTGGGGCGAAGCACCAGGGTGGAGAGCCCGGCCGCGAGGTGGAGGATGCCCTCGGGGCGGGTGACCGAGGCCGCCGCGAGTACCAGGATCCCGGCCCCCCACCGCGACGAGGGGCCGAGCACGAGCGTCCATCCCGCGCAGAGGAGCAAGCCGTAGAAGGTCGTCTCGAGGCCGATGACGGACCAGTGGGCGAGGGGCGCCCAGGTGACGAGGGCCACGAGCGCCAACGCGCCGGTGATGCCGGGGGGGAGGCGGCGCTCGAACACAGCAATCGCGAGGCACGCCGAGCCGAAGGCCACGAGCTGGGCCAGTACGTCGATGTCGAGGTGAAGGCGCGCGCCGAGCGCCATGAGCGCCATGAAGAGGAAGTTGGAGTACCCCTCCACCCGCTCGCCCGTCGTCCACTCCAGCGCCCCGCTCTCCGCCCAGTGACGCGCGTAGGTGAGCGTGATGTAGACGTCGTCCACCGTGCCGGGCCAGCTCGGCATGCACAGCAGCGCGAAGAGCGCGATTGCCGCTGGGAGCCGTGCGCAGCTCGGGGTGGTTTCGCTGGTTCTCTCGTGGCGCACGCGGCGGCCTAACGCGCCGAGCTACCGTCGAACCGTCGCCTCTCCAACGCGACCCCCAGCCGGTCGAGCACCGCCGGCCACCCGTTCCGCATCCCCCAGCGCGTCACCGCGTCGGCAACAACCCCCACCCCTTCCGCCACAACGCCACCGCCCACGGCGTGTCGATCCACCGCGTCGACCCCTTCGGGGTGCCGTCCAGGTAGCGCACGCGGTTGACCCGATCCGCGTCGAGGACGCCGCCGTGGGTGGCGACGTCGTCCGCGGCCGCGGCGACCCACGCGAGGTCGGTGAGGGAGACGGTGCGCTCGGCGAAGCCGCCGTCGCCGCCGTGGAGGCGCACGCCGCCGCGCGGGGCCGCGCCGAGGAGGTGGCCGCGGGTGGCGCCGGAGTCGACCCAGCGGTCGGCGTCGGGGAGGCGAAGGAGGGCGTTGACGACGGCCTGGGCGGCGCCGAGGGCCCCCTCGGGGAGAACGCGAGAGGCGGTGCGGCCGCCGTCGAGGGCGCGCCAGGTGGCGAAGCTGACCTCGGGGATCTGCCAGCGGCCGATGTCGTCGCGCCACCGGCCGACGCCGAGGTAGCGCAGCTCGTCGTCGACACGGACGACGACGTAGGCGGTCTCGGCGGGGCGGCGGTCGGGCACGACGAGGTCGACCTGGTCGGGGGCGTCAAGCACGCCGGTGCTCCCGACGTAGAGCACGAGGTGCCCGCCGTAGCGGCCGGTCGCGGGCGGGGTCGGGTCGCCGCCGAGGTGGGTGACGAAGGTGTCGAAGGAGACGACGGAGCCGACGGCGGGGGCGAGGTCCTCGGGGCGCACGACGGAGTCGAGGCGGGCGACGACGAGCATGTCGTCGGTCGCGTCGAAGGTGGGGCCCTCGGGGTTGTCGGAGGCGAGGACCCACGCGCCGCCGTCGCGGCGGATCCGCTTGAGCACGTAGCCCTGACCGGCCGCGCCCGGGAGCTCGACGAGGGCGACGCGGCCCTCGACGTGGTCCGCCGATGCGCCGCGGTCGAGGCGGAGGATCACCCAGTCGCCGTCGTGGATGGGGGAGGGGCCGCCGTCCATCGAGGTGCCCGCGGCGCGCACGGCGAAGCGGCGCGGGTCGGGGCCGGGCACGGGGAGCGCGACGGAGGAAGCCTCGGGGCCCTCGCGCTCCGCGGCGGCGTGGCCGGCGGCGGCGCGGAGGTCGGGGTAGGCGACGACGCGGTGGAGGGGGGGGAGCTCGATGACGGCGGCGGTGGCGTCGAGGGGGGCGACCCACAGGCCGTCGGGCGCGGCGACGAAGCGGACCTGGAACACGCGCCCGGGCGCCCCGGCGTCGGCGCCGAACCAGCCGCGGAGCAGCTCGGGGAGCTGGTTGGACGGCTCGCCGATGGGGCGGGCGACGTTGCAGAACTCCTTGGCGAAGCGGAACTGCCACACGGCGCCGTCGGGGAGGCGCACGTCGGTCTCGCCCTGGGGGACCGTGGCACGTTGGCCGCGGGGGAGCGCCAGGATCGGGTCACGTTGGTTCCAGGTGACACGGCAGACGAAGCCCTCGCCGGTGGGCGGGCGGCGGCGGCGGTACTGGAGGAGGCGCAGCTCGACGAGCTCGCGCACGAGGGCCGCGAAGGGCTCCCGGAGGCCCTCGCCGATGCCGAGGTCCAAGGCGAAGCGGTCGCCGTCGAGGCGGAACCACGCGCGGCCGCGGGTCGCGGTGGTCCACGCAGCGATCGGGTTGCGACGCCAGTACCCGAGCCACTTCTTGCCGATCGTGTCCCCGTCGGGGCGCTCGTCGGCGGGGACGTCGTCGAGGAGCTCGGGGGAGCGCCGGAGGAGGGCCCACGCGCGCGTCGCGATCCGGTCGAGCGGGGCGCCGGCGAAGAGGACGTCGTCGTCGAGGAGCACCTGGAGGGTGACCATCTTGAACGACCGGGTCATCGGGGTGACTTCGAGGTCGCGGAGGAACGCGGCGCCGATCTCCCAGGCGGTGCGCGCGGGCGCGGGGAGGTCCCCCTCGGACGCGACGAAGTCGAACCAGCCGCGGTGCCCCCGGCGCAACGGGTCGAGCGAGTACCCCATGCGGAGGAGCTCGCCGGCCTGGGGCCGCTCGTCGCGCGCGGTGCGGAGCTCGCGGTAGGCGCGCTCGACGCCCAGGGCGCCGGTGCCGAGGATCAGGGCTTCGAGGAGCTTCTTGGCTTCGAGCTCCACGTCCACGAAGCAGCCGGCGGGGAGCGCGATCGGCCCCTTGGCCTTGAAGAAGGCGTCGAGGGTCTCCGTGCGGCCCGCCGCCGCCCCCATCGACAGGAGCGTGTGCATGCGGTCGACGAACATGCGGTGGTTGCCGACGAAGTCGATGACGGTCAGGTCCTCCTTGCCGGGCGCCGCGCGCAGGCCGCGACCCAACTGTTGGAGGAACACCACGCCGCTCTCGGTGGGCCGGAGCATGACGACGCGGTCGATCTCGGGGACGTCGACGCCCTCGTTGAACACGTCGACGGCGCAGACGGCGTCGAGCTCGCCGGAGGCGAGTTGGGTGAGGGCGCGGTCGCGGTCGTCCGAGTCGGACTCGGAGTAGACCGCCGCGGTGCGCACCCGCTTCGCCAGGAGCCACCGCTTGACGTAGCGGGCGTGGACGACGCTGCAGCAGAACACGAGGGTCCGCGCGCGGGGCAGGCGCGTCCACTCCTTCCACATGCTGGACATGCGCGCCTCGGTGGCGGCGGCGGCGGCGAGGGAGTCGAGGTCGAAGCGGGCGTTGCGCCAGGGGATGTTGGTGTAGTCGATCTCGTCGCGGACGCCGAAGTAGCGGAAGGGGACGAGCCGCTTCACGGCGATGCCGCGGTCGATGCCGGCGCGGTAGGCGACGAAGTCGTCGAAGAGGCCGAGGACGTTGGCGCTGTCGGCGCGGTCGGGGGTGGCGGTCAGGCCGAGCAGGAACACCGGGTCGAGCGCCGCGAGGATGTGTCGGTAGGACGCGGCGGCGGCGTGGTGGACCTCGTCCACGACGACGTAGTCGAAGCGCTGGGCCGCGAGCCGCGCGCGGTGCTCGGGGCGGGAGAGCTTGGCGACGGAGGCGAACACGAGGTCCGCGTCGAGGTCGGCCTCCGCTTCGAGGAACCAACCGACGCGCGCGGCGGGGTCGCGGTCGTGGAGGACGCGGCGCCACGCGGCCACCGCCTGCCGGAGGATCTCACGGCGGTGGACCACGAACAAGAGCCGCGGGCGCCGACCCAGCTCTTCCCAGAGTTGGACGTAGTCGAGGACCGCGAGCCACGTCTTGCCGAGGCCGGTGGCGAGGACGACGAGGGCGCGGCGGCGCCCGGCGGCGCGGGCCTCGCGGAGGGCGGCGAGCGCGGCCACCTGGACCTCGTGGGGCGCGTCCGGCGCGGCGACGGGATCTTCCTGGGCTTCTTCAGGGGGCAAGGCGCGGGCGGAGACGCGGGCGCGCGTGGCGTAGTCGGCGATCCAGGCGGCGTCCAGCGGGCGGGCGGCCCGCCAGAGCGCCTCGAAGCCGCTCCCCACCTGCTCCCAGGCGGCGGCGTCGCGGTCGCGGTCGACGCGCAGGTTCCACTCGATGCCGGTGTCGAGCGCGGAGAAAGACAGGTTGCTGCTGCCGACGTAGGCGACCCCGAGCCCCGGGCCCTCGAAGCGCCACGCCTTGGGGTGGAACGCCCGCGTGCGGCCGGGGAGCTGCTCCACCTCGATGACACGGGCCTCGAGGGTGCCGAACGGCGGCGCGTCCGGCGCGGGGGCGGGCGCGGTGACCTGCCAATCGAGCAACATCTCGAGCGCGCCGACCTGGGTGATCGCGAGGTAGTCACCCGTGAGGATGCGGACGTGCCCGCCGCGCACCAGCGCAGCATCGAGCGCGCGGCGGACGCGGTCGAGGCCGCTCACCTGCACGAACGCGGCCACGACGTCGATGGTGGTGGCGCGGGTCAGCAGCGGGAACAGGTGCCGGGAGAAGGGGTCGTCCTCGGTGCCCGTCGTGAGCGGGGCGGCCTTCGCGAGGTAGTTGCCCTTGCTCGGGATGACGTGGCGCACGCCGCCGCGGGGGTCGTCCATGTCGCCGCGGTAGCGGGGGATCACGTGCACGTGGAGGTGCATGACCGTCTGGCCGGCGGCCTCCCCGGCGTTGAAGCCGACGTTGTAGCCGTCCGGCCGGTGGGTGCGGTCGAGGTCGGCCTTCACGGCGTCGACCAGGGCGAAGAGCGCCGTGCGCTCCTCCGCGGAGGCGTCGAACCACGTCGGGACCACGCGGCGCGGGATCACGAGGGTGTGGCCCTCGGTGACCGCGTAGCCGTCACGGATCGCGAACGCGAGCGCGTTCGAGGCGACCCACGCGGCCTCGGGGATCGCCAGGAAGGGGCTATCAGGATCGTCGCGAGTGCCGCTGGTGCTCACACCCCCGTATACCACGTCTCCCGCCCCTCCCACCCCGCCTCCGCACCGGCCGCGCGCCGCGCGCGGTCCGTGTGCCCCCTTGCTCGATCCGGATGGCCGAGGAGACGGCCGCGGGCTTATGGCGGTCGCGCCCGGAGCTCTCGTGCACCTCCTTCGCCTCGTTCCCTGCCTCCTGCTGCTGGCTGCCTGCGCCGGGAAGGGCCCCGCCGACGACGACGGATCGGGCGACTCCACCCCCGAGGGCGAGGACGCCGACGGCGACGGGTTCCGGACCCCCGACGACTGCGACGACGCCGATCCCGCCGTGCACGAAGGGGCCGCCGAGGTGTGCGACGCTGCCGACGACGACGAGAACTGCAACGGCGTTGCGGACGATGCCGACCCCACCGTGTCGGACGCGTTGCGTTGGTACGCGGACGCCGACGGGGACGGCTACGGCCCTACCGATGCGCGCCCCGGCTACGCGTGCGACCTGCCGGCGGGCGCGGCCGACAACGCGGACGACTGCGACGACGCCGACCCCGCCTTGTCTCCCGGTGCGCCGGAGCTGTGCGACGCCGCCGGCGTGGACGAGGACTGCGACGGCCTCGTGAACGACGCCGATCCGGACCTGTCGACCGAGGGGCTCGCCACCTTCTACCTGGACGAGGACCGCGACGACTACGGCGACGACGCGGCGCCGCTCGCCGCGTGTGTGACACCCCCCGGCTACGCGGACGTGGCGGGGGACTGCGATGACACCGACCGGGAGATCAACCCGAGCGCGGCCGAGATCTGCGACAACGGCATCGACGAGGACTGTTTGCCGGGCGTTGGGTGCGGGGTGCACGGGACGACCGACCTGTCGACGCGCGCCCGCGCCGCGAAGATCGCCGGGGAACAGGCGGGGGACGGCCTCGTGACCGTACGGGCGGCGCGCGACATCGACGGCGACGGGTACGACGATCTGCTCGTCGGCAGCGCGGTCGCGGCGGGGGCCACGGGCGGGAGCGGCGAGGCCTACCTGCTGTACGGTCCGATCGCGGGCGGCGTGTCCGTCGAGGACGCGGACGTGCGCCTGCCGGGCGGCGCGTCGGGGGACGGGCTCGTGCCCCTGATGGCCGGCGTGGACGCGGACGGCGACCGGACCCCCGATCTGCTCGTCGGGGCGCCGGGCTACGGCACGGACAGCGGCCGGGTGTACCTCGTGGCGGGCGCGTTCTCGGCCACGGAGGAGCTCGGCGGCGCGCTGACCGACTGGGTGGGGACCGACGCGTCGGACGCCCTCGGGCGCCTGGGCGGCTACGGCGACTTCGACGGCGACCGGGCCGAGGACCTCGTCCTCTGCGGCGCCGACACCGTCTACGTCCTCGACGGCCCCGCCACCCAGCGCGGCTCCCAGCCGATCGACCATGCCGACGCGACGTTCACGCTCACCTCCGTCGGCAGCCTCGAGGTGTTCGACGTCAACGGCGACGGCATGGACGACCTGCTCGTGGGGGACCCGGCCGACTCGGGCGGCGGCGCGGCGGCGGGCGCGGCGCGGCTCGCGTACGGGCCGTTCTCGGGGACGGCCGCCTTCTCTCGGGTGGCAGACGTGGTGTTCGAGGGCACCGTGGCGGGCCAGGGCGTCGGCAGCGCGGTCGCGGCGGGGGACCTCGACGGCGACGGCTACAAGGACGTGGCGCTCGGCGCGTCGATGGACGGATCCGCGGCGTCCGAGGCCGGCGCGGTGTACCTCTCGTTCGGCCGCTTCGAGGCGGAGGTGGACCTCGCGGCCGCCGAGGTGGTGCTCACGGGCGAGAGCCTGGGCGACCACGCCGGGGCGTCGCTCGCGCTCGGGGACTTCGACGGGGACGGCGTGCTCGACCTCATCGTGGGCGCGAGCGGTGACGACGACGGCGGCGCCGACGCGGGGGCCGCGTACGTGCTCTACGGGCCGGTCGACACCAGCGGGAGCCTGTTGGGCGCGGACGCGAAGCTGGTGGGAGAGGACGCCGACGACGCCGCGGGTGAGGCGGTGGGTGTCGCCGGGGACATTGACGGGGACGGCATCGAAGACCTCTTCGTGTCCGCACCCGGTGACGACGAGGGCGGGAGCGGCGCGGGGGCGATCTACCTGTTCGCGGGGGGCGCGGAGTAGCGCGGGGATATACCGGCGCGTGCCCCTCCGAGGACGCCTCCGCTCGCTCGCCCGCGCCGCCAACCGGCGGGTGTGGCCAACGCACCTGCTGCACGGGCCGGAGTGGGTCATCCTCGGGGTGAACAACGCCTGCAACCTGCGCTGCCGCATGTGTGACGTCGGCACCGGCGAGGAGGGGACCAACTTCCACATGAACATGACGGGCACGGATCCGCCGTCGATGCCGGTGGCGCTCGCCGAGCGGATCGTGGACCAGGTCGCCCGGCACTACCCGCGCGCGAAGCTCGGCTTCGCCTTCACCGAGCCGACCGCGTGGCGGCCGCTCCCCGAGGTGGTGGCGCGCGCCACGGCGAAGGGCGTGCGGAGCGCGGTCACGACGAACGGGCTGCTGTTGCCGAAGCTGGCGGGGCCGTTGGCGGCGGCGGGCCTCGAGGAGCTGGTGGTGTCGATCGACGGGCCGGCGGAGGTCCACGACGCGATCCGGGGCCGCGTGGGCTCGTTCGAGCGCGCGATGGAGGGGGTCCGCGCCGCCCTCGCCGCGCCGCGCCCGCCGCGGGTCTCGATCTTCGCGGCGATCACCGAGTGGAACATCGGCCACCTCGCGCGCTTCGCGGCGTCGCTCCGCGGCCTCCGGCTGGAGCGCCTGGGCTTCATGCACACCGTGTTCGTGGCGCCCGAGGCGGCCGCCGCGCACAACGCCGTGTGGGGCCACCGCTACCCGGCCACGCCCTCGAACACGAAGGACCTCCGGCTGGACCGCTACGACCTCGACGCCCTCTGGGCGGAGATGGCCGCGATCACGGCGCTGGACCTCCCGTTTCCGGTGGCGTGGTCGCCCACGCTCGACTCTCGGGCGGCGCTGGAGCGCTACTACCGCGACCCCGCGCCCTTCGGCCGCCGCTGCGCCGACGCGTTCTCGACGCTCCTCGTGAAGTCGGACGGGGCGGTCGTGCCCGCGCACAGCCGGTGCTTCCCGGCGGTGGTCGGGGATCTTTCGCGCGAGGAGCTGGACGCCGTGTGGAACGGGCCGCGCCTGGGCGCGTTCCGGCGGGATCTCGCGGGGGTGGGGCTGTTCGAGGGGTGCTCGCGGTGTTGCAGCGCACGGTAGGGGAGGGGCGTCCCATGCATGTCGTTGTGCGGACGGGGCCTCCGGTGCCCCGCGAATTAGGCTCTGCGGGATGTCCTGCGAATTGCCCTCTCCTGCGCGCTTCGGGCCCCCGTCCCTCCGTCCGTCTTCGGGCGGTGAGGGCCTCCGGGACGTGATCAAGTGACCCCGCTCGCGGGCTGGGGCGGGTACCCGCGGGTGTCCTGTGACGAGGTGGCGCCGGGGGCCGAGGAGGCCACCCACGCGGCCTTCGCACCGGGCGGGACCATCGCGCGGGGGTTGGGCCGGAGCTACGGCGACGCCGCCTTGAACGCCGGGCGGCGCGTGGTCACCCTCACGGGCCTGAACACCTATCGAAGCTTCGACGAGCAGACCGGCGTGCTCGACTGCGGCGCGGGCGTCAGCCTCGAGGCCATCATCCGCGACTACGGGCCGCGCGGCTGGTTCCCCATGATCACCCCGGGCACCAAGTTCGTGACGGTCGGCGGGTGCATCGCCAACGACGTGCACGGCAAGGCCCACCACGCCCAGGGCACCTTCGAGAAGTCGGTCGACTCCTTCCGTATCCTGCTCGCGGACGGCACCATCGTCGATGCCAGCCGCCACCAGAACGCCGAGCTGTTCGCCGGCTGCTTCGGTGGGATGGGCCTCCTCGGCGTCATCCTCTCCGCGCGCATCCGCCTCCGCCGCATCGGCACGACCTGGTTCCGCCAGCGCGCCTTCGTCGCCCGGGACCTCGACGAGCTGCTCGCGCTCATGGCCCAGGCCGACGCCGAGTACCCCTACTCCGTCGCGAGCATCAACCCGTTCGACACCGGCGCGCGCCTCGGCCGCGGCGTGCTCACCGTGGGGGACCACGCCACCGCCGACGAGCTCCCCGCCGGCCGCCCGCCGCTGAAGATCAGCGCCCCCTCCGCCCTCACCGTGCCGTTCACCCTGCCGGGCTTCCTGTTCAACCCGGTCACGGCGCGCGTCCTCCACGCGCTCATCTTCCAGGTCCTCGCGCGCGGGGCGCCCTACGCCCACTACGAGAAGTTCTTCTACCCACTCGACGCGATCGGTCACTGGAACCGTGGCATGGGCCCGCGTGGCTTCACCCAGTACCAATTCGTCATCCCCTTCGAACGTGGTTCCGAGAACCTGCGGAAGATCCTCGAGGTCATCGCCGCCTCGGGCCTCCTCCCCTCGCTGAACGTGCTCAAACGTATGGGTGGGCCAGGCATCGGCCCCCTGTCCTTCCCATTCGAGGGCTACACCCTCGCCATCGACTTCCCCATCCGCGACGGCACCCGCGCGTTGCTCCAGCGCCTCGACCAGATCGTGCTCGACGCGGGCGGTAGGATCTACCTCGGGAAGGACGCCTTCCTGGACGCGAAGACCTTCGCCGCGATGTACCCCCGGTTGGACGAGTTCCGCGCGATCAAGGCGCGGGTGGATCCGGCGGGGGTGTTCACTTCGGATTTGTCGCGGCGGTTGGGGATTGGGGGGTGAGGGTTGGGGATCTGGGGGGCGGGGCCTTGCGCGCGTCGACAGATGCGGTAGCATGCGTGCATGTTTGTCCTGCTTCTCACTGGCTGCCTTATAAACACCGAGCTCTATGATCGTCGAAAGGAGGCGCTCACCGATCACGACGGCGACTCCTTCGTGCAGGAGGAGGACTGCGACGACACCGACGCCGCCATCTTCCCAGGGGCGAGTGAGGTGTGTGACGGTGCGGACCAGGACTGCGACGGGGAGCTCGACGAAGATGCCACCGATGCTTCTGTTTGGTACCCCGACACGGACGCGGACACGAGGAGGAGGTCGCCTACAACGCCGTCGACGATGACTGTGACGGCGCGGACCTCACGGACGCGGACGGAGACGGGCACGACGCACTGGCGGCCGGCGGCGCTGACTGCGATGACACCCTCGCCGACATCAACCCTACGGCCACGGAGAGCTGGGCCAACGGGTTCACCGACGACGACTGCGATGGCGACAACGGCGCGGCCATCCTGGAGTTCGGCGGCGACGTGTGGGCGGGAGGGCGCGCGGGCGACCTTCAGGGGCGCCGGACCGCCGCGCTGGGCGATCCGGACGAGAATGGACTCCAGGACGTGCTCGTCGGTAGCGAGCTCGACTCCACGCTCGGCGACGCCTCGGGAGCCATCTACGCGCTCGATGGGGCGCCCGGCGGGTCACTTGAGGTCGCCCGGTCGCTCCTCCCGGATGTCGCAGGGATGAGCTTCGCGTCGGACGTCGACGCCGGGGTTGATGTCACCGGGGATGCCGTTCCGGACGTGCTCGTGAGCATGGTCGGTTCGGCGGAGGTCGCCGGGACGGCGTGGATCATCGACGGTGCAGCGTGGGTCGTCGCTGGCGACACGACGGTCACCGCGGTGGAGGTTGCGCGAGTCTCTGGGAGCGCCGGCGGTACGTATGGACCGACGAGCGTGAAGTTCGTCGGGGACGTCACGGGCGATGGGGTGACCGACATCGCGCTGAGCGAGTGTTGTGGAACGTCCACCGGGCCCAGCTCGTCGGGACGGGTCGCCCTCTTCTCGGCGGATCGCTTCGGCGGCTCGATCGAGGACGCCGACGTGCTCATCGACGGGCCCTTCGACTTCGCCTACATGGGGGGAGAGATGGACGCGGTGGGAGACCAGGACGGGGACGGGCGGGATGACGTCGCGATCCTCGGCGAGGACGAGGCGGGGCTCATCTACCTGTTCACGGCGGTCGGTGGCGCTCCGACACGGGCGCTCGACTTCCCGTCCTGCGTGTTCGACTGGTCCGAGCACGGCGGCGTAGCGGACGTCGTCCCCCTCGGTGACCGGGACGGCGACGGCCGTGACGAGCTCTTCATCCCGCAGTACTACTCCGACTCGGGGAACCAGCGGGCGTGGGTTCTTCCCGGGGCCGCCGTGTCGTTCGGTGGCACGGTCGAGGCCGAGGCGTCGAGCCTGAGCGGCGTGAGCGTCGTCCCGGGGGCCGCCTTCGGGTACTCGGCCGCCCTGGCCGGCGATGTCGATGGAGACGGAGCGGACGACATCGTCGTCGGCGCGCCCGAGTACTCCGCGGCCGCTACGAACGGCGGGGGCGCGACGCTGATCACCGTCCCGAGGTAAACGCCGCCGACTGGCGGGGGCCCGTCACCGCCCCTCCAGCGAGACGTACATGTTCCGGTCGAAGCCGTCGTGTGCGTCGTCGTTCGTGAACTCCACGACGAGGCGGCGGGGCCCCGGATCCGCGTCGCAGCGCGGCGGCTCCACGGAGGTGCGCGCGTGGACGACCGCTTCTACCGCGGGCGCGCAGGGCGGATCCCAGCGGACGGTCGCCTCGGCGCCGGCTGCGCCGGGGTCGTCGACGTCCAGGCGTACGCGGAGGCCGTCCCAGAAGTCAGAGGGTGCCGCGATCGAGGTGCGGCTACCGTTGCCGTAGAGCGCCCACCCCCTGCCCCGCTGGTACGTCGTGCTCTGGCCGTCGCCGAAGGCAGGCCACCCGAGGCCCTCCTCGCCCAGCCACGTCGCGCCGCGGACCACCTCGGCCGCCCGGCTCGTCCGCCCCGTCTCCAGCAACGCGCGCGCGTAGTACCAGCGGATCCAGTCTTGCGACGGATAGCGGCGGAGGAGCGCCGCCCAACGTGCCACCACGACCGACGCCGGAGGGGCGCCGCCGGCGCGGCATCGCCACACCATGTGCGGTGTCCCCGACAAGGACGGGGAAACCTCGGGCAGCAGCTCGATGATCCAGCGGTCCAGGGTCTCCTCGTCGCTCGGTCCCAGACCGTACCGCATGCACCACACGTCGTCCTCGCGGTGGTACCGGTCGACGATCTCCTGGACGATGTCCCCCGATTCTCCGGCGATGATCTGCGCGGTGGCGCGATCCGTGAGGCCAGCGTTGTCCCAGATGCGCACGTCTTCGAGGTTGCCGGGTAGCCCCACGTCCGAGATCGCCGCGCCGGCGCCCGGCGGCACCCGCTCGATGAGGAAGCTCGTCTCTTCGAGGAGCGCGACCGCCCAGGGCGTGCGGAGCGCCTCGGTCGGGTGGCGCAGGAACCAGGGGTTGCGCCAACCTGAGACGAGGACTCCCCTGCCGGCGGCGGGCCCTTCGTGGGAGGGCTCCCAAGCGAACGTGAAGGCGCCGAGCGCGGCTACGAATGCCACGACGGGCGCCCGGTGGGCCCGAGGTACGCCCTGGATCCAGGCAGCGGCCACGCTCGCGGCCACGCCGGGCACCAGGAACCTCGCGTGCCCCATCCAATCGCCCGACGCACGGACGAGGAGGAGGCTCTGGATCGCGAGAGGCGCCCACGCCCACGCGGAGACCCGGCGGCGGAAGAGGAGCGTCGCCAGGAGGATCCCACCGGCTGACACCAGTTCCCGGGTCAACTGACTTAGTCCGACGCCAAACTGGTCGATCGCCACGATTTTCACGAGGTACGGCGTCGGGAAGAGGTAGCCGAAGTAGCCGAAGCGAACGAGGTGGTAGATTCCCAGCGCCGACAGTCCCGCGAGGACCATCCCCTCGGGCCGACCCCACTCTCTGCCAAGGGTGAGTCGCCGGGCCAGCGCCAGTCCAAGCCACGCCATGCCCTCGGGCCGGGCGAGCGCGAAGAGGACCAGGAGCAGGACGCCTCGCGCCCACTCGGCGCGCCGACCGATGACGAGGGGCCACGCGAGTACGCCCAGCAACGTGGCCAGCGTCGTCTCCAGGCCGGCCGCCGACCAGTAGTGGAACGGTTGCCACGCCGCGAGCAGGAACATCGGCAGCAAGCGCGTCGGGCCGACCGCGGGCCGGCCGAGGAGGGCCAGTACGGCGACGGCGCAGGCGAAGGACAGCGCCCGCGCGAAGATCGCGAGGTCCGCGCCGGCGAGCGCGCCGAGCGTCATGAGCGCGAGGTGCAGGGCGCTGGAGTAGCCCTCTACGCGGACGCCGGTGTTCCAGGCCACCTCGCCGTGGGCCACGATGTTGTGGGCGTAGGCGAAGACGATGTACGTGTCGTCGATCTGCCCCGTGAGGTACGGGAGCGCGCCCCAGGCCAGCACCGCGACGGCGGCCAGGAGGGCGCCCGCGCCGAGCAGTCGCCTGCGCGGTGGGGTGGGGGATGGGGCGTCGGACGGCACGGACGGCACCATCGCACGTCGGCATGCGAGGCGCTACGGCAGCGTGGCCGCGCGCGCCCGGCGCAGGCCGAACCACGCGCCGAGGAGCACGACGACGGGGACGCCTGCGATCGCGAGGAGCAGGTGGGCGCCCGAGCCGGCCGGGGCAAGCGCGGGCAAGAAGCGGGCCGTCGCCACCGCGGCGCCGACGAGGAGCGCGAGCCGCACCAGGATGGGGCCCCGCCGCCACACGAGGTACGTCCCCACCACGCCTGGGTCTCGCGCCCCGCTCACGGCGGGGTGACCGGCGCGCCGTCGATCCGGACGACGCGCGTAAACGTCTCGCCGTCGCGGCGGAAGGTGAGCGTCACCTCGGGGGCGGTACAGAGGCGCTCGGTGAGGTCGAGGAGCGCGGTGGGGCCGGTGGCGGGGGCGCCGTCCACGGTGGTGAGCACGGACCACACGGGGACGCGGAGGGCCCACCCGAGCTCGTTGTGGGAGAGCTGGAAGCCGTCGCGCTTGGGCACGCCCGCGAAGGGGGCGCCGCGGAGGAGCCAGAGCACGGCGAGGCGGTCGAGGCGCGCGGTGTCGCCGTCCCACCGCACGAGGTCGGAGACGGCGTTGGGCTGGAGTTGGTTCAGCTCGGGGGTGCCGGCGCGGGTGGGCCAGTCGTCCGGGAGGGGCACGGGAGCGCCCTCGACGCGGATGACGAGGCGCCCTGGCGAGGCCCCGCCGAGCGCGAGGGTGACCTGCTCCTCGGTGAGCAGGCGCCGGCGCAGCTCGGTCACGCTGGTGGCGCCGTACACCGCGACGCCGTCGACACCGGCGACGGGCGCGTCCCACGGCAGGTCGAGGAGCGTGACGACGTCGAGGCCCAGGGCCGGGTAGGCGACGACGGGGCCGGTTGCCTCGGGTTCGGGGCGGCCGCGGCGCGGGACGTCGGCGCGCGCCAGCTCGAGGAGGGGGTAGAATGCGGCGCGGGAGGCGTAGGCCGTGTCCCCGTCGAGGCGGACGCCCGCGCGGATGCGGGCCTCGGGGGCGTCGACGAGCACGCGGGGTTTCCAGAACGCGGGCGGCGCGGTGGGGGCGCCGTCGATGTGGAGGGTGAGGGGCGGGCCGCCGTCGGCGGGCGTGACGACGATCGCGGAGGCGGTGAAGAGCCGCGCGACGGCCTCGCGGACGGCCGGGTCGGAGGTGAGCGGGAGGTCGTCCACGCGCGCGGTGGCGCCCGCCCACCCGAGCGCGGCGAGCACGGGGCTCTCGACGTCGTAGGCGACGATGCCGCCGCCCACGCGCACGGGGCGCACCTCCACGCGGTCGTCCACGACGCGCACTAGGGCCCCGCGCGGCATCCGCGCCTCGCTCCCGGAGCGGGTGAGGCCGTAGGTGGCGGCGAGCGCTTCGGGACCGGGGAGCGGCGGGCGGGTGACGGGGGGCCGGAGGAGGGGTTCGAGCCACACGAGCGGAGCCTCCGGGGCGGGGACGGGCGGCCCGTCGAGCACAGCCCGGAGCGGACGCGGCGTGCCGTTGCGCTCGGTGCCGAGGTCCAGCTCGGTGGCGGTGTAGAGGCGGGCAAAACAGGTGTCGACCGCCGCGATGTCGGGCACCGGCGCGCCCGCGCACGCGAGCAGGCGATCCCCCTGGCGGAGCCCGAGGGCGGCGAGGAGCCCCGTCGTGTCGCGGTAAAGCACCATTGCGCCATCCACGGCCGCGAACGTGGTGTGGGTGAACC
The DNA here is from genome assembly GCA_903959175.1 of uncultured Pseudomonadota bacterium. GTDB lineage: Bacteria > Myxococcota_A > UBA796 > UBA796 > SXON01 > CAJBVW01. The sequence goes on from CAJBVW010000313.1 coordinate 22,710, forward strand.
CGCCCGTCAGGTGCACGAGCGCCGCCCGTGGGACGAACACCGAGTCGGGGCCCGCGCGGACGCCGAAGGCGTCGGGGGGGCCGAAGTGCGCGTACGGATCGGTGCTCACGACAGTCGCCGCGGGGTGCGGGCAGCCGGGCGCGGTGAGGAGCAGCGCGCCCAGGAGGAGCCCGGCGCCGCGTCCCGCGCCCGATCGCGCGGCGCGAGAGGGGGCCGCCCGCGCCACGCCTACCGCACCCGCCGGAACTTCCGGCGCGCGGCCTTGCCGGTGGCGCCGAGGTCACCGGTGCCGTCGCGATCGAGGAGGTCCTCTCGAACGTTCTTGAGCAGCTCGGGGCGGCGCGCCAGGCTGCCCTGGGGGAGGCGGTCGTGGCCTTCAGCGGACCGGGCGGAGAGGGTGGTTCCGGGGCGTGCGACGTCGAGGAGCGTGAAGGCCTCTACCTCGTTGAAGGTGCGCGTCCACGAGGGGATCCACGCGGGCGCGGCGGTCATGCCCACCGGACCTCTCCGCCGACGTCTGCGGCGAGGCGCTCGTTGGCGGGGGTCGAGAGGCCTACGATCCGGCGCGCCCAGCGCTCCAAGCTGGGCTCCGTCAGGCGAGGCGGGCGGATGCCGGCGTTGCGCTCGATGCGCGCGACAGAGCGGAGAGTCCAGGCGAGGGAGGGGCGCGCGGGCATGGGGCGGGAGTCTACACCGCGGGATGCGGCGGTACGAGGCGGGGGTCCGCAGGAGCGTGTAGGCGCGGCGGTGCGACGGGCCGCGGTCTCGTCTGCGGGTCGAGGTGCCGCGGGCACAAGAGCTCGATGGGACGAATCTACCGTTCTGCCTGAGCGGCGAGGCCGGTGGTGGGGCGCTCTGTGCCGGGGATATGCACGCCACCCGTCGGAAACGCGAAACTCAACGACGGCTTGCCGCCTGCGCGCTTCGAGCGTGATTTTCTTCGGGGCGAGCGTACACCGGTGGTAGGGTGCGCGAATGAACGAGGAGCGCGCCGCTCGCAACCATTTTCGCCTTCTCCTCGCATCGGCGCGCGCCGACGCCCTCGCGGACGCGGAAGGCGCTGAACGCGTCATCTTTGCGATCGAGAGCTTCGGGCGATTTTTACACCGCAGCGATTCCGCGCTCGAGCGGACGTCTCCGGCGGCGAAGACAGACCTGCGATCTGTCGGCTTGGACTCGGCTCCTGCCAACCCCGCCGGTTTCGGGATTTTGCTTGGTCAACTCGTGGAGGCAGCCGAGCAGGTGAGGCCTGGCGAGAAGGCGACAAACCTCGACCTGGACAGGGGCCACGTGCTCGTGGTTCGACCCGCGGAGGGGGACGCTCCGTCGGAGCTGGTGGGCATCATCACCCCGTCGGATGTGGCCTGAGCGCGTCCGCGCGTCCGCGCGTGCTGCGGGCGAGGACCTCTCCGAGGCCGTGATGTACTACGTCGTACTATCACTGCTTCTCTCGTGTGCCTCGGTTGGCCCGGTCAACGTGCTCCCAACGATAAGTGATGCCCGCTCCCACATCGGGACGGATCGCGGCCGCCTCCTCGCCCGCCTCTCCCTGCCGGACTCCGCTCTGCAGAGCGGTGACTACGGGCCGTCGGTCGGGCTCGAGGTCGCCTATGCGCCCGAGCGGTCACCGGCTCGGTTCTACCTGCAGGACGGAGAGGTCGTCCTCGCCTACCTGTCGGCGCCCGCGGTGGACGGGATCACCCCCGAGGCGCTGGCTGCTGCCCATCCCGCGGCCGTCGAGCTCCCCTCCCGAGCGGGGAAGGCCTTCGCGCATCACGTAGACGCTTCGGCGGGCCTCGCGTGGTCTGACGACGGGACCGAGGTCGCGTTCATCGAGGTGTTCCCGCCGATGGAGCTGTCCGTGTGGAAGGCCAGATTCTACGAGGCGCCGGGGACGTTCTACAAGTAGGCGCAGCCCCGACCCGCTTCATCGTCGTGACCGGCTGCACCCAGGGGCTCGGCTACCACGCCGGCGGCGAGCTCGCGCGCACCTCGCCCGCGGGAGGCGGGGTTCGTGGACGGGTGAGGAAACATGCCGGCCGCGAGCACGATCTTTCCCCGAGGGGGTTAGTTCCTGCGCGGAGCGAGAGGTGTTCGTGAGGGGGACGGGGCCGAGCAGTGGATGGTCGCGGGCAGCGCTCCTCGGCGGCGCCGCGTGATGGACAGCGAGCTCCGGCTCCGAAGGGATACGCTGGAGGATTGGCAACGCCTCGCTGTCGATGCCTGGGACCACGCAAATCCGCCTGGGCTCGGTCGTCGCCACGGCATCCTCAGTGTGTACACCGGCGGCGGAAAGACCCTGCTCGCCGCGGCCTGCATCGCCAAGGCTGCGGCGGACACACCCGACCTCCGCGTCGCCGTGGTCGTCCCCAAGATCGCGCTTGCCAAGCAATGGCAGGCTGACCTGGCGGCGGCGTTGAACGTGGATCGAGCCGCTATCGGGATCGCGGGGGGTGGAGGCGACGGGAGCCTGATGCGCTCCCGGATTGTGGTGTTCGTCATCGACACCGCGCGGGCGGAGTTGAAGCGCCAGTCTGCAGATGTGCGTTCTCTGATGCTCGTCGTAGACGAGTGCCACCGATCGGGATCGGCCAAGAACCGGGAGATCTACGCCGCGCGCAGCGCGTTCCGCCTGGGGCTCTCTGCCACGCCGGAGCGCGGGGACGACGTGGATGACAACGGCGTGCCACTCCCAATCGAGCAGCAGGCGCACGGACGTGCCCTCGGGCCCGTCTGCTTCCAGCTCGACCTGAAGGACGCCCGGCTTCGCGGCCTTCTGCCGCCGTACCGCATCGTCCACCATGGGATCGCGCTCGACAAAGCCGAGCGTGGAACCTACGAAACCCTGTGCGAGCGCGTTCGGCGCGCCGAGAACGCCCTGCTGGCGGCCGGCGGCGACCCGGGCCGCTACCTCGCGTATCTGCGGCCCGGCGCCAGGCACTCCGCGGCGGTCCGTCGAGCCGCCGCCGACCTCCAGACCACCTACGTCGGCCGCAAGCAGTTCCTCTACGGTGCGACCGAGCGGAACCGGGTCGGCCGAGAGATCGTGGGTGCTCAGGTACGGGGCTCGAAGGGGAAGATCCGGGCGCTGCTCTTCAACGAACGGATCCGGGATAGCGACGGTGAGGACGAGGAATCCTCTCCACGCGACGCCGGCGCCGAGGCCCTCTACCGCGGCCTCATCGAGGACTGCCGCCGAGGCGCCCTCTCCCTCGAAGAGCGTCAGGTCGCGTTGGAGCACTCAGAGCTCGCCGCGGACGCCCGCGATGCCGCGCTCGAAGGGTTCCGCGACGGTAGCGTCCGGGTGCTCGTGTCGGTCAAGGCGTTGGTCGAGGGGATCAATGTGCCCGAGACCGACCTCGGGATCTCGGTAGCCTCAACCGCCAGCGCGCGTCAGCGCATCCAGACGCTCGGGCGCGTGCTCCGCTCCGCGCGCGACGCCCAGGGTCGGCGCTTGCCCGCCGAGCTGCAGCCGGTCAAGGAGATGCACCTCGTCTACGTCCGCGATTCGGTGGACGCGAACATCTACGCCAATCACGATTGGACGGATCTCACCGGGGACGCAGAGAACGTATGGAAGGAGTGGGATCTCGGAGCGCTCGCGCCACACGACGGGGCCGCGCTGAAGCCGTCGTTGTTCTCGGAGGAGACGGCGTGGGCGGACATCAAGGAGCTCGCCCTGCCGCAGCGGTGGAACGGGCCTGTCCCGCGTACCGTCTGGTCACACCGTGCGGGCGGGGTGTTCCGGCAGGACGAAGCGCCGGCCGTCGACCCGCTTCCGGCAGTCGCCCTCCTCGAGCGGGGTGCCCCGCCCCTCGGGGCGGATGCGCGTGGGCGCTTCAAGGTGACGCCCCAGCTCGGCGTGGTGTTGAAGTTGGCGCAGCCAACCGCGGCCCGTGCGGGCGGATGGTACGCGCTCGGCCAACTCCCAGCGCCTCTGCGTGCGCAGGACGGTGAATTCGCGACGGGGGAGCCGGCCCCGCTGCCGCCTCCGGCCGCGACGGTGGACGCGGCGCCCCTGGTGATCCGACCCGGCGTCGCGCCCGCGGGAGGAGACGCTCGCGCTCCGGGGACCGCGCCACCGGCTCGGCAAACGGACGCCGATCTCGAGCTCGCGCGCGAGGTCGAGCAGGTGACCGGGCTTCGGTGGTCCGCGGTGTTGCAGCACGCCTGCCTCGCGTGCGTGGACCAGGACATGCGTTGGGTGACCGCGGCGCGCGACCTCCTCCAGACCCGCCGGCGGGGACAGGAGGCGCTGCCCGCGCTCAACGCGCTGCTCGGGGTGGGCATCGAGGGGGTCACGGTGCGGGTCGAGCGCCTCGACCTCGAGTGGCCGGAGCTCCTCGTCTACGCCTGCGCGTGTTGGCACAACGGGCGCCTCGACGAGGTGCGGCGTGTCCGCGAGGAGTTCCAGCGGCGGCGAAAGCGTGTTGGAGCGCGGAATCAAGCGCTCGCCCACGCGCTGGGCATCCTGCTGAACGAGGTGCGTGACGTCTGGTCGGACGCCGGCTAGTCGGGGTGGCACCCGACGGGGTGTGTCCACGCCGCTCGCGGCCTTTCGCATCGTGTGACACGGCCCCGCGCGAGGGGGCGTCACCCGAAGGGCGGAGACCCGCGCCGCGCGGGGCTCCGTCGGGCGGCCGCCGCCCGATAGCACCCGGCCGGCCCCGGGCCGGCGCGCCCAGCCTGCCGATCGGGTTGGGCGCGTCGGGATCCGCCTGGATCAGCGCGGGCGGCTCCGTGGCCTTCTCGGATGTTCTTGCCGAATCCATCGAAGCCAAAAATGAGAAAGGCGTCGCTATCGACGAATCGAGCGACGCCTATCAGGTATGGCTCCTCCAAGCGTCCCCGCCTGAGAGTATTCGGCCCCCTCCACGTCCATAGTGACGTTCGCAGCTTGCATTTCATCAACGAGCAGCTTCAGGCCCTCGTTGTCGAACGGCACCTTGTAGGAGATGTGCAGGCTGGAGCGGTTCACCACCCGGATTGACGCGATGAACCGGGTCACGATGCGCCGGCGGATGCCGAGGGGGAAGGTGTCCCAGCCCGCCTGGAAGGTAGCCCGGAAGCGCGCGAGCTGGTCGAGGTTCGTGCCGATGGCGCGGTCGTAGTAGTCCTGCTGGCGGACGATGCGCGCCTCCGCCTCGAGCGCCGCCTTCATGGTGTTGGCCTCGGTGATCTGGGCCTGCATCGCCACGGGGTCGACGCCGAGCCCGATGGCGCGGACGTAGTTCTGGATGCGCCGGTCGATCTCCCCGATCTTGGCGTCGACGGCCTTGGGGCTCTGCCCGTAGGTCCGGCGCCGCGCCTCCACCTTCTCCAGGATGCGCCGCTCGATGTCCGCCCACGCCTTGTCGTTCACGAGGCGGTTCTTGACCACGTCCACGACGATGCCCTCGATCCAGTCCTTGTGGAGCGGGAGCGACGGGCAGACCTCAGCGCCCTTCGTCTGGTAGCTGCTGCAGTAGTAGGCGTACCAGGGGTGGCGCTCGCCGGTCTTGCGGTCGAGGCGAAGCTGTTTCTTCCCCGAGAAGTTGGCGCCGCAATGCTCGCACTTGATGAGGCGGGCGAGCAGGTAGTCGACGTGGTGGTCGGCGCGCTTGGTACAGTCGAACGTGCGGCCCTGGGCGAGGGTGGCGCGGCGCTCGAAGAGGTCGCGCTCGATGATGGCGGGGTGGGCGTTCGTCGCGACGATGTGCTGCACCGGGTCGGTGCGCTCGCGGCCGGTACGCCCGGCGCGCTTGGACTTGAACCAGACCTGGTCGCCCACGTAGACGCGGTTCATGAGCATCGTCGAGATGGTGGAGCTGTTCCAGTTGGGGGAGCGGGGCCCGGAGATCTTCTGGCGGTTCAGTTCGCGGGCGATGGCCTTGTTCCCGAGGCCGTGGTTCACGGAGAGGTCGAAGATGTGGCGGATCACCCGCAGCTCCTCCACGGGGCCGAGCATGAGCTTGCCGTGCGTCCCGCCGCGCCCGTCCTCGACGTGCTCGACGTGCTCGACCCGGTAGCCGTAGGGCACGCGCCCGCCGTTGAAGTTGGCCCGCTCGGCGTTCTCGCGCATCCCCTTGAGGGTCTCGGTCGCGAGGTTCATCGAGTAGAACTGGTTGATGACCTCGATCATGCCCTCGTAGAGGAAGCCCTGCGGGGTGTCGGGGTCGTAGGTCTCGGTGATGCTCTTCACGAGGACGCCGTGCTTGCGGAGCAGGCTCTTGAAGAGGATGGACTCCTCGCGGTCGCGAGAGAAGCGGTCGAGCTTGTGGACGACGATCGCCTTCACGTCGGCCTTCTTGCAGTAGGCGATCATCTCGCAGAAGCCGGGCCGCTTGTTCGCGTGGGCGTAGGCGGACTCTCCCTCGTCCACGAACTCGCGCAGGAGGCGGTGGTCGGGCCGCTCCTCGACCCAGCGGGTGAGCAGCTTGCCCTGGGCGGGGATGGAGATGTCCTTGAGGGCCTGCTCGTCGGAGGAGACGCGGCAGTAGGTGACGACGTTCATGAGAGCTCTCCGAGGGGGGAAACGTTCGGGCTGGGCCCCGGCCGCGACCCTGATTGCAAAAGGGATGCCAGCGACCCCGGCTGTCAAGGCCTGGATCGCAGGTCGTCCGAAACACCAGGAAAGGCGAGTTTTCGATGCCCTTGGTGGTCGGTTTTGGCCGCCGGATCGACGTTCTGGCAACGCGCCACCCACCCAAATCAACGCGCCGCCGCTGCCTCATCGGGGGACGGGGGCGCCGCGCACGGGGGGCGCTGCGCGCCATTCAAAGGCTCTTGCGTCGCGTTCAGGGAGACGAGCGGGTCGACATGCCGCTGGAGCGCGCCACGGGCCCTCAACGAACGTGCACGTTCCTCGGCCCTCGCGCTAATAACGACTGCGTTATTAGTGGCCGACCCGGAGAACGCCGTCGTTCCCAGGCAAGGAGCCCCGTGCCTCGAGCGACTGGAGACTACGACACCACCATCGCCGGCGGCGAGACGGTGCGCGCGTTCGTACCCTTCCCACTCCCGCCGCGGGACCCGCCCCTTGAGATCGTGGGGCCGCTGCATGAGCGCCTCCGGGTCGCAGAGCAGGCGTTGGTCCGTCTGGAGCTCGCCGGCGCGATGGTGCCGTCGATGGACTGGTTCATCTACGCCTTCGTCCGCAAGGAGGCCGTCATCTCCTCGCAGATCGAGGGGACGCAGGCCACGCTTGTAGATCTCCTGAACTTCGAGGCCACGGAGGGGGACGCGGCGCCTGCGCCGGCGAGCGCCGACGTAGAGGAAGTGTGCAACTACGTCGACGCGCTGCACTTCGCGCGTTCGCAGCTGGCTGATCCACAGGGACCGCCGCTGTCGATGCGGTTGCTCAACGCCACCCACGCACGGCTCATGCGCGGGGTGCGTGGCGCGTCGAAGCTGCCGGGAGAGGTGCGACGCAGCCAGAACTGGATCGGCGGGTCGCGGCCGGGCAACGCTGCGTTCGTGCCGGCACCTCCCCACCGGCTCGGCGAGGCGCTCTCCGAGCTGGAGCGGTACGTCCACGCCGACGACGAGGGGCTGCACCCGCTCGTGCGCGCGGGGCTGCTGCACGTCCAGTTCGAGACGATCCACCCCTACCTCGACGGCAACGGGCGCATCGGGCGCCTCCTGGTGAGCCTGCTCCTGGAGCACTGGGGGCTGCTCACCCAGCCGCTCCTCTACCTGTCGCTCTTCTTCAAGCGGCACCGGGCCGAGTACTACCGGAGGCTGAACGCGGTGCGCGTGGACGGCGACTGGGAGGGCTGGCTCGACTTCTTCCTCGACGGCGTCGGCACGATCGCCGAGGAGGCGGTCGCCGCAGCGAAGGAGCTGTTCACGCTCGTGGTCAGCGACCGCACCCGGCTGCTCGCGCACGTGGACACGACGGTGGTGACCGTCCGCCTCTTCGAGCTCCTCCCTCGCAACCCGATGCTCACGACGGCGAGCGTCATGCGGCTGCTCGGAGTGGCCCGCCCGACGGCGGCGCGCTCGCTGGACGCGCTGGTGGAGGCGGGCATCCTCGTCGAGACAACCGGCAAGCGCCGGGACCGCACGTTCGCCTACGACGCCTACCTGCGCCGCCTGCGCGAGGGGACGGAGCTCGAGGGGCGGTGAACGCCGGGTCTGCTGTGGGGGCCTGGGGCTCCGCTACGCTCGGAGGACCTCGATGAGGACCGCCATGGGGTTGTGCCACGCCACCGCCGAGTCCACTCGCAGCGTGAGTCCGAGGCGTCGACAGACGCGGAACATCTCCTCGAGGCGCTCCAGGGTCAGGTCGTAGGGCTGGGTCACGTAGATGTGAGCTTTGCCCTCCTTCATCCACATGGAACTGTGGTCGGCTCCCGGCAGGTGCACGCAGGGGCCGGCGTGCCGCTCGGCGCCGGCCTCGTCGGTGAGGCGCCGGAGGCAGGCGTGGCCGCTCGGATCCTGCTTCACACCCTCCCGCGTGGCCCACGCGCTCTTGGCTGCGGCATCGCGGCGCTCGTCCGGTTGCGGGGCAAACCGCGCGTCCCAGGCTCGCATCCCGTCGATCGCGCGGTCGTAGTCGGACCCCGGCGCCCGCGCCCACTTCGCCGAGGGCTTTCGGAGCCAGGCGCCGTCGAGGTCGATGCCCTCGTCGGCCGCGACGAAGAGGCCCTCGGCCAGGTACGCGGCGAGCACCTGTGCCTTGTCTGCCACGATGTCGACGGTCATCTCGTGGGTGTCGCGGTGCAGCTCGGCGGCGAGCTCGCGGATGCCGCCGTCGCTCCGACCCGCGTACATCAGCACTTCGACCTTCCGCAGATCGCCGGGCGCGAGGTCCGTCAGGTAGGTGCGGAGCGCCTGGTCGGCCGACGGGCTGCCGTCGGCTGCAGCGTTCGCGAGCTGGATGACCGCCTCGACGACGGCGCGAAGCCCGGCAGATGGTTCAGCGTCGGCTGGCTGCTGGTCCCGAGCCGGGTCAAGGCGCCCTCGGACGACGTGCAGCCTCGCGGTCGAGTACGACTCGCCGGTCGCCTTCTGCCGAGCGCGAATGAGCTTCTTCTGCTTGGTGTTGTCGGACATGGGTAGAACCTCCACGCGACTGCCCGGGGTCCGCCCTCTCCGAAAAGCCGCAGGTTGGTTCCACCGATGCTGGCCTCGGACTGGGTCCGGTTTGCCCCGGGATGGACTCGGGCGGGAGTCCGCTGGGGTTCGGCGTTGGCCACGCCGTGCGTGAAGAGTACCCGGCCTTCTCGGGGCGCGCCAGCTCGGGGGCGGGCATTCCCACGCCTGTTCCTGCCGCCTCCGCACGTTCATGGTGTTGCTCGGGTACATCTTGGTGATGCTCCCCCTGTCCGCCGTGCTCTCCGAGATGCTCCTGAGGATATGGCCGCGACGGCGACATCAGGAGCTGCTCCTCGACCTCGGCGAGCGGAAGGGATGGACCGAGGCGGATCGCGACGACGCGCTCGACCGCCTTGCCGGATGGTCGATCGGCGAGCTTGGCCTGCCGGAGCTGCTTCCCCCCCGCCTGGACCTCGACGGTGTGGCTCCGCCCGGCCTGCCCGCCGTCGCACTCGATCGGGTGAAGCCGGTGGGGGGAGTCGGGCTCCAGGTGGTCGCGCTGGCCGCGTTGGCGGGGACCGCGCCCAAGACGCTCGCGAACTCGCTGGGCTCGGGGCTTCGCTCGGACCGGCGGGACCACCGGTGGCTCGGGTTCCTGACTCGCCTGTCTGCCGGGCGGCCATCGGAAAATGCTTGGATCTACCATCGTCGCTCGCCGACGACGGTCAGCGAGGAGCTCTCTCTGCGCGCCCACGCTCCCTTCTTCGACGCTGGCGATGCCCTCCTGGTGTTGAGCATCGTCGCGCTCTGGCAACGGCGGCGGAGGCCGGGCGATGCCCGCGCGAGCCGCGGCCAGCTCGTGACGCGGCGCGTGTCAAGGACCGCCACGCGTGCCCGGTGAAGAACGTCCGCGCCGACCTCGCGGACGCCACCGTGATGGAGTTCATCCGGGAGGCCGCCCGCGACCCGAAGATGCTCGCCGCGGCAGTCGAGGAGGCCAACCGCATCGCGCAGCAGACCGTGGCCCCGCTCCGCGAGGGTGTCACGTCCATGAAGCGGGACCTCGCAGCCGCCGACCGCACCGCGGAGGCCACCCTCGACACGCTCCTCATGGTCGGCTTGTCCGACAGCCCGACCGCGAAGCGGCGGCTCGCGGAGGCCGAGGAGAAGGTGAGACAGGTGCGGCTCGCGCTCGCCGAGGCCGAGGGCGAGCTGGCCGTCCGCGAAGGGGAGCAGCTGGACGCCGAGGTGATGGCCCAGGCCCTCGGCTCCTTCGACGAAGCCTTCGACCACCTGACTTCGGACGAGCGGCGGGAGTTCCAGCGGCTGATGATCAAGCAGGTCGAGGTCTATAAAGACCGCATCGTGGTCGATCTCTACGAGGGCCGGCAGGCGACGGGCTACCTCGTGGCCGTCACCACCGGCGCGCAGACCGATGAAGAAGCCGCAAAAGCAAGAAACCCCGGTCGTGTTGACCAGGGTTTCGTGACCGAAAGTAGATGGCTCCCGGTACTTGATCAGGTTCGAACTTTCGTGTGCGATCCGGATGAGGACGAGCGCATGCAACTTGACCTTTATGGAGGGTTTTTCCCCAACGGGCCGAGGGCGGCGATCCAGCGCTGAAGCGGAGGCGTGAGGGGCGCTGCTGGTCGAAGGTCGACACACCCACCGATACGCGCGCCATGTATCAACGATGTATCAGGCGGAAGGACGCGGACCCCCACGGCCTACCCGGCGGCCAGTGGTCCGGGCGTCGCCACCACGAACTGCGCCGAGCAGCGGGCGCACGAACCGGTCAAAGCCCGTGCGCGTAGACAAGTTTTGCACGCGGTGTCCCGTCGGCAGCTTCCCACGCTCTCCCAGCGAGCCGCTTAAAGAGACGATCTGATCGCGACGTGGCCCTGTCCGCACCGGCAGGCGATCACATCGTCTCGCATAGAGATACGCTCGCGCGGTGGTTCGACGTGGTGCACTAGCCGACTTCGTGGACGACCTCCAGGCCGGGGGGCGCCTGACCTTCACCCGCGAGGAGGCGCTTTCCGCGCTCGGGGTGTCCATGCCCGCGCTGAAGCAGGCGGCCCTACGGCTGGCGAAGCGGCGGCGGCTGGTGTCGCCGCGGCGGGGCTTCTACGTCATCGTGCCGTTGGAGCACCGAGACGAAGGCGCCCCGCCGATCAATGCGTGGCTGCCCGAGATGCTGCGCTACCAGGGCGCACGGGAGATCGGGCGCGAGTGGGACGGGGGCGAGATCGTGGTGACGGTGGACCGGTTCCAGCGGGCCGTCGTCGTCGGCCGGAACCGGGTGCGGTTCCGCGTGGGGCGAGGGTGACCCGCTGCCTTCGAGGCGCAGCGCAGCGCGGGGAGGCCTGTGCGCGCCGGCGCAGAATCCTCCCCCCGCCGGCGCCGCCTGAGCGCGGCCCACAAGGCCGGCGCAGTGCGCGCGTAGAAGCATATGGATTTGCGGCGGGTTGACCTGAGAGGATCAGGCCTCCGAGGGCGGGATTGGGTTGAATGGACTAGGCTCGGGGAACCTCAACATCCCGAGCCCGAGCGCGATGACGACGAGGCTGACGCCCATGTCGGCGGCAACGGCGATCCACAGGTTCGCGATCCCGAGCACCGCCAGCACCATGACGACGCCCTTGGCGCCGATGGCGAGCCCGACGTTGAGCTTCACCCTCGACAACGCCGCGCGTCCGAGGCGGATCGCCCAGGCCAACCGTCGGAGGTCGTCGCCCATGAGCGCGACGTCAGCCGCCTCCATCGCGACCGCGGTGCCGCGCGTCCCCATCGCGATGCCGACGTCGGCGGCGGCGAGGGCCGGGCCGTCGTTGATGCCGTCGCCGACCATGCCGACGAACCCGTAGGTTGCCTTCAGGTCCCGGATCGCATCGACCTTTCCACCGGGGAGGAGATCAGCCATCACCAGGCCGATCCCGACGGAGCGCCCGACGGCCTGCGCCGTCCCTGCGTTGTCGCCCGTCAGGATCGCGAGCGACACGCCCGACGCCGCGAGGTCCGCCGCCGCCGCCTTCGCCTCGGCACGCGGGACGTCCGCGAGCGACAGGTGCCCCGCCAGCTTCCCGTCGATGCCGACGTAGACGACGGTCCGGCCCTC
>CAJBVW010000314.1 GCA_903959175.1 uncultured Pseudomonadota bacterium
CGCGCGAGCGGGCGGGGCGGGTGCGGCCGGCGTAGGCGGCCCGGGGGGGCTCGCCACCCAGCGCGGCGTCGGCATCCTCGTCGACCGCAGCGCCGGCGGCGGCATACGCGGCGTCCGCCTCGACTGCGCGCCCGCGCCGGCGCCCACCTCCGCGGACTTCACCCTCCGCGTCGACGCCCGCGACGGCGCCGTCTCCGTCTCCGTGGACGGCACCCCCGTCACCACCTGCACCGGCAAGTGGGGCCCCGGCGCCTTCGTCGTCGGCAGCGGCATCCGTCGCATCCAGCTCGCGTCGGCCGACCTCACGGCGGGCACCCTCCGCTTCACCGACACGTTCGGCGGCGGTGCGGACAGCCCGGTCGTCGGCGTCCTCGCCACCCTCCTCGGCGCAGCGGCCGCCCTCGCCGCGTCCCTCCGCCTCGCGCGCCTGCGCGCCGTCGCCGTCGTGTGTGTGCCGCTGCTCGCCGTGCCCCTCCTCGGCCGCGTCGACCTCCGCGGCGTCCTCGACGCCCTCCGCCTCCTCGACCTCCCCGAGGCCTGGGCCCCCTTCCTCTTCACCGGCATCCCCACCGTCGCCGGCCTCGCCCTCGTCGTCGGCGCCGCCGCCCCCACCCTCCGCGGCGCGGCGCTCCGCGGCCTCCTCCCGGCCCTCGTCGCGACCCTCCTCGCGCTCGGCTTCCTCGTCTCCGGCGGCGCCGGCACCGGCCTCGCCGGCCTCCTCGTGCTCGCGGGCCTCGCGCTCCCCGTCGCGCTGCTCGCGTGGGTCAACACCCACCCCTTCCCGCGCCGCGTCCTCGCCTCCTACGCCCTCACCGCGCTCGTCCTCGCCGGCGCCGAGGGCGGCCTGCGCCTCACCCGCCTCGACGAGGCCTGGACCCGCACCGTCGGCTGGAAGCGCGCCAGCGAAGAGTTCGCCGAGCTCCTCGAGATCCGCCGCTACCGCGCCTACCCCGACGAGGGCTTCCCCGTGCGCCCGCCCGAGCCCGACGCCACGAAGCGCCGCATCGTCGCCCTCGGCGGCTCCAGCACCGGCGGCGCCTTCCAGATGGACGACATCGACCAATTCTGGCCCAAGCGCCTGGAAGAGGCCCTCACCGGCACCGATTGGGAGGTCGTCAACCAGGGCGTCGGCGGCTGGAACACCCTCCATGTGCGCCTGTACGTCGAGAGCCAGATCGAGCGTCTCGACGCCGACATCCTCGTCCTCTACGTCGGCCACAACGACATCCTCGCGCCCGCGCCCATCCCCTACAGCCAGCTCTACGCGCGCTACCAGGCCCCCTCGGCCGCGCTCACCGCGGTCTCCGGCGCCCTGAACGACATCCGCCTCTACGTGGGCCTCAAGCACGCGCTCTTCGCTCTCCGTGGCAGCGGCACCGGCGTCGCCGTCCCCCTGGAGGACGCCCGCGCCAACCTCTCCGCGATCATCGCGACCGCAAAGGCGCACGACGCCCGCGTCCTGCTCGTCAACGAGGGCCTCAACCCCGACCCGCTGCCCATGCGCGGCTACGGCGAGCTGCTCGCGGCCCTCGCCGCCG
>CAJBVW010000315.1 GCA_903959175.1 uncultured Pseudomonadota bacterium
CCCCCGTGGGGGCCGCGCCGCGCCGCGCCAATCGCTCGGCCGACGCCGAGACCTTTCGTCGTGACGCCCCCGCGGCGCCGCGCGGCGGGGAGTCTCCCGTCCGCCGCCGCGAAGCGCCGGGCTGGGACGTGCCGACCGAGGGCCGCGCCCGCCGCGACGCCCCCGGCTGGGACAGCAAAGAGAGCGCCGGCCCCCGCACCCAGCGCCCCGCCGGGCTCCCCGGCCGCGGCGTGTGGTTCCGCATGAACGTGGGCCGCAACGATCAGGCCGATCCCCGCTGGCTCATCCCGCTCATCTGCCGCCGCGGCGGCGTCGAGAAGAACGACCTCGGCGCCATCCGCGTCCACGACGACGAGACCCGCTTCGAGGTCGCCGGCAACGTGGCCAGCCGCTTCGCCCAGGCGGTGAAGCGCCCCGACGAGAAGGATCCGTGGGTGCGGTTCCAGGTGCTCGCGAAGGGCTAAGGGCTCACGGGGCTCGGCGCCCCTCCCGCGCTGCCACCGCGGCGGCCGGGGGTCCGCGCCCGGTCCGTCCGCCCCTGCCTCCCTACGTCGCCCGTCGCGCCCAGACGTGGATCATCCCCGCGAAGATGCGGGGGTGGTCGGCCTCGAGGGCGTCCCACTTCGTGAGGTCGAGCCCCGCGTCGTCGGGCCACCGCGCGCGGTAGAGGCGCTCCGCGTCCGGGCGCGCGTGCTGGAGCGCCACGGGAGAGAGGCCGAGGGACGCCAGTAGTTCCCCGACCTGCGTCGGCGAATAGCGGTGCTCGCAGGGATGGAACACGAGGTCGCGCAGGCCGCTCTGGCTGTAGAAGTCGACCGACGCGGTGACCGGCGCCGCTGGGTGGTCCGCCGGGAGCGCGAGGAGGGCGCGGCGCGCGGCGCGGAGGCCGTCAGCCGTCGGGAGCCATCCGTGTTCGGCGGCGAGGGCGCGTGCCGCCACGATCTCGCCACGACCGCGCTCGCTGTAGAGGCCGAGGCGTAGGATCCCGCCCGGCGCGAGCTTCGACACGAGGGCACGGCCGCCGGCCAGGGGATCGGCGAGGTGGTGGAGGGTGCCGACGCAGTCGACGAAGGCGAAGGTGCCGAGGCCGTCGTCGGGGCCGAGGTCGAGGAGGTCGCCGTGGACGAAGCGGACGTTGTCGACGCCGAGGCGGCGGGCGACGCGGGTGGCGCGGGCGAGGCTCGCACGGGACAGATCGACGCACACGACCTCGCCTACGATTCCCGCGGCGACGCCGATGGGGTGCTGGCCGGTGCCGCCGCCCGCGACGAGGATCCGCGCGGGCTCGACGTAGTGGGGGTCTCCGAGGCGGGCGCGCGCCATCGCGACGAAGCTCCCGGCGGGGCGGCGGTGGACGCCGACGAGCCGGGGGTACGGGTTCTCCTCGTACTGGGCGCGGACGAGGGCGGAGGTGGCGTCGGTCACGGCGCCGAGCGCGGGGACGGCCACGGCGGCCTCCTCGCGGACGGCGGCGAGCAGGGCGTCGAGCGCGGGGGTGACGCCGGGCACGGGCGGCGCGGAGAGGGCGCGGAGGGCGGCGGGGGCGTCGGTGGGGAGGGGGACGTCGCAATCGTACGCGTATTCGGTGTGCCAGGCGTGGAGGGCGAGGGCCTCCAGGACGTCGATGGGAACGGCGTCGCCGGCGAGGACGCGCGCGACGAGATGGTCTCGCAACCTCGCGACGAGGCGCGCCCAGCCCGGGGCGGCGACGATGGTGCGCGCGAGCCACCCAACGAAGAGCGGGTGGGCGGTGAGCGCATCGGCGACGGTGGCGGGGACGGCGCCGGTGGCGACGGCAGCGGGCACGCCGGGGACGGTGGCCAGGACGCCGCGGATCGCGCGCTCGATCCGCTGGTGGTCGATGCCGTCGGTGGCGAGGAGGGCGGCGAGGAGCATGGCGAGGCCGTCGACCGGGGCGGGCTCGGGGTGGTGGAAGAGGGCGTCCGCGAGGCCGAGGCGCGCGGCGGGGTCGGCGGGGTCGAGGCGCACGGCCTCAGCCAGGTACGGCACGGCGTCGGGGCTGCCGGCGGCGAGCCGCGCGAGGCCGAGGTTGCGGGCGAGCGCGGCGCGGCGCGGGAGGAGGTCGGGCAGGCCCTCGGCGCGGCGCCACACCGCGGCGGCCTCTTCTTCTCGCCCCTCGAAGAGCAGGCAGGCGCCGAGGTCGGCGAGGATGCGTGCGTCATCGGGTCGCGATGCGAGGGCGCGCCGGAGCGGCGCCTCGGCCTCGGCGGAGCGCCCCGCCTCCACGAGCAGGCCGCCGAGCAGGGCCAGGGCGTCGGGGGTGCCCGTGCCGGCTACGTCGGCGGCGACTTCCCGTGCTTCTCCCACCGCCTCGTCCAGGCGCCCCGCCCGGCCCAACGCCCGCGCCCGCCCGAGCCGCGCCTCCACGAAGCCCGGCCGCGCCGCGATCGCCGCCCCGAAGGCCTCGGCCGCCTCCG
>CAJBVW010000316.1 GCA_903959175.1 uncultured Pseudomonadota bacterium
GTCCCCCCGGTCGCCCCGCCCGCGGCCGCGTCCCCCGTCGTGCCCACGGCCGCGCTCCCCGTCGTGCCCGCCGCCACCCGCGACGCCCCGCCCGTCCCGCGCGACGCCGGCGGCATCTCGCCCGTCCGCACCGCGCCCGTCCGCACGGTCCCCCACGCTCCGCCGCGCCCCGTCGCCCGCTCGCGCGCCGCGCCCATCGGCTGCGGCCTCGCCGCCTTCGGCCTCGCCGGCGTGGGCCTCGTCGTGGCCGCCGTCGTCGCGTGGATCTCCCTCGGCGGGCCGCGCGTGCTCACCGGCACGGAGGCCTCCCCCGAGGACGCCAAGGACTGGCGTCTGGTGGCCGGCGCCCTCGGCGAGCGCGGCGCCGCCGCGGAGCTCGCGTGCGGCGCGGCCCGTCTCCAGGTGCAGATCGTGGTGGAGGAGAACGGCGCGCTCCGCAGCGCGAAGCTCCTCAACAACGCCGACGAGGCCGTGCGCGCCTGCGTCGAGGCCGAGCTGAAGAAGGCGCCGTTCCCGCGCAACGGCAAGGGCGCCGTCCAGGTGGCGGTCACGCTCCAACAGTAGGCTGTCGCCCGGATCAGTGCCGCGCTTCGCTCTCCTCGAGCAGGCCCTTTACCTTCCGCTCGAGCGCCTCCATCCGCGCCGCCATCTCGTTGGGCGTGGCGGTGGGCGCCCCGCTGCGGCCGCGGATGCGCGTGACCGCCGCGGCCATCGCGTCGCGCATGTCGGCGCCGCTCTCGGCGCGGCGGCGGGCCTCGAGGACGCTCACCGTGGCGTCGTCGCCGACCTCGCCGAGGATGGCGACGCCGCCCTCGCGGCAGCGCAGGTCGGTGTCGGTCAGGAGCGCCTCCGCGGCGCGGGCGACGGTGCGCAGCAGCGCGTCGCGGCCCTGACCGGGGTCCTGGCGCGCGGCGATGCGCGTGGCGCCGCGCAGGGCGTGGAGGCGGGCGCGCTCGGGGCCCTCGACGCGCAGCAGCGCGGGGAGGTCGGTGGGGGCGCCGTGATCACCGAGCACCTCCGCCGCGGCGGCGACCAGGCGCATGTCCTCGAGCGCCTTCGCGCGGAGCCGGGCGCGCGCGAGCTTCGCGGCGGCGGCGCCGTCCAGCCGGGCGAGGGCCTGGAGCGCGACGCCGGCGATGTCGGGGTTGGGGTCCCGCTCGACGCGCGCGGTGAGCGCGGCGACCGCGCCGGTGCCGACGCTGTTGCCGAGGGCGCGCGCGGCGGCCTCGCGGATGCCGTCGGCGGGGTCGGCGAGGAGCGGGAGGAGGTCGGCCTCGGCGCGCTGGGCCCCGAGCGCGGCGATGGCGGCGGTGCGCACGACGAAGGCGCCCGTGCCGTCGGTCGCGAGCGCGCGGAGGGCGTCGGGGGCGTCGAGCTCGCCGAGGGCAGCGATGGCGGTGAGGCGCGCGTAGGGCGCCGGCGAGCGGAGCTGGGCCTCCCACGCCGCAAGGTCCTGGGCCTGCGTCACGGCCGCGAGCACGCCGCCGCGCGGGTCGAACGCGACGTAGGTGGGCGCCGCGGGCATCGGGACGCGGATGTCCACGTCCTCGTCGGTGAGCCAGGCGGTGACGGTCTGGGGGGCGGTGCCGTCCGCACCGCCGATCTCCACCTCGACGGGGATCGTGTAGGCCGGGCGGTCGTCGCCGGTGGCCTGCCGCACGGTGACCACGACGGCGCCGTCCGCGTAGACCGAGGACACCGTGAGCGACGGCACGTACGGCAGCTCCACCCACTGCTGGAAGAACCAGCCGAGCTCCTGGCCGCTCTCCGCCTCCATCGCGTCGACGAGGTCTGGGGTGTCCACGAGCGCGCGGGCGTGCGCCGTGGTGTAGCGACGGATGGCGGCCCAGAACACGTCCTCGCCCAGCATCACGCGGAGCATCTGGAGCACGCTCGCGCCCTTGTTGTAGACGTTGGTGCTGTCTGCCGCGCCGCGGCCGCCGTGGAAGCGCCCGGCGAGCGCCTGCGTCGCGAGGCTGGCCTGGTAGCGCCCACGCACGCCCGCCGCCCACTCGTCGGGGCCCTCCACGCTCGCCTGCCAGTCCGCCGCGAAGAAGGTGGCGAAGCCCTCGTTCAGCCACAGCTCGCGCCAGCTCCGGCAGGTGAGGAGGTCCCCGTACCACTGGTGCGCGAGCTCGTGCGCCACGACGCTCGCGATGCCGCGGCCGCGCGTGCCGGCCACGCGATCGTCGGCCACCATCCAGCGGTCCTCGATGGTGGCGGAGGTGTTCTCCATGCCCGTGTAGAGGAAGCGCTGCACGAACACCTGGCGGTAGACGCCCCACGGGTAGGGCACGCCCGTCCGCGCGGCGAAGTGCGCCATCATCCCGGGGACGGGGTCGAGCACCCGCGCCACGCCGCCCGCGGTGGTGCCGGGGGGCACCCAGGCCGCGTTCGCATCGGTGCCGTGGACCTCGTAGGGGCCCGCGGCCACCATCACGAGGTAGTTCACGAGGTCGTGGCCGCTGTTGGTGAGGACCTTCATCCCCTCCGGCGCGGTGATCGCGCCCTCGTAGGTGAAGCGGTCGTTCGGGTGGTCCCACCCGGGGAACCAGTGGCGGTTGTCCTCGCCCTCGCCCTGCGACCACACCTCCGCGTAGCGATCGGCCGCGCCCGCGCGCCGGAAGTGCAGGCCGTCGCGCGGGGTGGCGTGGTAGCGGACGCCCACCTCGGAGCGCGCCGTGCCCGCGGGGAGCTCGATGACGAGCGTGTCTCCGACGGTGCGCCACGCCACGGCAACGCCGTCGGCGTTGACCTCCTCGATGCTGAGCGCGACCTGGTCGAGCACGAGCGGGCCGGGGCCGAGCCGCCGCACGCTCCAGGTGGCGGTGCCCGCGACGGTCCCTGCGGCGGGGTCGAGCGCGAGCGCGAGGCGCAGGCGCTCCATGTCGAAGGTGCGGCTCGGGGCCGAGGCGACGTCGCGCGGGTCGGGTGTGAGCAGCGGCGGGGCGGCGTGCGCCGCGGGTAGGAGCGCGAGGAGAGCGAGCATCGGGCAAGCGTACCAGCGGGCGCTACCCGCGTGGGAGGGCTCCGGGCCGTGGTCGGCGCCGCTCGGGGCGCCGGGACCCGCGGCCGTCGCTGCTCGAGGCCCCCGACCTCCCCTCACATCGGGACGATCGTCGTCTCCTCGCGCCACTCGTCGGGGTCGAGGTCGACGGAGTGCCCACCCTCGACGCGCAGCACCATCGTCGTGATGTTGTCGTCGCTCTCGGCGGCGAGGGCGCGCTCCATCAGCGACACGGCGCACGCGTTGGGCTCGGGGACGTTGCGGAGGAGGTCCCCGATCCAGGCGTCCTCCACGCGGCCGCAGAGGCCGTCGCTGCAGAGGAGCAGGCGGTCGCCGGGGCGGAGGTCGAGGGTGCCGGTGTCGAGGCCGCGGTCGATGCGCAGGCCGGCGTCGTCGCCGAGGCCGCGGGAGCCGTAGATGAAGTTCTGCGCGAGGTGGTCGGCGTGGGCGGGGATGCTGCGGCGGTCCCGGCGGGCGAACTCGCCGCGCGTCTGGTCGCGGGTGAGGCGCGTGAGCCGCCCCTCGCGCCAGTGGTAGAGCCGGGAGTCCCCCACGTGGGCCCAGTGGAGGCGCTCGCCGGAGAGCCAGGCGACGGTGAGCGTGGTGCCCATCTTGACCTTGCCGTCGACCGCGACGTGCGCGCGCAGGCGGCGGTGGGCGTCGAGCAGGAATTCGCGGAGGGTGGCCTCGGGGTCGGCCGGGAGGGGGCGCAGGTAGAGGCGCGAGAGGGCCTGGACGGCGGCGGCGGAGGCGAGGTCGCCGTCGTCGTGGCCGCCCATGCCGTCCGCCACGGCGAGCAGGACGCCGGTGGTGCCCTGCGCGGCGACGACGGCCTCGTTCTCGCCGTCGCGCCAACGGATGCGCTCGTCGCGACAGACAAGGTAATTGTCCTCGTTGCGCGCGCGGCCCCCACGGGCCTCGCCGACGCCCACCGTGCACACCAGGCCGACGGTGTACGGGGGGCGTTCGCCGGCGCGGACGCCGCTCATCCGGCCTGGAACCGGTAGATGGCGTTGCCGATGATGAGGCCGTCTCCCGAGCGGAGGTGGACGCGCTCGCCGTCCTCGGGGAGGGTCTGCCAGGGGCGGTCCCCGACGCGGTAGAAGAAGGGGAGGAAGCCGGCGCCGGTCTGGTAGGTGGACAGGTAGTCGGAGATCCGCAGCTGGGCGCCGTCGAAGCGGAAGGTGGCGACGATGCGGCCCAGCGCCATGCGGCGATCCGCGCGGAGCGGGAAGCCGACGGTGAACAGCGCGGCGACGAGCCGATCGGTGGTGTCGACCGCGATGAAGCGGGCGCGCGGGTCGGGGAGGGTGGGGTCCTCCTTGAGGCGCAGGACGACGTCGAAGTCGGGCTCGAGGTTGACGTCGCGGCGCACGATGGTGAGCTCGGCGGCGCCGAGGTCGTCGGTGCTGGCGACCGGCGCGCCGCCGACGTTCAGGCTGGCCTCGCCCTCCTGGAGGAGTTGGACCGTGCCCTTGCGTCCGCGCGTCGTGAGGCGGAAGTAGTCGAGCGTCATGAAGGCCTGCTCCTTGAAGGCGCGGACCTCGGGGACGGTGACCTGGCAGCCGATGTGGTTGCCCACGAGCACGTCTCCGCTGACCATCCAGCCGATCTGGAGGAGGGTCGCCGGGCGGGCGGTCTCGACCTTCCACCGCGCCTCCTCGACGGAGAGCACGGGCTCCTCGGGGTCGGTGTGGACCTCGACCTCGTCGAAGAGGGGGAGGTCGCCGACGGAGACGGGCGCGGGCGCGGCGACGGGGGCCGGTGGCTCGTCGTCGAGCATCATCGGCGGGGGCGGCCGCTTCGGGTCGAAGGCGGGCGGGGGCGGCGGGGGCGCGCCGTTGGGGGCGCCGTCGGGACGCGCGAAGAGGCCCGCGGAGCTCAACGTGTCCGGGCCGCGCGAACCGCCGGCCATGCCCATCACGGCGGGGCCGGGGGGCGGGGGCGGCCACTCGCCGTCGGGGATGCTCATGGCGCTCTTGAGGCGGCGCGTGGGCGGCTCCGGGGCGGCGACGACGGGCGCGATCGGCGGGGGCGCGGGCCGGAGGACGGGGGCGGGGTCCTTCAGGCGGGGCGGGCGCGGCGCGGGGCCGGCCTCGCCGAGGCCGCCGGCGACGGCGGGGTCGTAGGTGGTCGAGGGGGAGATCGGGCGGCCGGAGCCTGGCGGGAGGAGGGGCGGGCGGGTGCCGCCGCCGGGCTTGCCGTCCCCCGGCTCGAGCGGCACGGGGGGCGGGCGGAAGTTGGGCGGGAGGTCGATCCGCGGGTCCGGGCCTTCTTCGAGGCGGGTGGCGGCGTCCTCGTCGAGCGAGCGGCCGCGGCTCGGCGCCGGCATGTCGATGAGGGAGGCGAGCTCCTGCGCGGAGGGCGGGCGCGGCACCTCGGGCATCGAGAGCGCGGCGGCGAGCGGGGGGCCGGCCTTCGGCGGGTAGGACACCTGGAAGAGGCAGTTGCCGACCAGGACCTCGTCGTTCGCGCGCAGCTCGAGCTCGTGCTTGCCCGAGCCGGCCTCACGCGGGGCGAGGGCGAGGATCTCACCGTCGCGACGCACGAACGTGCAGCAGTGGCGGGCGAGAGAGCGGAGCACGGGCTCGTTGGCGAGGTCGAGCTCGGCGTGCTCGGAGGCGACCATGATGGAGTCGGTGTAGAAGCGGCTCTTGGGGATGTCGCCGGTGCGGGAGCGGATCGTGGTGCCGCCGCCGACGGAGGGCAGCCAGGTGATGTTCTCGTTGTGCGGCTCGTCCGGCAGGCGCACCTGGCAGCGGCGGTCGCGGCCGACGCGGAACACGCCGCCGAAGTCGAGGTAGGTGCCGGCGCCGGAGCGGCGCAGCTCTCCGAGGTAGGGCCAGCCCTCGGCGCGCACGCCGGTGAGGTCGCGGTACTCGAGGGTGTGGCCGTCCACCTCGATGCCGACGGTGCCGCTGAGCACCATGGTCGCGCCGGGGGCCTGGGGCCGACCGTCAACCGTGACGCCGGGCGTCGCGATGGCGAGGGACACGGTGCCGCCACGGACCTGGAGCGTCGCGCTCGGCTCGGACATCTGCGTCGCGATGCGGCCGCCGCTGCCGATGTAGACGTCGTACCCGTCCATGAAGGTGGCGAAGTGCACCTTCTGGAGGAGGGCGCCGCGCTCGTGGAGCGTCAGCATCCGGCCCTCGATGGCGTCCGGGATGATGGTGCGCTGGAGCATGTCGCGGCGCAGCGCGTTGGAGTCGACCGAGCGCGTGGGCGGCGGGGGGAGCGGGGTGTTGGAGTCGGCGTCGTCCCCGACCTCGACCGGGGTGGCAGCGGCGAAGTCCGCGGTGCGGAGGGCGGCGAGGGGCACGCCGACGGTCATGCCGGAGTCGACGATGGCGGGGGTCTCGACGACGGCGAGCACGAGGTAGGCGACAGGCGTGCCGTTGCGCTCGGCGAGGGTCAGGACGGAGGCGCCGCCGTCCAGCGCGTCGCTCCGGACGAAGTAGCGGTCCTGCAGCTCGGGGCTGATGACGTGGACGAGCGAGCCGTCCGGGAACTGCTGGAGCCGGTAGAGGCCGGGCTCGCGCAGCGCGGGGTGGTGGAAGTTGTCGAGCCAGTGACGGCCGAGGGTGTAGAGGATCTGGTCGCTGTAGAGGCGGCCGACCTCGCGGTAGCCCTCCCACGCGCCGGGGAGGTGGAGATGGATGGCGAGCACGGCGCGGCTGCGCGGCGCGGGGCCGACGTAGAGGTTCGGGAGCAGGCCGGTGATGAACTCGCCCGGCGAGAGGCCGAAGGAGTGGCCGAGCATGTCCTGCCCGCCGTCCGCCACGAACCAGAAGCGCAGGGGCCGGGTGCCGTAGAGGAGCTCGAAGCGCTCCTTCTGGTTGTAGAGGGCGAACTTCTCGCTGACGGCGCGGGCGGCCCGCTCGGTCCACGGCTCGCCCTCGACCTGGGCGGCGCGACGCGCATCCGCCTGGTTCAGGATGATGAGCACGTCCGTGAACGACGCGACGCCCTCGCCGCGCTCGGCGTGGATGTGGGAGCGCAGCCCGCCCTTGCGGCCGTTGTAGGAGACCGTGGCCCAGAGCCAGTTGGGCGTCTCGACCAGATCCTCGTCGCTCCGGTGTTTCCGTAGGCGCGAAGCGTAAAACGCGCTCGCCGGGTCGCGGTCGATGACGACCTCGGCACCGCCGGAGAGACCCTGGGTCTGGTCCGTCGAGAAGATGCGGGAGATGATGTCCGAGAGCCTGTTCATGCCCGCTCCTGCCAGCGGTCCGGGATAACCGGATCGACGATGGCCGAACGTATCGCGGTGACCGGCTCGGCTGGAGTCGGGAAGTCGACCTTGGCGCGCCGATTGGCGGACGAGCTCGGCGTCCCCTACATCGGCGAGGGGATGCGCGAGTACATCGAGCGCACCGGCGTGAACCTCCACGACATCGGCCACGACGGCATGCGCCTGCTCGTGCTGCGGCTGTGGGAGGAGCGCAAGGAGGCCGAGGCCGCCGCGACGAACGGCTTCGTGGCCGACCGCGCGAGCTACGACTTCGCCGCGTTTTGGCTGTATTATCACTTCGCCGAGCAGGACTCCGCGACCGAGGTCCTCCTCCACGAGACCCTCGCCTCGGGCCGCTACGACGCGGTGTACGTGCTCCCCTGGGGCCGCATCCCCCTCGTCGCCGACGGCGTCCGCACGCCGAACCCCTACACCCAGCTCCACCTTCAGCTCGTGATCGAGGGCCTCTTGCGGCGGCACGCGCCCGGCGCGATCCCGCTCGCGACGCTCGGGGTGGAGGAGCGGGTGGCTGAGGTGGTGGGGTTGCGCGGAGCGCGATGATCGCGCTGCTGGGCCTCCTGGCCGCCGCCCACGCCGCCCCGTCGCCCTTCGGTGTGCCGACCCGGTGGCTCGACGCCTTGCGGCGCGCCGAGTTCACCAGCGTGGATCGCCAGATGGTGCACGCGAGCCACACCTGCTCCCTTCGGGTGGATGCCGACTGCGACGGGGCGGACCCCGCCTGTGCGACCTGGGAGTCCGGTGCGTTGGCCGATCTCGCCACCGCGGTGCTGATCGGGGAGAACGACGAGGACCGGGCCGGAGGCTCGGTGGCCATGGCGGATGTCGATGGAGACGGTTGGGACGACTACATCGTCACTGCGTCGCAGCATTCGGGGACGGGCTACGCGAACGGTGCAGTATATATCGTGCCGTCTCCCGTGTACGGCGAGGTCGACCTCGGCACGGTCGCGACTCGGATCGACGGGATGCCGGACGGCGAGGTGCTCCAGGAGACGATCGTGGGCGACGCGAACGGGGATGGGTTTGCCGATCTGCTCGTCGCGGACGTGGCAAGCGCCGAGGTGTACTTGCTCCACGGTCCGCTCTCGGGCGCGACGACCACGGCCTCGGCGGCGTTGACGCTGAATGCGTACGACGAGCTGAATTGGTGGTCCCTTGGAGCAAGCCTCGACATGGCCGATTTGGACGGGGACGGGTTGGCCGAGCTCGTGCTTGGGGTGCCCGGCGAGGGGGGGCCGGGTGCTCCTGTTCCCCGGGACCGCGGAGGGTACGTACAACCGCGCGGTGTTGATGGCTATGGTCGCGCCGAGTTGGTGGTCGGTGCGCGAGGCATCGATGGCGAGACGACGCTGTCCGGAGCGGTGTTCGTCTTTTCGGATTTGCCGACCGGCACGCTTTCGCTGGATGCCGCCTCCGCCACCTTCACAGGAAGCAACGAAGACGGCGCCGGAACGGCCCTCGCGCTGGGAGATGTCCGCGGCACGGGCGTGTTGGACGTCCTCGTGGGCGCCTTCTACGAGGGCCCCGGGCGGGCGTACATCTTGTCGGTGGAGTGAGACATGGCGAGTTGGGGGGCCACGGCCCTCACCCCCGAGCGGTAGCCCCGCCGCTACCCCAGCGGCACCTGCATCGTGATGCAATGCACGCCGCCGCCGCCCTCCGCCATCACCGTGCCGGTGATCCCGACGACCTCGCGATCGGGGAACGCGTCGCGCAGGATGCCGAGGGCGACGTCGTCCACGGCGGCGTCCCCCTCCAGCGGCACGACCACGCCGCCGTTCGGCAGGTAGAAGTTGATGTGGGTGACGTTGGGGCCGAGCGGGAGCTCGATGATCTCGATCGCGCGGCCCGCCGCGTCCGTCGCGGCGAGCAGGCGCTCGCGGGCGCTGGCGCAGATGGCGTAGTTGGGATCCGAGGGGTCGTCGTACGTGTGCATCATCACGACGCCCGGGGCGACGAAGACCGCGATCCCGTCGACGTGGCCGTCGGTGATCGGGTCGGGCAGGACGCCGTCTTCGAGCCAGATGACCTTGGTGACGCCGAGGGCGTCGTTCAACGCGGCCTCCACCTCCGCCTTCGACATCCCGGGGTTGCGGTTGGTGTTGAGGAGGCAGCGCTCCGTCGTGAGCAGCGTGCCTTCGCCGTCGACCGAGATGGCGCCGCCCTCGAGCACCAGGTCGTGCGTGAGGTAGCGGAGGTCGTAGCGGTCAGCCACGCGAGAGGCGAAGGCGGCGTCGTCGTCGTAGGGGGAGAACTTCTCGCCCCAGGAGTTGAACGTCACGCCCGCGACACGACGGCCGCCGAGGTCGTCGACCTGGACCAGCGGACCGATGTCGCGCGCCCACGCGTCGTTGAGCGGCACCTCCACGATCTCGATGTCGGCGCTCACGAGGGCCCGCGCGAGGGCGCCCTCGCCCTGGTTGGCGAAGAGCAGCACCGGCTCGAACGCCGCGACCGCGTTTGCCACGGCCGCCCACTCGGCGCGCGCCAGGTCGAGCCAGTCGCAGCGGCCCTCCCAGCAGCCCGCCCAGTTCTGCGCGGTCGGGAACACCATGACGCAGCGCTCGTGCGGCTCCCACTCGGCGGGGAGGCGCCAGCGGCGCGCGGGGACGAGGGGGATCGAGGCGGCGGGGGCGCACCCCGCGAGGGTGCCGGCGGAGGCGAGCAGGCCGCCGAGCAGGGCGCGGCGAGAGGGGTGCACGGGGCGGGGGCGACGCATGCGACCAGCGTAGCGTCCGTCCGGACTCTCCGCCGGGTGCGCTTTCGACTGGAGCGGTGCGCCGTCGAGGCCCGGCCGGCCGCGGGGCGCCGTCGCCGTGGGTTAGACTGGCGCCCCCCCGAGGCCCCCATGTCCGACATCCGCCCCTTCCGCGCCGTCCGCGCCGCCAACGCCAAGGCCGCGCGCGTCATCGCCCCGCCCTACGACGTGATGAGCGAGGCCGAGGCCCGCGCCCTCGTGGCCGCCAACCCGGAGTCCTTCGTCCGGGTGAGCCGCCCCGAGGCCGTGCTCCCCGAGGGCGCCGACTCCCACGCGCCCGAGGCCTACGCGACGGCCCGCCGCGAGTTCGACGCCATGCTGTCCTCCGGGCTCCTCTCCCGCGACAACACAGACAGCTACTACCTCTACGGGCAGAAGATGGGCGCCCACTTCCAGGTGGGCCTCGTCGCCGCGTTCTCGGTGCACGAGTACGACACCAACCTCATCAAGAAGCACGAGTTCACGCGCCCCGACAAGGAGCGCGACCGCGTCGCCCACATCGACGCCACCAACTGCCAGACCGGCATGGTGTTCCTCGCGTACCGCGACCAGGAGCCGCTCAACTCGCTCATCGTGAAGGGCACGCAGGGCGCGCCGGAGTGGAAGGTCACCACCGAGGACGACGTGGAGCACACGCTCTGGCGCGTGTCCGACCCCGCCCTGGTGGACGCGATCACCCGCGCCGCCGCCGAGCTGCCCTGCACCTACGTCGCGGACGGCCACCACCGCTCCGCCGCCGCCTCGATCGTCCATCGCGAGCGCGCCGGCATGGCGGGCGGCCACGCCTACTTCCTCGCGGGGCTCTTCCCGGCGTCTACCCTCCAGATCCTCGCGTACAACCGCGCCGTGAAGGACCTCTTCGGGCACACCCCGGCGTCGTTCCTCGCCGCCGTCGGCGCGCACTTCGACATCTGCGTGGCCGAGCCCGTGCCCGCCGGCCGCGGCCAGATCACGATGTACCTGGAGAAGACCTGGTACAGCCTCACCGCCCGCGACGTGCCGACCGACCCCGTGCAGGCCCTCGACGTGTCGCTCCTCCAGGATCGTGTGCTCCGGCCGCTCCTCGGCATCGACAACCCGCGCACGGACAAGCGCATCGACTTCGTCGGCGGCATCCGCGGCTGGCAGGAGCTGGTGAAGCTGGTCGACGCCGGGACCCACGCCGTCGCCTTCCACATGCACCCGACCTCGCTCGACCAGCTCTTCGCCGTCGCCGACTCCGGGAACGTGATGCCGCCGAAGTCGACGTGGTTCGAGCCGAAGCTGCGGGACGCCGTCGCGATGCACGCGCTGGACTGAGGGCCGCTGGGCGCGCCGCGCCAGGCGACCGTAGGGCGGCCGCCGTTCGAGGCGGCCGGTCACGGCCCGCGCGGGCTCGGACGCGCGGGCGGGACCAAGCGGCTTTGCCGCGCGCCCGGAGGGGGCCGACCCCGCCCGCTTCGGGCGGGGGGGCGCCCAACCCAAGCGAAGGGGTGTCAGTCCTCCGCCACGTCCTTTCGGAGGGAGTCCCACACGCGCTGCGCGAGGGCGGGGCCAAATCCGGGGAGCGCCGCGATGGCCTCGATCGGGGCGGCACGGAGCGCCTTGACCGAGCCGAAGTGGATGAGGAGCGCCTGGCGTCGTGTCGCGCCAACGCCCGGGAGGTCGTCGAGGGCGCTCTTGAGGTGGGACTTCGACCGGGTCTTCCGGTGGAAGCCGATGGCGGTGCGGTGCGCCTCGTCTCGGATGTATTGGAGCATCCGCAGCGTCGGGTGGTTCTCGGCGAGGATCACGGGGTCGGGGTTGCCGCGGAGGATGATCTTGTCGACGGCGTCGCGCTCGCCGCGCTTGCGCTCGGTGCGGGGCTTGGAGAGGCCGATGACCGGCTGATCCTCGAGGCCGAGCTCGCGCAACACGTCCTCCGCGGCGGAGAGTTGGCCGCGCCCACCGTCCACCACGATGAGGTCGGGGAAATTGCCCTCGTCCGAGGCGCGTCGTAGCCGGCGGGTCAGGATCTCGCGCATGCTGGCGTAGTCGTCGGCGCCGATGACGGTCTTGATCTTGTAGCGGCGGTACTCCGCGCGCGCCGGCACCCCCTCGATGAACACCACTTGGGAGGCGACGGCGTCCTGGCCGAGCAGGTTGGAGTTGTCGTAGCACTCGATGCGATAGGGTGGCACCTCGAGGCCGGCGATCTCGGCGAGGGCCTCGAGCGCGTGGGCGACCCGATCCTCCGCGGAGTGGGTGGTGGCAAATCGGGCCTTGGCAGCCTGCTCCGCGATCTCGAGGACGCGCACCTTCTCGCCGCGCTTGGGCACCGCGAGGACCACCTTGGTGCCGCGGCGCTCGGAGAGCACGTCCTGCAAGGCGACGTGATCCGGCGTGTCAACGGGGACGAGGACCTCGGGCGGCACGCGATCGCCGGCCTGGTACCAGGTGTTCAGGAAGGCGGAGAGGAGCTCGCCGTCCTCCGCGATCTCGCCCTCGAAGGGGAACACGAGCGGCTGCTGCATGTGGCCCGCGCGCACGGGGAGGACCGTCACGGCGCCGCGCTGGCCCTCGCGGTAGAGCGCCCACACGTCGCGATCGCCGAGGCGCACGTCGACCACGGACTGGCTCTCGAGCGAGCTCTTCACGGCGGCGATCACGTCGCGGTGGCGCATCGCCTCTTCGAAGCGCTCCTCGTCCGCGAGGGCCATCATGCGGGCCTGGAGGCGGCTGACGAGCTCGCGATCCTTGCCCGCGAGGAACAACATCGCGTCCTGCACGGTCTCGTCGTACTCGGCGGGGGTGCAGAGGTCGACGCAGGGGCCGAGGCAGCGCTTCATCTGGTAGAGGAGGCAGGGCTTCTTGCGGGTGCGGAGGACCTGATCGGTGCAGGTGCGCAGCGGGAAGGAGCGGCTGACGAAGGTGATCGTGCGCCGCGCGTTGGTCGCGGAGGCGTAGGGGCCGAAGTAGCGGGCGCCGTCGTCCTTGATGCGGCGGACGAGCGTGAAGCGCGGGCTCGCGGCCTTCGGATCGATGCGGAGGTGGAGGAAGTTCTTGTCGTCGCGCAGCTTGGTGTTGTACCGGGGGCGGTGCTGCTTGATGAGCTCATTTTCGAGGATGAGCGCCTCTTTTTCGGTCGGGGTCGGGAACACCTCGACCGTCTGCGCGGCGGCGACGAGGTAGCGCACCATGAAGCGCTCGTCGTGACCCTGGACGTACTGCTTCACGCGCGAGCGGAGGTTGATCGCCTTGCCGACGTAGAGCACTTCTCCGTGCTTGTCCTTGAACATGTAGACGCCGGCGGTCGTCGGGAGCGCGGCGGCCTGCTCGATGAGGTCCATGGCGCCTTCCTATCCGCTCGCGGGGGCGGACCGGGCGCGCACCGGGCGCGGGGCGGGCGGCGGCGTGCGGGCGACTACCGCGCGTGGTGTACCATCGGGGCGTGCTTGCCCTGGTCCTGAGCGGTGGTGGCGCGCGCGGCGCGTACGAAGCGGGTGTGCTGAGGTACGTCTACGACGTGCTGGGGCCCCAGTTGGACCGTGCGGTCGCCCCGAAGGTCGTGTGCGGCACGAGCATCGGCGCCATCAACGGCGCGTGGGTGGCGGCGCTCGGGCGTGAAGGCGCCTTGAACCTATCGAAGGCGTGGCAGGAGATGGAGGCGGACCACGTCTACCACCTGCGTGCGCGGGACCTCTTGCCGTGGCGGGACCCGTTCTTCTTCCGCCGCACGTCCATCGGCGAGGGGCAGGCGCTCTTCGACCCGACGCCGCTGTACCGGCGGGTCCAGGAGGATCTTCCTTGGCATTTGCTGCACGAGCGTATCGACCGCGGCGCGCTCCGCGCGATGGTGGTGTCGACGACCGACGTGATGACCGGCCGGTGCATCCACTTCATGGACGGCCCGATCCTCGGCCGCCAGCATCCCACCGAGGAGCTCAAGCCCGTCCGCATCCGCGGGGAGCACTGCCTCGCGTCCGCTGCGATCCCCCTGGTGTTTCCGCCGGTGTCGATCGAGGGCCGCTACTACGTGGACGGCTCGTTGCGCCAGAACACGCCCCTCCGGCCCTCGATCCTCATCGGGGCGGACAAGGTGCTGGTGGTGGGGGTCAAACGGCCGTCGACGCGGGAGGCCGTGGCGCCGAACGAGGCGCCCGGGCCGATGTTCCTGGCGGGGAAGGCGTTCGACGCGCTGCTGCTGGACGACATCGAGGACGACCTGCGGCAGGTGCACTCGGTGAACCGGCTGCTGCGGTGGGGGCAGTCGGCGTACCCCGACTTCCTGGAGCGGATGGAGCGGGAGCACCGGCCGTACCGGGTGATCGAGACCGGGTACGTGCGGCCGAGCGAGGACCTCGGTCGCATCGCCGCCGCCTGCTTCGAGGCGTACAAAGCAGACCTGCCGTTCGCGACGCGGCTGTTCCTGTCCGCGCTCCACGACCGCGAGGCCGACGACAACTCGGACCTGTTGTCGTACCTCTACTTCCACAAGACGTTCACCCACGAGCTGGAGGCGATGGGGTTCGCGGACGCGAGGCGGCAGGAAGAGGCGCTGGTGGCGCTGCTCTGAGGGGGTGGGGTCGGGGAGGGGTCAGACCCCATCATTTATCACCTACGCCGCGGTGCCCCCGCGGAGGTCGTCCATCCACTGGGCGAGCTCGGGATCCCCGGCCGCGAGCGCGGGAAAACGGCCGAGCCACAGGCTGACCTGCTGCTCGGTGGCGCCGAGCGCCCGCGCGGTGGCGCGCTGGGGGAGGCCGTTCGCGATCGCGAGCCACCACGCTGCAAGCCAGCGGCGGCGGTTGTCGCCACGGCCGGGGCGCGCCGAGCGGAGCATGTCGACCTCGACGCCGCAGGTGCGCGCGACGAGGGCGAGCAACGCGTCCGGGTCCGTGCCGAGCGCGGCGGCGGACGCGGGGCGGAGGTCGGACACCGAGGGCGCCCACAGGGCGAGCGGATCGAAGCCGGCGGGCGCGGGGCTGCGGCCGGTCTGGACGGCGTGGAGGGCCTCGCGGTAGCCCGCGACGCCGCCGTGCGCGGCGAGCAGATCGTCGGTGGTGAGCCAGTCGGGGCGTCGGGACGCACCCGTGTATGCCGCGTGGCTGGTCCAGTAGGCGTCGTCTTCATCGGTGACGAGGTGGGCGCGCACGGGGTTGAGGTGCAGGTAGAGGAGGAGGTGGCTCCAATACGCGTCAGTCTCGACGACGCGGTTGCGGAAGCGGCCCTTGAAGAGCGGGCCGTCCCACGTCTCGAGCTCGTTGAGGAGCCGCACGTACTCGCCGGTCAGGTACTGCATGGCGCGGCTGAGGTTGCCGCGGGGCGTCTCGAGCAGGAGGTGGAAGTGGTTCGGCATCAGCGCGTAGGCGTGGACGATGACGCCGAAGCGCGCCGGGAGCGAGGCGACGACCGAGAGGAAGAGGGCGCAGGAGGCGTCATTCGTGAAGATCGGGGCGTGGCGGGCGCCGCGGTTCATGACGTGGTGACGAGCGCCGGGGAAGTCGAGGCGGAGGGGGCGGGCCATGGGGGATCCGGGGCGAGGGGGCGCAGGTGATAAGTGATGAGGTCAGACCCCTATCGGGAAGAGTGCAGCTTCGCTCCTTTTAGGTGATAAATGATGGGGTCCGACCCCCTCCGGGACGCCCCCTCCGGGACGCCCCCTCCGGGATCCCCCCCTCCGGGATCCCCCTCCGGGATCCCCCTCCGGGATCCCCCTCCGGGATCCCGCCGCCCCTTGCCGCCCATCGCTCCATCGCGATACACCGGTGGCAGCCGATGAACGACCGCGCCGCCCTCTTCCGCACCCTCGGAGACCCCAACCGGCTCCGCATCCTCGCCCTGCTCGGGCGCGAGGAGCTGTCGGTGTCGGAGCTGCAGGAGGTCCTCGCGCTCGGCCAGTCCACCGTGTCCGCGCACCTCGCCCAGCTCCGCCGCGTCGGCCTCGTCGCCACCCGCAAGGAGGGCAGCGCCACCCGGTCGGTCCTCGCGACGCCGGAGGGGGAGGACACGCTCCTCCGCCTCGCGACGGAGACCCCCCTCTCCGGCGCCGACGCCGCCGCGCTCGCCCGCGTCCTCGCCGCCCGCGCCGCGCCCGCCCCCGAGGGCCTCGGCGCCGACTACCTGCCCGGCCGCTCGTGGGAGGCCTTCGCGCACCTGCTCCTCGCGCTCGTGCCGCCGCTCCGCATCGCCGACCTCGGCGTCGGCACCGGCCACCTGACGCGCCTGCTCGCCACCCGCGCGCGCTCCGTCATCGCGGTCGACCGTGACCCCGCCGTCCTCGCCCGCCTCTGCGACGACGACGCCGGCCTCCCCATCGAGCCCCGCGAGGGCACCCTCGAGGCCGTCCCCCTCGCGCCCGGCGAGGTCGATCTCGTCGTGCTCTCCCAATCGTTGCACTGCGCCGCTGACCCCACGGACACCCTCCGCCAGTGCCACGCCGCCCTCGCCCCCGGCGGCCGCATCATCGTGCTCGATCTCGCACCCCACGCCCACGAGTGGGCCCGCGCGCGCCTCGGCCACCTTCACCTCGGCTTCGCGGATCTCGATCTGCGGCTCGCCAACGCCGGCTTCTCCGACATCACGGTCACGACGGTCCACACGGATCGCCGCGCCCCCGCCTTCACCACCCTCCTCGCCACCGGAACCACCCCATGAGCCTGACCCCCGACACGCGGCCCGCGAGCCCCTTCCTCGACGCCCTGGACGACCGCATCCTGCTGTTCGACGGCGGCATGGGCACCCAGCTCATGGGGTTCAACCTCCCGTTGTCCGACTACAACGGCCTGGAGAACTGCTCCGAGATCCTCTGTTACACCCGCCCCGACGTGGTGGAGGCGATCCACCGCCGCTACTTCGACGCCGGCGCCGACGTGGTCGAGACCAACTCCTTCGGCGGCGCCCCCTGGGTGCTCGGCGAGTTCGGCCTCACCTCCGAGTGCCACGAGATCAACAAGCGCGCGGCGCTGATTGCCCGCGAAGCGGCCTCCCACTACACCGACCGCCCGCGCTTCGTGGCCGGCTCCATCGGCCCCGGCACGCGCCTCCCCACGTTGGGACACATCACCTGGGACGAGATGTTCGCGGGCTACCAGGCCCAGGTGCGCGGCCTCCTCGACGGCGGGGTGGACGTGCTCCTCGTCGAGACGTGTCAGGACCTCCTCCAGACCAAGTGTGCGCTCGCCGCCATCTTTAGCGTGCTCGCCACCTGGCCCCGCCGCGTGCCGGTCATGGCGCAGGTCACGATGGAGACCACCGGCACCATGCTCCTCGGCAGCGACGTCGCGACCGCCGCGACGGTGCTCGAGCAGTACCCCATCGACATCATCGGCCTGAACTGCGCCACTGGCCCCGTCGAGATGGCCGCCCACATCAGCTACCTCGGCCGCCACGCCAAGAGCCGCATCTCCGTGCTCCCCAACGCGGGCCTGCCCCAGTTGGTCGACGGCCACACCCACTACCCGCTCTCCCCGCGCGAGCTCGCCGACTGGCACGAGCGCTTCATCAAGGAGGACGGCGTCGCCATCGTCGGCGGGTGCTGCGGCACCGGCCCCGAGCACATCCGCGCCGTCGCCGAGCGCATCCGCGGCGTCAAGCCCAAGCACCGCTCCCCCGAGTTCGTCCCCGCCGCCGCCAGCCTCTACGGCACCGCGCCGCTCCGCCAGCAGGCCGACATCTTCGCCGTCGGCGAGCGCACCAACGCCAACGGCAGCCGCCAGTTCAAGCGCCTCCTCGACGCGCAGGACTGGGACGGCATGGTCGGCATGGGCAAGACCCAAGTGAAGGGCGGCTCCCACGCCATCGACGTGTGCACCGCCTTCGTCGGCCGCGACGAGGTCCGCGACATGGACGAGCTGGTGCGCCGGCTCGCCACCGCCGTCCACGCGCCGCTCGTCATCGACTCCACCGAGCTCCCCGTGTTGGAGGCCGCGCTCAAGCGCATCGGCGGAAAGCCTATCGTCAACTCGATCAACCTCGAGGACGGTGAGGAGCGCCTCCACAAGGTGTGCGGCCTCTGCCGCACCCACGGCGCCGCGGTCATCGCGCTCACCATCGACGAGGAGGGCATGGCGAAGACCCCCGAGCGCAAGCTCGAGGTGGCCCGCCGCATCCTCGACCTCGCCGTGGCCGACGGCATGTCTCCCGACGACATCCTCTTCGATCCCCTCACGTTCACGATCTGCACGGGCAACGAGGACGACCGGAAGTTGGGCCTCTGGACGTTGGAGGGGATCCGCCTCATCGCGGAGCACTTCCCGCGCTGTGGCATCCTGCTCGGCCTGTCCAACATCTCGTTCGGCATCAACCCGCACGCCCGCCACGTGCTCAACTCGGTGTACCTGCACCACGCGCGCGAGGCCGGCCTCACCGCCGCCATCGTCCACGCCGACAAGATCACGCCGCTCTACAAGATCCCGCCCGAGCAACGCCAGGTGTGCGAGGACCTCATCTTCGACCGCCGCCGGATCGCGACCCAGGGGGACTCCGGCTACGATCCGCTCCAGGCCCTGCTCGCCATGTTCGCGGACGCCAAGGCGGTGAAGGTCGAGAAGAAGGTCGACGCGAGCGTCGAGGAGCGCCTCAAGGACCGCATCGTGGACGGCGAGCGCCCCGGCATCGAGGCCGACCTCGACGAGGCGATGACGAAGTACAAGCCGCTCCAGATCATCAACGAGATCCTGCTCGACGGCATGAAGGTCGTCGGCGAGCTCTTCGGCTCCGGCCAGATGCAGCTCCCCTTCGTGCTCCAGTCGGCCGAGACGATGAAGCACGCCGTCGCCTACCTCCAACCCTACATGGAGAAGGCGGAGGGCCCGCAGAAGGGCACGATGGTCCTCGCGACCGTGCGTGGCGACGTGCACGACATCGGCAAGAACCTCGTCGACATCATCCTCACCAACAACGGCTACCGGGTGGTCAACATCGGTATCAAGCAGCCGATCGACCAGATCCTCAAGGCCGCCCGCGAGCAGAACGCCGACGCCATCGGCATGAGCGGCCTGCTCGTGAAGAGCACGGTCATCATGAAGGAGAACATGGAGGAGATGCGACGCCAGGGCTTCACCACCCCCGTCGTGTTGGGCGGCGCCGCGCTGACCCGCGCCTACGTCGAGCAGGATTGTTCTGTCACGTACGGCCGCAAGGTCGTCTACGCGAAGGACGCCTTCGCCGGCCTCAACTTCATGGAGAAGCTCGCCGGTTTCGACGACACCCTCGACGTGACCGCGGCCACCGCCGCCGAGCCCGTCGTCCACGCCCGCGCCGAGCGCCCCGTGCCCTACGACGAGCGCGACGCCGAGCCGATCCTGGCGGTGTCGGCCCCCGTGCCCCCGTCCTTCGGCGCCCGCGTCGTGGACGTGCCCCTCAAGGCGCTCCTCCCCTTCGTCAACGAGGACGTGCTCTACAAGTTCCAGTGGGGCTTCCTCCGCAAGAACCTCACGACGGAGGAGCACAAGGAGCAGCTCCGTACGGTCGCGCGTCCCATCCTGGTGGACCTCGCCGACCGTTGCGCGCGCGAGGGCATCCTCAAGCCGCAGGCCGTCTACGGGTGGTTCCGCTGCCAGAAGGACGGCGACGCCCTCGTGTTGGAGGACGGCACGCGGCTCGGGTTCCCGCGTCAGAAGGTCGCTCCGCCTCGTGGGGCAGGGGGGGCTTCCGCCCCCCCCGCAACGCCCCCCCCCGGCCTGTGCATCTCCGACTACTTCGGCGACGACGACGTGGTCGGCCTCATGGCCGTGACCGTGGGCCAGCACGCAAGTGAGGTCGCGCGCGAGTGGTTCGCGGAGAACCGCTACACCGAGTACCTCTACCTCCACGGCTTCGGCGTCGAGCTGACCGAGGCGCTCGCCGAGTTCACCCACCGCCAGATGCGCGCCGAGCTCGGCATCGCCGGGGAGGACTCCCGCGAGCTCAAGGACCTCTTCCACAAACAGTACCGCGGCGCGCGCTACGCCTACGGCTACCCCTCGTGCCCCGACATGGCGGACCAACGCCACCTGTTGCGGCTCCTCGGCGCCGAGCGCATCGGCATCTCGATGGCGGACGAGGACCAGCTCCACCCCGAGCAGTCCACGGCGGCGATCGTCGTGCACCACCCGCAGGCCCGCTACTTCAAGGTGTGAGTTGGAAGGGGCACGGGGGCCCGCGCGGGTCCCCGTGCCCTACCAGCTCGTGTCCCAGCAGCGCCGGCTACGCGTCGACCCCGACGCGCCCTTCCTTCATGTCGGCGTTCATCTGCGCGGAGTACCAGCCGCGCACCTTCTGGAGGTGCTGCTCCTCCTCGCGCGCCGCCTGCTCGAAGCGGGCCACGATGTCCTCGTGGCCGAGGCCCC
The DNA here is from genome assembly GCA_903959175.1 of uncultured Pseudomonadota bacterium. GTDB lineage: Bacteria > Myxococcota_A > UBA796 > UBA796 > SXON01 > CAJBVW01. The sequence goes on from CAJBVW010000316.1 coordinate 20,307, forward strand.
GCGCCATCTCGATGAGCATCTTCCAGCCGTCGTTGTCGGCGAGCTCGACCACGAGGATCGCGTGGAGGCAGGCCGAGCGGGAGCTGCGCGGGTCGGTGAGGATCTGCAGGATGCCCATCGTCTCGACCGACACCGCGTCGGCAGCGGGGGTCTGCACGGTGGGGTCCGCGCCCAGGGTCTCGATCGTGTTGCGGAGCAGCTCGAAGTGCCGGTGCTCCTCCTCGCGGATGGTCCGGAGTTCCTGCGGCGTGGGGCCGAGCGTCTTGTCCTGGAGCACGCTGATGTGGGAGAGGAGCGCGTCGTAGAGGCGCACGCCGGTGCGCTCGAACGCGAGCCGCTCGCCGAGGCGGTCGAGGAACACATTGGGGCGCTGGTTCTGCGCGAGCGCGACCGCCGCCTTGGCCGCGCCCTTGAGCGTGGTCGGCGGGGGCATCGAGCCGATGCCGGTGCGCTCCGCGATGTACTGCTCGCGCACCGTCGTCATGCCCGCGCCGCTCCCCGCCGTGCTCGGGACGCCGTCGCGCGCGCCCTGGAGCATCTGCTCGCCGTCCACCGGCGACATGCCCATGCCCGTCCGGTTCATCACCGCGACCTTGTCCTTGAGCCCGCCGTTCGGCTTGTCGTGCGCCATCAGACCCTCCCTTCCGCGCCGGTCAGCGCGCCTGCGTTCACGAGCTCGGTCCCCGGGGCCCACCGCCAGCCAGCGGCGACGATCTCCGAGGGAGAACCATCCTTGTTGAGTTGGTTGCGGTAGACGTTGGAGGCCGCGTCCTCCGGGACCTGGGACGCGGGCACGAAGCGCGTGCCGACGGCGCGCAGGTCCGTCTCGTTGCGGAGCACGTCGCGGATGAAGGCGCGGTGGCTCTTGTGGGGGATGGGCTCGGGGAGCGTGGCCGGCAGGAATTCGGCCGGATCGCGGTGCTCCACGTTCTTGAACAGCTCCATCGCGAAGTGGAGCTGGCCGAGCTCGTAGGAGACCATGCGCTCCCAGATCGCGCGGATGCGCGGGTTGGTCTCCTGCCGCGCGCAGGACCAGTAGTTGTAGACCTCGGTCGCCTCGTGGATCACCCACTTCTCGAGCCACGTCTCGGTGGGGTCGATGATGGACTCGTACTGGGTGACGTGCTGCTCCTCCACGGAGGCGATCTCCGCGTAGAGCTGCCGCGCGAGGGGGTCGGCGAACTGCGGCCCGACGGTCTGGTAGTAGTCGTGCGTCATGTGCTCCGCAGCCATGATCGTGTAGGCGTGCAGGCGGCTGATCGGCGCGGCGGTGCGCCGATCGTAGGGGTTGCGCAGGTCGTCCTCGGGCGCGCGGTGCTCGACGCTCGTGGGGCGGCCGGGGCGGATGTCGGTGTAGCTCTGGAGGATGTTGTTCGCGTCCTTCCCCTCGAGGCGGTCCATGAGCGCGGCGAAGCGGTAGAGGTGGTCGAAGTCCTCGAGCATGCCGAAGCGGTAGACGGACGCGAGGTAGGGGTCCGGCTCGCTCTGGGCGGCGGCGGCGGTGATCTCGATGGCCACCTGCTCGAAGCCGAGCGTGGTGTCGAGGACGGAGTGGTCGGCCCCGAGCAGCCAATTCACCATCGTCTGTTGGTGGTGCTCCACGCGCCGGACCCGCGCGAGCGCGAGCTGGAGGGGGCGGTTCATGCGCGCGCAGGCGTGGCTGAAGCGGATCGCCTCGGCCTCGATGCCGTTCATGAGGATGATCCGCACGCGGGTGAAGGCGTCGTCGTCCAACTTGCTGATGGGGGTGCCGACCATCTCGCGCCAGGTGAACACCTGGCGATCGAGGGGCACGCCCTGCTCCTTGAACAGGTCGAGACTCATGGGGGGGAAGCTCCTTTGCCGTGGGGCCCGCAACAGGTAGTCGCGGGCCCGGATTGGGCAAGAAGCAGCTTCTACTATCGTTTTCGTCCGAAGGTCAGGCCGTCTTCGCCCTGGCGAGGGCCAGGATCGCCAGCGCCTGCTCCGCCGTGAAGGGCTTGAGGAGCACGCGCTCCCCGAGGGTGTCCACGTACGCGGCCGCGCGCGCCGTGAACGCGCCGCCGGTCGAGAAGACGGTGCGGCCCGCGAGGGCCGGGGCGTGCTCGAGGAGGTACGCGTGGACCGCGATCCCGTCCACCCCCGGCATCATGAGGTCGCAGAGGACGGCGTCGAACGCGGTGTCCTGCGCGAGCAAGGTCAGGGCCTCGACCCCACCGGGCGCGCAGACCACGTCGTGCTCGGGGGCGAGGAAGTCCGACAGGATGTCGAGGAGGAGGGGCTCGTCGTCCACGAGGAGGACGCGCCCGCGGCGGAGCGCGACGGGAGAGGGCGCGACGGGAGGGGGCGCGACCGTGGCGCCGAGGCCGTTGGCGAGCGGCAGGTGCACGGTGAAGCGGGTGCCGCGCCCGGGCTCGCTCCGCACCTCGATGTGGCCGCGGTGTTGCCGGACCACGTCGTTCACGACCGTCAGCCCCAGCCCGGTGCCCTCCGTGGGGCCGCGGGTGGTGAAGAAGGGCTCGAAGATGCGGTCCACCAGCGCGGCGGGCAGGCCGATGCCGGTGTCCGCCACGACGATGAGCACCTCGTCCGCGCTGGCCTGCGTCACGATGGTGATGCGGTGGGCGGCGGGGAGCCCGTCGATCGCCTGCGCGGCGTTGAGCAGGAGGTTCGTGAAGGCGAGCACCAGGCGGCCCGGGTAGACGTGGAGCGGCGGGAGCGGTTGGAGGTCCACGACGAGCTCGGCGCGGTGCCGCAGATCGTTGGCGACGAGGTCCAGCGCGCGCCGGACGAGCGTGCTCACGTCCAGCTCCGTGACCTCCCCGCCGTGGAGGCTGGAGAAGGCGCCGAGCTTGCGCGCGACCTTGGCGAGCCGGGCGCTGCCGTCCTCGCAGTAGCGGAGGCTGGTGTCCAGGCGCTCAGCGTGGCGGCGTACCGCGGGGAGGTCGGTCGCGTGGATCGCTGCGGCGATGGCCGCGAGGTGCTTCCGCGCGAGCTCGACGGCGCCGACCGCGATGGCCGCGGGGTTGTTCACCTCGTGGGCGATCCCCGCCGCGAGCTGCCCCAGCGTGCGCAGCCGCTCGGCGTGGAGCACCTGCTCGTGGAGCTGCGCGCGTTCGGCCTCGGCGGCGTAGCGCTCCGTGACGTCGATGAACAGGCAGTAGTAGAGCACCTCTCCGTCGATCCGGACGCGGGTGCCGCTGGTCGAGAGGTACTTCACGCGCCCCCGCGCGTCGACGAAGCGGCGGTCGACCTGGGACGCGCCCCACACGCCGTCGGTGAGGGCCGCGACCCGCGCCTTCACGTCCTGCTGCTCGCCGGGGGCGATGAGGTCGTAGTAGCTCTTCCCGATCAGCTCCTCCACGGGGACGAGCAGGAGCGCGGCGAGCGCCGGGTTGGTCCGCTGGATGTGCAGCGACGCGTCGAAGACGGCGATGCCGAAGGGCGCGGTCGCGAAGATGCGGTCCACCCCCTCGAGCCTCTCGGCGTGCACCCGCGCGGTGGCCTCGAGCCCGGTCACGTCGGTGACGATGGCGCACAGGTAGCGAGGCGCGCCGTCGGGCTCCCGGACGAGCCAGCAGGTGCATTCCACCGTCCTCCGCGCGCCGTCGGGGCGCAGGAGCACCCTCCGCGCCTTCAGGGAGGAGTCGCCGCCCGAGGCGAGCGCCATGTGGAGGTGGACGTCGTCCGCGGGGTCGTCCGCCGCGAGCGTCTCCCCGATGGGACGGTCGATCATTGTCGAGGCATCCGCGCCCGCCAGCGCACAGAAGGCGTGGTTGGCGCGGAGGAGTATGCCTGAGGGGGAGACGAACACGACCCCCACCGGAGCGTCGAACAACGCCTCGGGGGGGCCGTGCATGCCGGGAGCGGGGGTATGCATTGGGCACATACGGTAGCAGAAGCCCGCGAATAGGGGGGCCTCGCCCACGCCGATGGGAGCGAAGTACCGAGATTCCCGGGACTACGCGAGCGCGCTCTTCACCGCGGCATAGTCGGGCTCGACGCCGGGGTTCGGCGCGATCCACGCGTAGGTCACGGTGCCGGACTCGTCGACGATGAAGACGGAGCGCTTGGCGGCGGTGTAGCCGGGCATCCCCGCGAAGTCGTCGTGGGCGACGCCGTAGGCGTTCACCGCGGCGCGCGCGTAGTCGGACAGGATCGGGAAGTTGATCCCGTTCTTGTTGGCGAAGGCGGCGTTGGAGAACGGCGCGTCGACGCTGATGCCGAGCACCTTGGCGTTGAGGCTGTTCAGGTCGACCAGGGAGTCACGGAAGGTGCAGAGCTCCTTCTCGCAGACGCCGGTGAAGGCGGCCGGGAAGAACGCGATCACGACCTTGGAGCCGCGGAGGCCCTCGAGGGTGACGGGCTGGCGGGCGTGATCGAAGAGGGAGAAGGCGGGGGCGGCAGCGCCGACGAGGCTCATGGGGACTCCGGTAGGGGGCGCCTGCGGGCTATCCCGAGCGGCGCCGCGGACCAAGGCCCCACCGCGCTTCCCGACGGTCGCCGCGTGGAGACGGAGGTGCCGATTACGGAACGGGCGCCGCCGATGTCACATCGTGTCTCCGCCGCCCGTGTCCCCGCCCGTGTCCCCGCCGCCGCAGGCGTCGTTCGGCGCGCCGGGGGTGGCGGGCTCGGTCATCGACCCGCTGACGGTGCTCTGGTTGCACCAGTAGGCGAGGTCGTCGTTGACGCCGCCCTCAAGGCGGCTCGGGTCGAGGCCGAGCCCGATGCCGGGGATGTACCAGGTCTCGTCGTAGTGGAGCCAGTCGATCTCGACGCCGTCGGGGCGGGCGAGCACGAGCTCGTCCTCGCCGTTCGCGAGGGCCAGGCCGCCGCCGTCCGACGTGCGGAGGAAGAAGCCGTCGCACGGGACGCCGCCGTTCGTCGTGATGTCGAGGTTCGCGCAAAGCACGACGTAGCCGTAGCCCTCGACCAGCAGCGGACCGTCGAGGACGTAGGCGTCCACGTCGTCGTCGCGGAAGGTGTAGCCGGTGATGTCGATCGGGCGGCCGCCGGTGTTGTAGAGCTCCACCCACTCGCCGACCTCGTCCTCGACGGACTCGGGGTTCACCATCATCTCGGAGAAGATGAGCTCGCCGGGCTCGGCGATCACGTCCTCCTCGTCGACGTAGAGGGTGATGGTGTCGCTGCCGATCTCGCCGTCGGCGTCGGTCGCGGTGAGGGTGACGAGGTGCTCACCGATGGAGAGCGCCTCGACGAAGACGGCGGAGGAGCCGTCCGCCGAGACCGCGCCGGGGAGCTCGCCGTCGAGGCTCGAGGACCACACGAAGGTGAGGTCGTCGGCGGGGGTCGTCACGTCCGTCGCTTCGCCGCGGAAGGCCACGGCCTCCCCCTCGTCGTAGCGGGTGAGGTCCTCCGGGGTGGAGATGGTGACGGTGGGGGCGCCGAGGGGCCCGCCGATCTCGATGGTGACGGCGGCGGTGGTCGTCGCGTCGTCGCTGTCCGTGGCGGAGAGCACGAGGGTGACGGGCCCGAGCGCGAGGTCGTCCACGGAGACCTCGACGGTCACGTCGCCCTCGGGGGTGGGCGTCACGTCGACGGGCGCGTGGTCGGCCACCGCGAGCTGCACGATCAGCGCCTGCGGCTCGTCGTAGCTGTCTCCCACGACGCCCGTGAGCACCACGAGGCCCGCGCCCTGGCGGAAGACCTCGGCGGTCACCGGGGCGGTGATCTCGACGGTCGGCGCCGCGTTGACGCGCTTGATGGCGGAGTCGTTGCCACAGCCCAGCAACAGGAGGGTGACGGCCCCGATGAGCGGTGCAGGATAACGGGCCTCAAAGGGAGAAAAACCTTCACGTCGGGCCATCTGCGCTCCTCCGGGACGCCCCAGGTGTAGCCCGATCTGCGGCGATCCGCTGGACCATCTCGGGTTAGGCGCCGGCATGACCGGTCGCCCGTTCGGGTTCGCCTTCCTCGCCCCCGTCTCCCTCGCCCCCGTCGCCCTCGCGCTCGCCTCCCTCGCCGCGTGCGGCCACGGGGCCCGCCCGCCGTTGCCGCCGCTCCCGGTCGGTGCCCAGGTGGCGCCGTGCCCGGACAGCCCCAACTGCGTGTCCACCGCCGTCGGCCCGGAGGACACCGAGCATCACGCCGCGCCGCTCGCGTTCACCGGGCCGCTGCCCGCCGCGCGCGACGCGATGAAGGCCCTGGTCCTCGCGCTCCCGCGCACCGCGCTCGTCTCCGAGACCCCCACCTCGCTCCACTTCACCTTCACCTCCGAGCTCATGCGCTTCGTGGACGACGTGGACCTCGTGTTCCTTGAGAGCGAGCGCGTCGCCGGCGAAGGCGTCGAGGGCGGGCGCATCGAGTACCGCTCCGCCTCCCGCGTGGGCCACGGCGACATGGGGGTGAACCGCGCCCGGATGGACGACATCGCCGCGCGCTGGGCGGCCTCCCCGTCGCCGCGGTAGGAGCGATGCGGTCGTTCTTCGCCTACGTACGCGCCGGCTACGACCGCCGCAGCCTCTACGTCCTCGGCTTCCTCGCGGCGTCCTACGTGATCGTGGCGGTCCTGTTCAACCGCCTCATCGACCTCTCCCGCGGCATGGACTGGCTGCTCGGCGGCATCTGGCTGTTCATGTCGCTCACGCTGGTGTGGGGCTTCGACCTGCGGCGGGACATCCGGCTCGCCACCGTCGCCTTCTTCGGCGGGTTGGTCATCGAGTGGTGGGGCACCACCACGTCGATCTGGAGCTACTACACCGCCGAGCGGCCGCCCATCTGGATCCTCCCCGCGTGGCCCGTCGCGGCGCTCACCATCGAGCGCCTCGCCCTCGTCACCGCGCGCGCCTTCCCAACCCGCCTCCCGACCACCCCGCTCTGGTGGCTCGCTCTCCCCGGCTTCGTCGCCTGGATGACGTGGTTCGCGTGGCCCTCTCACGCGGTCCCGTCCTCGGCCGTCATCTTCGCGATCATGCTCGCCGTGCTCGCCACCTCGACGGATCGCCGGCGGGACCTCGCGATCCTCGTGGCCGGCGCGCTCCTCGGCATCTTCCTCGAGTACTGGGGAACGAGCCGCTGGTGCTGGCGCTACTACACGAAGGAGGAGCCGCCGTGGGTGGCCGCCGTCGCCCACGGCTTCGCCTCGGTGGCGTTCGCGCGCGGGGTGTGGGCGGGCGAGCGCATGTGGGCGCGGCTGCGGATAGAGTGATCCGATGCGCCTCCTCCTCCGCTCGTCGTGCGTGCTCTCGCTCCTCGCCCTCGCCGCGTGCGAGCAGGAGTACGAAGTCATCCCCAAGCCGGTGGACGTGAACCCCGGTGACATCACCGAGTGCGGCTTCACGCGCGTGGAAGACACGAAGTTCTACCGCTACGACTGCAACCCCGTCTTCTCCACCACCGGAGAGGACTGGGCCGACACCATCCGCGGCACCACCTTCCTCGTGACCGAGGTGCTCGACCACCCGTTCTACCAGCTCTGGTACACGGGCGTGGCGGACGCGAGCGCAGACGGCTTCAGCCTCGGCTACGCCGTCAGCCCCGACGGCACGGAGTGGACCCCCAACGAGGCGAACCCGCTCCTCGACGAGCCCGATGACCGCGCCGCCTGGGACGCCGACGCGATGGACGGCATGCAGGTCGTTTGGGACCCCGCCACCTCCCAGTACGTGATGCTCTACCAGGGTTACAACCTCGATGGGGACACGGACTGGGGCCTCGGCGTCGCCATCTCCCCAGACGGCCTGGACTGGAAGCGCATCGGCTCCAACCCCGTCTTCAACCTCAGCGTCCCCGTCGAGGGCGTCTACTACTGCTGGCCGCTCGGCCTGACCCTCGGTGAGGTCGCCGGGTACACCGGCTACGTCGCGGGCGCGGGCTCCAGCGGCCACTGCGAAGTGTACCGGATCAACGCCTCGAGCGTGAACAACTGGCAGCCCGACGCGGACGTCGTGTTCCCCGCCGGCGAGCGCGGCACCTGGGACGACGAGGGCTACGCGTCCATCGCCATCGCCGAGCTCGAAGAGGAGGGCCGGCACATGTTCTACGTCGGCTTCGACGATTGGGAGGACCACTCCACCTACCGCTCGGCGATGCACCCCTTCCTCGGGATGGCGACGATGGAGGACGGCGAGTGGGTGCGCGAGCCCTCGCCCATCCCCATCAACATGACGGAGGACGGCGCCGTGTCCGCCGTGGCCGCGCGCACCGTCGGGACACGCATCCACTTGTGGGTCACCGACGACTACGACGGCATCAGCGCCGTCGGCTACTTCCTCTACGACCCCGAAGCCGCCGCCCTCGAAGACAGCGCCCGGTGATCGTCCTCGTCCTCCTCGGCGGCTGCGGCGCCATCGGTCTCACGGATCGCGAGGGCAAGCCCCCCGGCGAGGTCGAGGACGTCGTGCTCACCATCGAGGGCATCGATCCGTCGTGGGGGCCGCTGGGCGAGGACACCGAGATCACCATCACCGGGCCCGGCGTCGGCACCGCGACCGACGTGAAGGTCGGGAACACCGAGGGCATCTCGTTCTCCGTGGTGGACGACACCACCCTCCTCGCGACTGTCCCTGCTTACGACGCCGAGGCCGTGGTCGCCGTGCGCGTCGTGGGGTCCGCCGGCACCGACACCGTGGCAGACGGCTTCACCTACGCGAACGAGGCCCCGGCCGACACCGACACGGACGTCGACAGCGACACCGACTCCGACGCGGATACCGACGCGGATACCGACACCGACACGAGCGGCCGCGGCAAGACCGGCGGCGTCATCCAATTCGGCCTGGTCCAGTACGCGTGCACCGCCTGCTACGACCCGGCGATGCCCGCGCTCTCCGTGGTCGCCACCGGCAAGTTCCACGAGCCCACGCGGGACGGTTGGCTCGATTGGCTGCCCGCCGAGGGGGACTGCGTGGACAGCCCCTCGCCCGCCGCCCCGGCCGACACCTTCCTCGACGGTGGGCGCTGGTTGTACCTCACGTCCGGCAGCCGCTCCGTCGCGATGCAGTCCGACTCGACCAACACCTACACCGCCAGCGACCTCGACGAGGGCGACTTCGTCCGCAACGCCGCGTACGACGTGTCGCTCGCCAACGGCGGGGACGACCTCGACCCCTTCGACGTGGGTGACGGCCTCCAGACCCCCCAGGCCATCAGCGAGCTCACCCCGGTCGAGCTCCTCTACACCAACCCCAGCCAGGCCTTCAGCGCGCGCATCGCGAGGAGCGGCCCGAGCTTCACCTGGGGCCCCACCGGCGGCGGCGGCAGCTTCGTCATCGAGCTCGGCGTCTACAGCGGCAGCAGCGGCGCCCCGCTCGGCTCCGTGGTGTGCCGCGGCACCGACAACGGTAGGATGTCCCTGCCGTCCAGCGCGCTCTCCGCGTACCCGACGGGCAGCCTCGTCGAGGTCGGCATGTATCGCTACGTGATCGGGTCCTTCGAGCGGCCCGACAACTCCAGCACGGTCGAGACCACGGCGCTCTTCGGCGTCATCGGCACCGGGATCCTCACGCCATGATCATGTTCCTCCTCCTCGCCTGTGGCGCCGCCGCCGAAAAAGAGACGTGCGAGCTCCTCTGTGACGACGTGTACCAGACCTGCGAGTACGGCGCCTACCCGAGCTACGAGTCCTGCCTCCAGGGCTGCGCGTACCAGCAGGAGGAGGGCGCGGACACGCGCGGCCTCCAGAAGTGCATCGCGAACGCCGAGTGCGACACCTTCGCCATCCTCGAGTGCGAGCACAAGTTCGGTCCCGACGCCGTCGTCCAGGAAGAGGAAGAGTAGGCCCCCGGGCTACCCGAGGAGCCCGCGCACCGTCTCCAGGAACGGCACGTCCGCCGGCGCCCACTCCACGGTGCCGAGGGCGGCCGGCGCGAGCCAGCGCAGCTCCGCGTGGTCCAGCGCCGCGGGCTCCCCGTCGACCAGCGTGCAGGCGAGCGCCACGAGCCGGATGGTGCCGTGCGCGTAGGCGTGCTCGCTCACGCCCACCGCTGCCCCGACGCGCACGGTGACGCCGAGCTCCTCGCGCAGCTCGCGCACGAGCGCCGTCGCGTCGTCCTCGCCGTGCTCCAGCTTGCCTCCGGGGAACTCCCACAGCCCCGCCTCGCGCGTCCCGGCGGCGCGCTTCGCCGCGAGCACGCGCCCGTCGCGGATGAGGACGCCGGCTACGACGCGGATGACCATCCCTGCCTCCGGGCCCCGGAGTACCACGGGGACGGCGTCCGCGGGGGCATGCCGAGGGGGCCGCGCGCTTCCTTCGCGCGGTTCGCGCTCGGGATCACGACGCGCGGGCCGCTGCGCGATAGCGGAACCCATGGCGTCCGTCACCGTCGAGTACACCACCCCCGAAGGTACCCCCACCGTCGCCGTGCTCCGGCTGGACGACGGCAAGGCCAACGCCTTCAACCCCGCCTCCCTGGCCGCGATCTCCGCCGCGCTCGACGAGATCGACGCGAGCGGCGCCCACGCCCTGGTCATCGCGGGCCGCGCCGGGTTCTTCTCGGGCGGCCTCGACCTGAAGGCGCTCCCGCACCTGCCGACCGTCGAGAAGCGCGCTGTGCTCTCGCTCTTCGGGGAGGTGCTCCTCCGCGTCTTCACCTCGCGCGTACCGACGGTCGCCGCGGTCACCGGCCACGCCATCGCCGGCGGCGCGCTGCTCGCCCTCGCGACGGACGTGCGCTTCGGCGCCGACCTCCCCGCCCGCTTCGGCGTCACCGAGGTCGCCATCGGCCTCCCGGTCCCGAGCTTCGGCCTGCTCCTCGCCCGCGCGGCGCTGGCGCCCCCGGCCCTCGTCGAGATCGCGCTGCACGCCCGCGTGCTCACCCTCCGCGAGGCCCACGGCCGCGGCGTCTTCTACGGGCTCTACCCCGAGGACGCCGTGGTGGACGCCGCCACCGCCTACGCGTCCGACCTCGCGCGCCTCCACGGCCCCGCCTACGCCACCACCAAGGGCCTCCTCTGGGACGCCGAGCTCGCCCGCATCCGCGGCGGCCTCGCGGACGAGGTCGTGCGGTTCATCGAGCTGTTCGAGTCCCGCTTCCCCGTCGCCGCCGTGGTGGCGCCCGAGGGCTCCGGCCCGGGATGATCGACGGGTTCGCGCACGAGCCCCCGGGTCGGCGCCGCCTCCTCCAGCTCCTCACGTGGACGTGGTGCCTGCCCACCACGCTCGTCGGGCTCGTGGCGGGGCTGTTCACCGTGGGCGTGCTCGGCGGCCGCGCGACGCCCTTCCGCGGCGCGACCGTCGTGCGTTCGCCGCGCCTCCGCACCCTCGGCGCCGTCTGCCTCGGCCCGGTCATCCTCGCCCCGGACACCGCCACCCCCGAGCTCGTCGCCCACGAGTGGGGGCACTTCCGGCAGCACCTCCGCCTCGGGCCGGCCTACCTCCTCGTCGTCGGCGTCCCGAGCCTCACCCACGCGGTCTGGCACCGGCTCGGCGGCGGCGGCTTCCCCGACTACTTCCACTTCTGGACCGAGGCCTGGGCCGACCACCTCGGCGGCGTCTACGCGCGCCACGCCCACCTCCACCCGCGGTGGACCGGCTACGCGCTCGGCCCCGTCCTCACCCTCGTGTGCGGCGCCCTCACCCTCCGCGCCTTCGGCCACGTCCTCGCCTTCCCGTTCACGGACGCGGACGCCCTCGTCGACGTCGCGTGGGCCCGCTTCCCCCTCCGCGACCAGCTCCTCGTGCCGCTCACCGGCGGCCTCGGCGGCGACAACGCTAACTTCTGGCGGCCCGCCGCGATGGTCCAGTTCTGGGCGTTGCGCCACCTCTTCGGGGAGGTGCCTGCCGGGTGGCACGCGTGGAGCCTCCTCCTCCACGTGGTCGCGTCGGTGCTCGCGGGGCTCGTGGTCGAGGCGCTCGGGGCGGCTTCTCGGGGCGGCGCCCCCACCGCCCGGGATCGCGCCGTGGCCCTCCTCGCGGCGGCGCTCTTCGCCGCGCACCCCCTCGCCGAGGAGATCGTCCCGGCCACCGCCCGCAACCTCGACCTCCTGCTCGCCGTCGGCTCCTTCGGCGCGCTCCTCGCGTTGCTGCGCGCGCTCACGACGCACGGCCCCGCGCAACGCTTGTGGCGTCTCGTGTTCTTCGCCTCCGCGGCCCTCGCCCTCGGCGCGAAGGAGGCCGGTATCCTCCTCCTCCCCACCTGCGTCGCGTGGATCGTGCTCCTCGACGGCCGGCCCCTCCGCGAGGGCTGGCCCCTCCGGCTCCGCGCCATGCTCCGCCACCTCGGCCCCTTCGCCGCCTTCTCCCTGGTGTTCCTCGCTGTGCGCGCGCGTGTGCTCCACGGCGTCGGCGGCTACCACGACGCCGACGCCCTCGCCGACACCAACCTCCTCGGCTTCGCCCTCCAGCGCGCCTTCGTCGAGCCGCTGTTCTCCTCGCTCTCCGGCCGCCTCGCCCCCCTCGCTGGCGCCCCGGGCGTCGTCTTCGCGTTCGCGCTCTGGGGCGTGCTCCTCGCGACGTTGCGGCGGGACGCACGGTTAGTTGGCATGTTGGCTGCGGTCTATCTCCCGTGGATCTTCCTCCTCGGCGTCACCGGTACCTACAGCCGGCGCGTCCTCTACGTGCCGTCGATCGCCATGGCCGCGGTGGTGGCGCTCGCGGGGGTGTCGGCGGTCTTCTCCTGGGGCGGGGCTCCGCCCCGCAACGCCCGGATGCACGCGGGTTCGGGCCCCGGGGCCGTCGCCGGCCGTGTCGCGCTCTCCATCGTGACCGGGTTGCTGTTCGGTGCGTGGCTGCACGGGACGCCCGCGCTGCGGCGCTACACCGACTGGGACGCCGTGGGCCGCGCCGACGCCACGTTCCTCCGTCCCGAGGTGTGGGCGCCGATCCCGGCCAACACGACCGTGTGGCTCGTGGACCGCCCCGCGCGCGTCGACCTCGACCCGCGCCGCTACCGCCTCTGGTCCAAGCGCAAGAGCCTCAACAACGCCGCCACCTCCTACGCGATCGAGGCGTGGGTGGACGAGCACGTGCCGCGCGGCCTCTCGGTGCGGTCGCTCACGTCGATCCTGCCGGAGGGGCCGCCCGAGGCCTTCCCCGCCGTCGTGGCGTCCGCCGCGGGCGTCGTCCGCGTGGCGCGCCCGCCCGTCGCGCGCACGGTGAACGCCGGGAAGGACGTGCTCGTGGCCGAGGAGCCCGGCGGCATCACGCTCAGCGTCGCGCCCGGCGCGGCGCCGCAGTGGGCGGTCATCTGGGACCCGCGCGGGGCCGCGGCGGTCGCGGTCGGCGCGCCGCTCGGGGAAGGCCGGCCGTAGGACGGGGGCGCGCGCGGGATCTTTGTGGGGGCGCGCGCCGGATCTTCGCGGGGGCTCGGCCGGAGCGGAGCGCGCTCGACGGGCGGCGGACGCGGGCCCGCTGCCGACGCAGCGCTTGCCGAACCGCACGTCCCCACGCTATTGGTCGGCATGTCCTCGGTATCCGCGTTGTTCGGAGCAGCGACGCGGCTCGCGAACGCCGGCCGGCGGGGTGACGTCGCGCCCTCCGTCCCGGTCGACAGCGGCGCCGAGGGCCTCCCCGCCGACACCACGATGCTCATCGGCGGCGACGATCCCGCGCTCGCCGACGATCCCGTGCTCGTCGGCTGGCTCGCCCGCATGGTCGCGGCGGTCTCCGGCACGACCGCGCTCGACCTCTCCGCGCCCGGCCGCCTCGGCGGCGCCCCCGCGTGGCCGATCCTCACCGAGGGCGGGGGCCACTTCGACGCCGCCGCGCTAGCCGGGGCGATCCCGCGCGGCACCGCGTGGCTGGTGGCGACGCGCCCGGAGCGCTTCTTCGCCCAGGCCGCCACCCGCCTCGACGCCCGCGGCGACGCCCGCGGCGCCGACTGGGCCGCCCGCCTGCGCGCCCCGACGGGCAACCTCGCGCTCCTCGGGCGCGTCGTCCGCACCTTCGCCATCGCGCTCCACGTCGGCGAGCCCCACACGGGCGCCGGCTCCGCGCTGCGCCTGCGCGTGACCTGCCCCGACGACATGACCGCGCGCCAGGCCCTCGTCGCGCTGCACGGCTGGCGCGTCCGCCGCGGCCTCGCCGAGTCCCCCGAGGGCGCCGTTTTCCGCGCGTCGGACCTCGTCCGTGACGGCCAGCGCGCCGAGCTCCTGCTGCCGGGCGCGCTCGACACGCTCACGCGGCTGTTCGGGGTGCGGGGGTAGGGGACCTCCGCCGGCTCCCCCCATGGGCCCGCTACCGCGCGCTCCGCTGAACCGGCGCGTCACGCCTCCCGCGGCTTCCGCCGCCCGCGTCCTACCCCGCGAGCACCGCCGCCTTCACCGCCGCATGCACTTCTGAGGTGTGCGCCGTCCCGCCCATGTCGAGCGTGTGTACGCCCGCCTGGAGCGCCGCCACGCACGCCGCGCGCAGCCGCGCGGAGGCCTCGGTCTCGCCGAGGTGGCGGAGGAGGTCGACCGCCATCCCGAGCATCGGGTAGGGGTTCGCGCCGTCGGGCCCGACCACCTCGACGCTGGTGCCGTGCGGGTTCTCGAACACGACGGCGCCGGGCGCGTAGCAGGTGCCGCACGCGACGGTCACGCCGCCGGCCATGCCCGCGGCGACGTCGCTCACGATGTCGCCGAAGAGGTTGCCGCACAACAGCACGTCAAAATCGCTCGGGCGGCGCACGATGCGCATGCACAGGGCGTCCACGATGATGTCGTCGTGCTGGACGGAGGGGTAGCGCGCCGCCACTTCCTTGCTGACGGCGAGGAACATGCCGTCCGCCTTCTTCAGGATGTTGGCCTTGTGCACCGTCGTGACGCGCTTGCGGTTGTTGCGGACGGCGTACTCGAACGCGAAGGTCGAGATGCGCTCGCAGGCGGCGCGGGTCGTCACCTTGACGGACTCGAACACGCCCTCCGTGCTCTCGTGCTCGAAGCCGGAGTAGATGTCCTCGCTCGCCTCGCGGACGATCACCATGTCGGTGCCGGCCGCGCGCGCGGGCAGGCCCGGCAGGTGCGAGACGTGGCGCACGATCGCGTGCACGCCGAGCTTCTTGCGGAACTGCAGCGTCATCGGCATCTTGCCGCCGGCTGCCACGGACACGATCTTGCCCTTGAGCGCCACGCCCGTGCGCTTCACGGAGGCGACCATCGCGTCGAGATCGGCGCCGGTGTGCAGGTCCCAGCGGATGTCGACGCCGGTGGCGGCGACGATGTCCCGCATGACGTCCGCGACCTGGAGGCCGCAGCCGTCACCGGGGATGAGGGTCACTTCGTACGACATGGCAGCCCTCACAACGAGTCGATGATGGCGTCGGTGAACTCGGCGGTGCCGGCCTTGCCGCCGAGGTCCCCGGTGATGTGCTTGCCGGCGGCGAGCACGTCCCACACGGCGCGCTCGATGCGGCTCGCGATCTTCCACTCGCCCACGTGCTCGAGGAGCATGAGCCCCGAGAGCAGCACGGCGAGGGGGTTCGCGACGCCCTTGCCGGCGATGTCCGGGGCGGTGCCGTGGACGGCCTCGAACACGGCGGCCTTGGAGCCGATGTTCGCGCCCGGCACGACGCCGAGCCCGCCCGCCAGCCCGGCGCAGAGGTCGGAGAGGATGTCGCCGTAGAGGTTCTGCAGCAGCAGCACGTCGAAGCGCGAGGGGTCGAGCGGCAGCAGCAGCGAGAGGGTGTCGACGCCGATGTCGAGCTGCTCGATGAACGGGTACTCGACGCCCACGTTGCGGAAGGCCCCGAGGAACGCGCCGTCCGCCAGCGGGTTGATGGGCGCCTTGTGGCAGCAGTGGATCGTGCGGCGGCCGCGGTAGCGCATGTACTCGAAGGCCCAGCGGCTGATGCGCTCGCCGGCCTTCACGGTGGAGGTCTTGAGCGACACCACCGTGCCGGGGGTGACCTCGTGCTCGATGCCGGCGTACAGGTCCTCGGTGTTCTCGCGGAACAACACGAGGTCCAGGCCGGGCCACGCGCCGGGGATGTTCGGGAGCGTCTTGACCGGGCGGAGGCCGACGTAGAGGTCGAGCGACTGCCGGAGCGTCACGTTCGCCGAGCGGAACCCGCCGCCCTTCGGCGTCATCAGCGGGCCCTTCAGCCCGAGGCGGTTGTTCCGGATGCTCTGGAGGGTCACCTCCGGCATCGGGACGCCGTACTGCTCCATCGCCTCGCCGCCAGCGGGGGCGCGCTCCCATTCGATCGGGGCGCCGGCGGCGGCGAGGATGCGGCAGGTCGCGCCGGTCACCTCGGGGCCGATCCCGTCGCCCTCGAGCAGCGTCACGCGGTACTTCATGGCGGGCCTCGCAAGGCCGCCGGATCTAACGCCTCCGACCTCCCGCGGCGACCCGATCCCTACGCGAGCGTCCGCGGTCGGATGCCGAACGGCGAGGGCGTCGGGCGCGTGCGGTCCATGGCCAGGAGCCGCCGGATACGGTCCTCCGTGCGGGGGTGCGTGCGGAACAGCGTCGCGATGCCCCGCCCGGTGAGCGGGCTCACGATGAACAGGTGCGCCGTCGACGGCTGCGCGTTCGTGGGACGGATCTCGTTCCCGCGCTCGAGCTGCTGGAGCGCCTCCGCGAGGGGCCGGCCGTCGCCCACCAGCTCGGCCCCGTAGGCGTCCGCCGCGTACTCGCGCGACCGGCTGATCGCGAGCTGGATGATCGTCGCCGCGAGGGGCGCCACGATCAGCGTCGCGAGGAGCCCAATCGGGTTGCCGCCGCGCTCGTTCTCGCCGCGCCCGCCGCCGAAGATCAGCCCCCACTGCGCCATGTTCGCGAGCATCGAGATCGCGCCCGCCATCGTCGCGGCGATCGTCGAGATGAGGATGTCCCCGTTCTTCACGTGCCCGAGCTCGTGCGCGAGCACGCCCCGGAGCTGGTCCGACGTGAGGATCTCGAGGATCCCCGCCGTCACCGCCACCGCCGCGTGCTCCGGATTCCGCCCGGTCGCAAAAGCGTTCGCGCCCGTCTGCGGCAGGATGTAGACCTTCGGCATCGGCAGCTTCGCCCGCTGGGAAAGCTCCGTGACCATCTCCCAGATCTCCGGCGCGTCGGACGGTCCGATCTCGCGCGCCCCGTACATGCGGAGCAGCACCTTGTCGGAGAACCAGTACGCGCCGAAGTTCATGGCGACGGCGACCCCGAAGGCGAGGATCATCCCCTGGTTCCCGCCGAGCAGGCGCCCGGCGACGACCAGCACGCCGGTGAGGAGGCCCAGGAGCAGGGCGGTCTTGAGGTGGTTCAGCATGCCCCTTGGATAGACACGCGGTCGCGACCGGCCATCCGGGGCCCCCGGCGCTGACGAATCACGACGGAATCCGGATCGATCCGGGCGCCCTCCGGTCTCGGCCTCCGGCCTCGGTCCGGCGCGCGGCGCGCCGGGACCGGCCGCCGCGGACGGCGTCCGACCTCCGTGTCCCGGAAGGGGTCAGACCCCATCACTTATCACCTGGGCCCCAGTGTTCCGCCCCCGCGCCCCCCTACCGCAGCCCCTCCGCCAACGTCTCCGCCTCCTCCACGAGCCGCGCGTCCCCGGTCTTTCGGCCCAACGCCCGGAGCGCCCGCGCACGCCACGGCCCGTCCGCCGCCAGCTCGGTCAGCGCCGTCTCCAGGTCCGCCTCCGCGCCCAGCTCCGCCCGCAGCACCCGCGCCCGGCCGCGCGCCAGCGGCGCCTCCGCGAGCCGGTCGATCGCGTGCAGCAGCTCGTCCGGCGCCCCGTGCACCACCGCGCGGCACGCGCGCAGGTCCGCCTCCAACAGCGGCAACCCGCGGTCCACCGCGTAGGCGATCGCCCGGTCGATCCCCGGCGCCACCACGATCGCCCCCGTCACCGCCCGCGCCCGCGCCGCCCACGCCTCCGCGCGGAACACCCCCGCGCGCCGCCCCGCCCGGCCCCA
>CAJBVW010000317.1 GCA_903959175.1 uncultured Pseudomonadota bacterium
AGACACGTCGTCGGCGGTCACCTCCGCGGACCTCACCGAGCTGCGCCACACCGTCAACGCCGCGAGGCAGGGCGCGGGGCTGCCCGCAATCCGCCAACTCCGCGATGCGCAGCCGCGGCGGCGCCAAGGACGCGCCACCGAACGCCCCATCGCGGGACTCGATGAGGTGGATCGGCTGCTGAAGACCACCTCGGGATGGCTTCAAGGATTGGTGCTGCTGCGCGTGGTGACCACCGTGCCAAATGCCGCGCTCCTCCGGCTTCGGCGGCAGGACTTCGACCTCGACGAGGGGCGCTTGCGCGTGGACCTGATGGCGACGCGGCAGCCGGGCGGCCCCGAAGGGCGGCTCCTCTTCGGGCTGCCTCCCTGGTGCGTGGCGCAGCTGCGGCTGACCTTCCCCGGCCTCGACGCCTGGGACGAAGGCCGGCTCCTGTGTCCCGCCGAGGGAGCACCGCATCGCCCGCGGCGGGAGGCCTCCGATGCGTTCCGGCGGGCCGCCAACGCGTGCGGGTGCCAGAACACCACGCTGCCCTCGCTCCGCCGCCTCGCGCTGTCCATCCATGGGAGGGCGCCTCGGGCCGTTCGGCGGAGCACCGCGACCGCGCGCTTCGAGGACGAGGGCCGCCTGGAGGAGCCCGCGGATCGGCGGGTGGCAGAGGCCCAGGAGGCGTACGCCGAGTGGGTCACCTCCGCCTGGACCGCGCTGCACGCGCCCCCCACCGCCCTGGCCTCGGTGCCGAAGCGCGCCCCAGCTGGCGTGGCACCCGAGGACCCCGAGCGCTTCCGGAAGGTGCCGACGGAGGCAACGGGCGGATTGTTGGTGAGCGGGTGTCGCGTGCTCGCCGGGAGCGGAGCCCGAACGGTCCGGGGTGCGGACGAGCCGGGCCCCCTCCCCCCGACCGTCGTTCCCGCCGATCCCTGGGCCGTACCGGGACGGAGCGTGAGCGCGGCGGCGCCCATGATGCCGGGACCGTTGGACGCCCTCCTGTTCTCGCAGCTCGCCGAGGGCTCGATGCGGCACGCACAGGCGATGCAGGCGCGCGCGGAGCGGGCGGAGCGGGAGCTGGCGCAGCTGCGCGCCCTGGCCGCCGACCCGACACGGGATTGGGCGCTCACGGTCTTCCTCGGCAGCACGGCGTTCGCGAGCGGGATGGCGTTCCAGGACTGGCTGCATTCGCGGCCCGATGTTCAGGCGAAGCTTCGCGAGACGGGGAAGCGGCTCGGGCGCTACGCCGGCCAGCTTGCCGGCGCCCTCGCGAAGGAGATGCTGCGACAGGGGGGCGACGGGACGGGGTGAGAGCGGCGGGTGATGGCTCGGGGTGGGGTGAGGCGGGAGTTGGGGCCGGCCACGCGGAAGGCCCGCCCGATACCGGCGTCGCCCGGGCGGACAGTTCGCGAACCTACCGGTCGGTCGTCATGTGTCGGTTCTTGGAGGCGTCGTGTGTCTGTGCAGCGGGGGACGAACGCGGTACCCGGTAAAGGCACACCGCCACCGCGAAGCGGGCGAGTGCCTCCGGGTCCGTCGCCGAGGCCCCGCCCAGCAGCCGCCGCCGCGACCCGTTCGGGTCCATCGCCCCGTGGCCTGCGAAGTACACCCACACCCGCCCGCCGGGACCCACCCGCCCGCCGGCGTCCTTCACCGCCCGCTCGATCTCGTACACGCGCGCGTCCCGCAGCAGCGTCACACGCTCGTCCGGGATGCCCTGTGTGTACCGCACGAAGTCGTCGAAGGCCTGCGCGTCGCCGCGGGCGTAGGGCACGTCCGGGAGGTACGCGTAGTCCTCGACCCCGACCACCACGGCGGCGTCGGTGTCGGCGCGCTGTCCGGTGCGCGCGGGCTCCACCAGGTCGGGGAGGGCGGCCGGCGCCGCCGCGGATGACCCGGAGACGAGGGCAAGCATGCCGAGCAAACCGACGCCGAGCGCCGAGGAGCGGGTGCGGGCAGAACCGAGGGAGCGGGCGAGGACGGGGCGCATCGTCAACAGGTCCAGACGTTGCGGCCTCCCGCACACCCGCCCGCGCTCCCGGTCACGAACCCCTCCACGGGCTCGGACGCGCGATGGCCTTCGTTCATGGCATCCGCCTCGGCGAGACGGTCGCGCTGGCACTCCACGTTCCGCTCCGGCTCGCGGCGTCCGTCCGGCAGGCTGTAGACGCACGGACCCGCGCCCGGGCGGTGGCGGCGTTGCTCGGGGCGGTCGGCGACCACGGCCGCCTTCTACTCGGCGCGCTCGTGGGCCGGTGGGGGGCTCCCTTCCGGTGGCACCGTTTCCCCCAGCGACGTGAGCGCCTCGTTCCCGCCCACCTCGTAGACATCGTCAGGTCTTCAACGAGTTCCGATGTTGCCGATCGGCGGCCCATAGAACAGCAACTAACGCGACAGAATGGCGGCACGTCTCACGACGAAACCACCGCGTCAGGCCCCCTCGGCAGCCCGCTCCCGGAGCTCCCGGAGCTTCCGGGCCTGCTGCGACAGCACCTCGAGGAGGGCAGAACGCCCGCGGGGCTCAGCAGCGATGGACGTTTGCAGGGACGATTCCCGCCTGACGCTCGAACGACCGGCACCCGCACCCGTGGTCATCATCCCGGTAGCGATCTCGTGCCAGCCGGCGTGCAACGGAAATCGACTGGTGGCGTG
>CAJBVW010000318.1 GCA_903959175.1 uncultured Pseudomonadota bacterium
CGCCACCGGCCGCACGCGCGCCCGCGTCGCCGGCGACGACCTCGGCCTCGCGGTCGACGCGCTGCGCGCGCAGGGCTTCCTCGCGATCGACACCGCGCTCCCCGACGCGGACCTCGTGCGCGCCCAGGCCGCGCAGGATCCCGGGCTCGCGCGGAGCTGGCTGCACCCGTCCGTGCGCATCGTGACGCTCCCGGGGCCGGTCGTGCTGCGCGCGGGGCCCCAGGCCGACGCCGTCGTCCAGGTGCTGCGCGCTCCGCTCTCCGACGCGCGCCAGGTCTGGCCGGATCGCGCCGCGCTCGCTGCCGTGCGCGCCGGGCTCGCGCCGGGCGGCGTCTACGTCCTCGCCGTCGCGACCACCACCCTCGGCGAGCCCGCCCTACGCGCGCTCGTGACCGACCTCGTCGACGTCTTCCCGCACGGCTCGCTCTGGTTGCCCCCGGAGGGCGCGGACACCGCGCTGTTCGTGGGCCCGGCGGACGCCACGCCGCTCCCGTGGGCGGGGTTCGAGCGGTGCGTCGCCGCCGACCCGAAGGGGCTCGCCGCGCAGGCGCTCCGCAGCGCCCTCGAGATCGGGACCCTCGCGCTCGCCGACGCCCCGAGCCTGCGCGCGTCCGGGCCCACCCGCTCCGCACGCCCCGGCCTGCCGCCGAGCCTCCGCGAGCCCCCGGGCCTGCCGCTCGCCGCCTACGCGAGCGCCAGCGCCGACCCGACGCTCCTGTTCAGTGGCGCCCCCGAGGCCGACCTGACGGCGCGCGCGCCGAGCCGGAAGCTGCTGCTCGAGATGCTCCGCGAGGCCACCGCCGGCGACGTGCGCGACGCCTTCACGCGCGCCCGCGCCCTCGCCGCCACGCCCGGCGGCGCCCGCGCCCTGGAGCCGGTGATCCGGCCGCACCTCGCGCGGGCGCGGCAGGCGATGCAGCGTGGCAAGAAGGAGGGCATCACCTCGAAGGCGTGGGAGGAGGCGGAGGCCGCGATCGGGACCGCCCGCGCCCTGGCGCCGAACCACGCCGCTACGCGCTGCCTTGAGGGCGAGCTCGCCGGCGAGCGCGGCCAGCTCGCGCGCGCGGAGGAGTCCTTCGCCGCGTGCGCCGAGCTCGATCCCACCTCGCTCGCGGGGCTGGAGGGCCTGGCGCGCTCGCGCCGCTCGCGCGGGGACCTCCTCGGCACGGAGGTCGCCCTCCGCGCCGCGCTCGACGCCCGGCCGGATGTGTGGACCACCTCGCAGCGCCTCGGCGCGTTCCTGCTCGAGCTGGGGCGCGACGCGGAGGCCGAGCGCCTCCTCAAGCAGGCCGCGGCGACCCAGGCGCGCGCGGGCGGCGCCCAGGAGATCGTCCCCTACCTCGCGCTCGCGCAGCTCTACCTCGCGACGAACCGCCCGGAGCTCGCGCTCGCGCAGGCCGAGCGCGCCACCACGATGAAGGAGAGCCCGGACGCCCTGGCCCTGCGCGGCTCCGCGCGCTTCGCGCTGCGCCAGCTCGACGACGCCGAGGCCGACTTCCGCGCCGCGCTGAAGCTCGATCCGTCGCACGTCCTCGGGCGCGGCGGCATGGGCCTCGTGCACGCGACGCGCGGCGAGTACGAGCTCGCGGCGGCCGCGTTCCAGGCGGTCCTGGTGAAGGACCCCGACAACGCCCTCGCGCGGAAGAACCTGGAGCAGCTCGGCCCGATGCTCCGGGCCGCGCAGGCCCCCTGATCGCGCAGGCCCCCTGATCGCGCAGGCCCCCTGATCGCGCAGGCCCCCTGATCGCGCAGGCGCGCTGACCGCGTGAGGGTCCGGCACCGCACCCGACGGGTTGGCAACCTGGGTGCGGACCGAAGCGAACGGCGTCGGGCCCCGACCGGGCGGTCCCCCGGCCGGTTGGGTCAAACGCCGTGCGCGAGGGGCCTGGAAGGCGGCCGCGTCCGCGCGGCCGGTCCGTCCGGCCGCCCCGGGCCGGACGACCAAGGCCAAAGGCCGCGCCTGGAAGGGCCCGACGCCGGCGTCCTCGCCGGCGGCGCGCCCTACGTGCCGACGCTCAGTAGATCTCCATCCAGGCGATGGCGGTGGTGCCCAGGAAGGGGTCCGTCGCGACACGGATGGTCTCGGCCGCGGAGCCGTCGGGGTCGGGGGTGGCGGTGCCGTAGTAGATCATGCCGTCGCCCGCAGTGACGCCGGAGACGTAGCCCTCGGACTCGACGTAGGGGGAGTCGGACGGGGTGACGCCGTCGGTGCCGTCGGTGTCCATGCCGGGCGCACAGTCCTCGAAGTCGAGGCCGTAGACGCGGCCCACGCCGAGCTCGCAGCGGTCGACATCCGGGATGTACGTCGTGAAGTAGACGACGCCGGCGTAGACCAGCGGATCGGCGGTGAGGCCTTCGCCGGGGTCGAGCGGGTAGAAGCCATCGTTGCCGTTGCACTTGAGCGGCTGGGCCGTGCTGGCGCAGTCCATCGGCTTCTCGTCGTACATCGCGAAGAAGTAGCCGGTGCCGGAGCCGTCGCGGCTGAAGGGGGTGCCGGTGCCCCAGTAGATGCCGAGCTCGCCGTCGGGGAGCCACGAGGTGGTGGCGGCGTAGTAGACCTCGGGGCGCGCCGGGAGGCCGTTGGTGCCGTCGGTGCCCCAGATGGGGTCGTAGAACTGGCACCAGGTGAGGTCGTCCGGCTGGGCGGTGTTGAGGATGGCCTTGTACATCCAGGAGGAGCCGGGATCCTCGGGGTCCGTCACGCCGGCGCCGCTCTCGTCCGTGGGGCGGTAGGTCGTGGTGACGGGGAAGTAGAGGACGTCACCGTCACCGTCGCCGTCGACGTCGACGGCGGCGATGGCCGCGGAGATGTAGCCGTGCTCGTAGTTGGTGTCGGCGTCCGCGTTGAGGGCGGAGGGGGCGGTGGCGCCGCGCGGGAGCGTGGTGGAGTCGGGGAATTGGTCGCCGATGTTGTCGCCGCCGTCGTTGTAGCCGACGCTCTCGGAGCCCCAGGCGTCGTCACCGATGTTCCACATGTAGAGATCGACTTCCGACGACTCCCAGTAGTTGGTGCCGCTCGCGCCCGTGAAGCCGGAGGCCCGCCCGCCGCCCCACATCGCCACCCACTGGTCGGGACCGGTGGGATAGCGCGCGTCGTAGACGTTGAAGATGACGGGGCGGCCGGTGCCGTAGCCCTGGGCGGTGGTGTCGTCCGCGTTGACCTGCTCCCAGAGGAAGGACGGCGCGGAGGTGTCGGTGATGTCGAGCGCGAGGGTGACCGGACCGCCCATGCCCTGCTGGACGACGACGACGCGGTGCCACTCGTCGGCGGTCTTCATGCCGTCGCCGTCGTCGATCCACACGTCCTCCACGACGGGGCTGCCGTCGAAGAGGAAGGACTTGCCGTACCACATCAGGTCGACGAGGCTGTTCGCCCACTCCTCGTCCTTGTCGCGGAGGAGGAGGTAGCCGGGGACCCACGCCCAGAGCTCCTCGCCGGCCTCGTCCTCGGTGGCGGTGGCGGGGTCGTCTTCGAGGCGGAAGGCGTGGAGCATGCCGTCGTTCGCGGCGAGCAGCACGATCGAGGGGACGTTGTCGGCCTCGAGCGTCGCGAGGAACTCGCGGTAGGTGGCGTCGGTGGAGAAGTTGTCGTCGCGGGCGGTGACGACGACGGGGATGGAGTAGGGCGAGTCGCCGAGCTTCCAGCTGCCGCGGGCCATGTCGAGGTAGCGGAACTCGGCCTCGGGGAGGCCGCGCGCGAAGTCGACGAGGGACTGCACGTCGTCGCCGTCGACGCCGCAGTCGCCGTTGAGGTCGTAGCGTTCGTCGTCCGAGCAGTCCCCGGCGGTGGTGGCCGAGTATTCCATGTAGCGGTCGAGCGTGCCGGCGCTGCCGCCGACGGCCTGGGCGAACTCGTAGTCAAAACCCATGCGCCGCGTGAGGTTGGCCTCGGAGCCGAGGGAGCTGACGAGGTACGCGTAGTCCTCGTACGTGTAGATGTCGCGCTTTCCGACGCCGTCGCGGTCTTCGGGGTTGGACTCGGACGCGGTGACGGGGCGGCTGACGAGCAAGTCACCGCCGTCCCACACGGCGCCGCCGTAGGCGCTCGGGCCGTCGTAGATGAGCTCGCCGTAGGTGGCGGAGGCGGGGTCGTCGTCCAGCTCGTACGCGCGGACGTGGCCCTGGGCGAGCGGGCTGTCGCCGGTGACCTCGTAGAACGTGTAGATGAGGTAGCCGCCGTCCGCGGTGACCACCGGGGTGGAGCGCGTGTAGGTGCCCGCCGCGATCTCGCTCATCACCGCGAGGATGCCCGCGAGGATCTCGCCCTCGGTCGTGGCGTCGGTGTAGAGGCCCTCGCCGCCGGTGTTCGTGCTGGCGTTGTTGAAGAGGTCTTCTGCGATCGAGCCGGAGGTGACGCCGAGGGAGATCGTGTGCACGATCGCGCGCTGGGTGTCGGAGAGCGCGGAGAGATCGGAGTTGTAGACGTTGGCCGCCACGTTGTCGTAGGTGCACTCGACGTCGGGCGAGGTCAGGCCGAAGGCGTCGCAGGCGACCTCTTCCGCGGTCCCGTTGCTGGCGGCGGCGTAGGAGAAGTCCACCTGCTCGTCGTCGACGGGGCGGTCCTTCGCGAGCACGATGATGTGCGTGTCGGTGCAGGTGTAGCCGATGGGGGTCTCGGCCCAGTCGCCGGTGTAGCCGTCGCCGTCGTCGTCTTCGGCGTCGTCGTACGTGCCGTTCTTGAGGTAGCTCTCGGTGACGCTCTCCACGACCTCGGCGAGGTTGCGGGTCGCGCCGGGGTTGGCCGTGACGCCCGCGAGGGCGGTCGCGATCTCGGCGTAGGAGCTGCCGACGGGCACGATGGGGAAGTAGGCGTCGTCCGAGGGGTCGGAGCTGGTGCCGACGACGCCGTAGGCGGCGGTGTCCCAGTGGCGGGTGACCTGCTGGATGGCCGAGAGGGTGTCGGACAGGCAGGAGTCGCCCACGCCGGTGCCGTCGCACGGGACGGACATGTCGGCCGAGAGGTCGACGACGAAGATCACCACGGGCGGCACGCGCTCGATGGTGGAGAGGAGCTCGTCGGTGCCGGTGCTGGACGCCCACGACGGGGCGCAGAGCAGCATCAGGAGCGCGAGGGGGGCGCGGTTCATGGGCTGCCTCACCGGATCTTGCAGGCGCCGCGGACGACCTTGCGGAGGGTCGAGACCACGACGGCCTGGGTAGGATTGATCTGCGTGTACGCGGCGTCGTCGAAGCTGGCGCGCGAGTGCATGTCCCAGAAGTCGGAGCGGTACCCGGCGCGGCCGAGCTCCGTGCTGTAGCCGGGGGGCGGGTTCGAGCACTTCTGGTAGACGGCGTCGACTTCGTAGACGCCCTGGTTCATCGGGAAGGAGATGCCCTCGAACATGGTCTCGGCGTCGGTCTTGGGGACGAACATGTTGCCGGTGTCGGCGGTGTCCCAGCCCTCGTTGGCGGGGTTCTCGGCCTGGAGCACGAAGCGGGCGTGCTCGGTGCCGGCGTCCGCGGTGTTGAGCACCATCATGTGGCGGCGGTTGTGCGTCGCGACGCGTTGATCGACGCCGGCGACGGAGAGCGAGGTGGCGCCGATGATGGTGAGCAGCGCGATGAGCACGAGGGCCACGAGCATGGCGTAGCCGTCTCGGCCGCGGCGGGGGGCGAGCATCGGGGCGGGGCTCACAGGAGGCTCTGGATGCGCATGTTCCGCACGGTCACCTCGGTGGAGAGCTCTCTACGGAAGTAGTGGTCCGCGACGCCGCTGGCGGCGTTGTCCTCGAGGGCCGGGCGCTGCCCCTGGTGGAGGCGCGCGAGGTCCTGGCGGCTGGACCGGACGACGAGGCTGATGCGGATCATGTACACCGAGCTCGCCTCGTCCGTCCCGATGGAGTCGACCCACGCGCTCGGGTCAGAGCAGTCAGTCGTGCCAGACGAAGACTGGAGGCAGTAGGCGAACTGGATGTCTTCGACGTTGTCGACGAGGGGGACGTCGTCGGCGTCGGGGGACTCGAAGTCGAGGTCCATCATGAGGACGGGGTGGTCCGCGCTGCCGGCGCCGATGCCGTCGGTGTCGTCGGCGTCGATGTAGAAGGTCACGACCTCGGCGCGGGAGCAGCTCATCACGAGGGGGAGGTTCTCGGCGACGGGGCAGGAGATGTCGTAGTCGGCGTAGCTGCTGGCGGAGGAGATGGCGATCTCGCCGGTGCTCGCGTTGGCGTCATCCGTCATCTCCCAGAGGAAGCTGCGGTATCCGCCGATGGCCGCGTAGTCGTAGCACATGAGCAGCTCGCCCTTGTGGAGCTGCGCGAGGCGGGCGGCGTTGTGGAGCACGGTGGGCTCGACCGTCAACGAGGTGGAGGCGCAGCTGGGCGGGGACGCGGCCGCCGTGTTGACGACGAGGGAGGGGTCCATCGAGACGATGGTGATGGCGTCGCTGCCGTTCGGGCCCGTGTTGTTGGACGAGAGGATGGCGGGGAGCGAGTTGTCCTCGTTCCCGCCGGCCCCGAAGGCGCCGGCCGTGGTGCCGTTCGTGCCGTACCCGGCGAGGCGCGCGGTGCGGCTCATCATGTCCGTGGCGAGGCGCGTGTTCTGGTGCATCTCCATCTGGAGATCCTGGTACACGAACTGCCGGACCTGCATGATGAACAGGTTGTACAGCGCCGCGACCACGAACAGGCCGATGAGCAAGGCGAACATCAGCTCGATGAGCGTGAAGCCGTCGCGACGGGGTCGGTTCGTGTGCATCAGGAGTCCCGGTACCGGAAGGACGAGATCGTCGTGCCGTGAAGCGTGTTGAACGCGGAGTCCTCGTACGTGCAGCGGACGCGCAGGCGCACCCAGGTGGCGTTCGTGTCCATGTCTTCCACGTCCCAGGTGACGGTGTACGACGCGGAGGAGAGGGTCGTGGGGGTGACGCTGTTCAGGCCGGTGACCTCGACCGGCGCGGAGGGCCACTCGAGCGCGTCGTTCTCGCCGATCGCGGAGGCGTCGTTGCCGCCGTCGAGCATGTCGGAGGGGCGGGCGGCGCTCTCCCAGTCCATGGAGAGGAGGCGCTCCATCTGGGTCTGCGCGAGGTAGGTGCAGTCCGTCATGCGGCGGGCGTTCATGTTCGCGCGGAGGGCCTGGCTGTGGAAGCCGAACATCACGACGAGCGAGAAGCCGAGCAGCGCCGAGGCGATGACGACTTCCACCATGGTGAAGCCGCCGCGACGACGAGGAGACCGGAGGCGGGAGGCACGCATCATGGGGTCGTGACCTCCCCGACGCCGACGGAGGTGGCGGGCAGCATGGAGGAAGCTCCGACCTCGAGGCGGGTGAGGCCGCCGCGGGAGACGCTCAAGGTGACCTCTTCCGTTCGGCCCTCGCCCAACGCACGCTTGTTCACGATGCGGAGGTCGACGTAGCCAGAGGAGAAGTCCGTGGCCGGGTTGGCGACCCAGCCGCGGGGGGAGAAGACGATGGAGTCGGCGTTGTCCGTGCCGGGGCCGACGAGGGTCGGCCAGGGCGCGAGGCTGATGTGAGGGACCTCGTCCGCGCCGCCGGGAGAGAGGCTCCGCTCGCCCGCGGAGTTGTCCCCTTCTCCGTTCATGTCGACCGGGAGGGTGTCCCACTCGGAGCTGTTGGAGGAGCGGTTCCCCACCTGGAGGAGCCACTCGCCCAGCTGCACGTCGGCGGGATCGAGCGCGCTGTCGGCGAGGAGGAAGTGGACGCGCGTCTCGCGGTTGGTGGCGATCGCCAACGCGCGGAGCGACTGGAGATCGGCGTGCAGCAATCGCGCGGCCTTCATCATGCGGAAGCGGTCGACCTCGGGCTGGATGTTGGTCCACCCGATCCCGGCGAGGATCCCGACGATGGCGATGGCCACGACGAGCTCGACGAGGGAGTGTCCGCTCCCACACCTTGCAAGAACCGATCCACGCGGATCCCCCGCCTCGTCTCGTTGTGTCACGCTCCATAGTGGGAAAGATCTTCCCATCAGGGAATTTCCTTCCCAGCCACGCCGCCGCGGACGCCCGGGCAGGTGTCGTCGATGGCGCCTCGCCGCTGGCGCACCGACCGGCGCACCGACACGAGGTCCGGCAGCGGAACGGCGGTGGCCTCCGCCGCGTCGAGACCCCGATCGGCCTCCGCGAGCCATGTGTAGACGGGCGTGGCGGAGCCCGTGCAGTCGGCGGGATCGACCCGCCCGGCGGTCGCGGCGAGGATGGCCCGGGCGCGGGTGACCTGCGCGAGCGCGAGCATCCGCGGGTCCCCGGCGGAGAGCGCGATCGCCTCGCTCGCGGCGTCCAGCCCCTCCTCGGGGCGGCCGGCGCGGACGAGGGCCTCGCCGAGGGCCTGGCGGAAAGCTGCGCGGGTGGGTTCGGCCGCGGCGAGGGCCTGGAACGCCGCGACCGCTTCGTCCACGCGACCGGTGGAGAGGTCGAGCAGGGCGAGGCTGTGGCGGATGGCGACGTCCTCCGGCGCCAGCGCGAGGGCCTGCTCGAAGCGGCGCCGCGCGAGGGCCGCGTTCCCCTCGGCCATGGCGACGCTGCCGAGGCCCTTGTAGCCGAGCGCGCTCTCGGGGTGGGCCTCCAGGCACTGCTGGAAGGCCTCGCGGGCGGGGTCGGTCTCGCCAGCGAGGTGGAGCGTCCACCCGAGGCCGTAGAGG
Organism: uncultured Pseudomonadota bacterium; assembly: GCA_903959175.1. Taxonomy (GTDB): domain Bacteria; phylum Myxococcota_A; class UBA796; order UBA796; family SXON01; genus CAJBVW01. The sequence continues at coordinate 8,600 of CAJBVW010000318.1, forward strand.
GCCTCGGCGCTACCGGGGTCGGTCGCGAGCACGCGGCGCCACGCCGCCTCCGCGCCGGTGAGGTCGGCGGCGTCGAGCGCGCGCTGACCGGCGGCGAGCCCCCGCGGCAAGGCGGTGACGCGCAGGCCGACGGCCACGAGGAGGCCGACGGTCGCGGCGGCGAGGACGAGGCGGATGCGCGGGCTCACGGCTCGAGCCCGTATTCGCGGATCTTGTAGAGGAGCGTCTTGTAGGAGATCTCCAACGCGCGGGCCGCGGCGGCCTTGTTGCCGTCGGAGTGGGCGAGCGCGCGCTCGATGAGGCGCCGCTCCAACGCCGCGACCTGGAGGGGGATGGAGAGGGAGTCCGTCGCGGCGGCGCGGGCGACGGGCAGCCGGAGCTCTCGCGGGAGGTCCTCGGGGGCGATGACGCGGCCGTCGCACACGAGGAGCGCGCGTTCGAGCGCGTTCTCGAGCTGGCGGACGTTGCCGGGCCAACCGTGGGCGAGGAGGATCCGGAGGGTCTCGTCGGGGACGACCGGGCGGGGGAGCCGCATGCGGGCGGCGAGCGCGCCGAGCAGGTGGTCGACGAGGAGCGGGATGTCCTCCGCGCGCTCCCGGAGCGGCGGGATCTGGAGGTGCACCACGGCGAGGCGGTAGTAGAGGTCCTCGCGGAAGCGCGGCGGGGTGAGGGGCTGGGCGGAGGCGGCGACGATCCGCACGTCCACCGGCTGATCGGCGCGGGCGCCGAGGCGGCGGACCATGCCGTCCTCCAGCACGCGCAGGAGCTTCGACTGGAGCGGGGGCGGGAGGTCTCCGATCTCGTCGAGGAAGAGGGTGCCCTTGTCGGCCTGCTCGAAGAGGCCGGGGTGGGCGGCGACCGCGCCGGTGAAGGCGCCCCGGGCGTGGCCGAAGAGCTCGCTCTCGAGGAGGGTCTCGGGGATGGCGGCGCAGTTGACGGCGACCCAGGGGCCCTTCGCGCGGGGGGACAAGCGGTGGAGGGCGCGGGCGAGGAGCTCCTTGCCGGTGCCGCTCTCGCCGGCGAGGAGCACGGTGGAGTCGTGGCGGGCCGCGCGGCCGAGGACGCGGAGCAGCTCGGCGATGCCGGGGGACCGCCCGACGAAGCCCTCGACGGGCTCGGCGACGCGCTCCTGGAGGCGCGCGTTCTCCACGGCGAGCCGCCCGCGGTCCGCCGCGAGGCTCTCGCGCTCCTCGAGCTTCTTGAGCGTGAGGAGGATCTCGTCGGCCTTGAAGGGCTTGGAGACGTAGTCGTAGGCGCCGCGCCGCATGGCCTCGAGCGCGGTCTCGACCGTGCCGTAGGCGCTCATCATCACGACCGGGGGCGCGCCCGGCGGGAGCGCGCCGAGGAAGGTCAGGCCGTCCATCTCGGGCATCCGGATGTCGCACAACACGACGTCCGCCTCCCCGAGCCGGCCGAGCGCCTCGCGGCCGTTCGCGGCCAGGACGACGTGGTAGCCCGCGCGGCCGAGGATGAGGCTCAGGAGGTGACGGAGGTTCTCCTCATCGTCGACCACGAGCACGCGGAGGGGGGAGTCATGCACGGCGCCGATGATACCGGATCGCGTGCCCCGACTTCTCCAACTCGTGCACGGCTACCCCCCCCACGAGAACGCGGGCACGGAGCAGTACGCGTGGCGCGTCGCGGAGGGCCTGCGCGCGCGGGGGTGGGCGGTGCACACGCTCGCGGTGGCGCCGCACGCCGGGGCGGCGCCGTACGCCGTGACCGAGGAAGAGGGCATCACGCGGGTCGTGAACAACGCGCCGTACGCCGGGCTGCGCCGCGCGGCCTCCGACCCCGCGGTGGACGCCGTGATCGCGGGCCTCGTCCGCAGGTTTCGCCCCGACGTGGTGCATGTGCAGCACCTCACCTCGCTCTCCACCACCTTCCGCACGGACGTCCCGATCGTGTGGACGCTCCATGACGCCTGGGCGTGGTGCGCGGCCGGCGGGCTCCTCCTGCGCGACGGCCGTCCCTGCGACGGGCCCGGCGCCGCCTGCCCCGCGTGCGCGTCGGGCTGGGCGCGCGACACCCCCACGGTGACCCGCGCGCTCGGGGTCGCGGGGCGCCTCGGCCGGTGGGTCGGTCCGGCGCGGGTGCAGCGGCTCTGGCACCGGGTGCCGGGGCGCGTGCGTGCGCGGGTGACCGGGGGGGTGGCGCCTCCCCTCGCGGAGGGGGCCCTCTCCCGTCGTGACGCGTCCATCCACGCCTTCGCGGCCCGGTGCGCCCGCATCGTGAGCCCGAGCCGTTGGATCGCCGCCGCCGCCGCCGCCCAGGGCTTCCCCGCGCCGCTCGTGCTCCCCCACGGCGTCGACCCCGTAGCGGTGCGCGCGCCCGACCCCGACGCCGGCTTCCTCTTCCTCGGTACCCTCGCAGCGCACAAGGGCCCCCACCTCGTGCGCGAGGCCTGGGCGCGCGCCGCGACCGGGCTCCCGCTCCGCGTCCACGGGCCCCCGGGCCCCGACGCCGCCTACGTCGCCGCGCTCCCGAACGACGGGCCGCTCGCGACCGACGAGGTCCCCGGGCACCTCGCCCGCGCGCGCGCCCTCGTGCTCGGCTCCCTCTGGCCGGAGAACGCCCCCCTGGTGATCCTGGAGGCCCGCGCCGCCGGCTGCCCCGTGATCGCGCCCGACATCGGCGGCATCGCCGAGCTCGTCGCGCCCGGGGTGGACGGGTGGCTCTACCCCCCGGGCGACGTCGACGCGCTCGCCGCCTGCCTCCGCGAGGCCTCCCGCACCACGCCCCCCGTGCGCCCGCCGCCGCGCTTCTCCGCGCACCTCGACGGGCTGGAGGCGCTCTACGCGTCCGTGCGCGCCGGGCCGTCGCGGCGATGACGGTGCCGCCCTCTCCCGTGGCGAGGCCGCCCTCTCCCGTGGCGAGGCCGCCCTCAGTCGTGGCGAGGCCGCCCTCTCCGTCCGGTGGCGTATAAAGAGGGACGTCCGGAGACGAAGACCATGAGCGATCGCCTACGCCAGCTCGCCGACCGCGTGAGCGACTTCCTCGTCCGGATGGACATCGACCCCGACCGCAACGGCGAGGGGATCTTCCTGCTGAAGTACGGCTCGACCGTGGTGATGATCTCCATCTTCGAGGACGACGACCACAGCTTCGTCCGCTTCGCGTCGACCCTCCTCTCGGGCGCCCGGCCGCAGCTCGAGCTCGTGATGCGGCTCCTCCGGATGAACACGGAGGTGCTGTTCGGCGCCTTCCTGCTGTTCGAGGACGACACCGTGTCCTTCACGCACACGCTCCTCGGCGACGCCCTCCCCTTCGAGCAGTTCTCGCACGCGCTGGAGTACGTGGCGCGCGTGAGCGACGACCACGACGAGGAGCTGCAAGCCCTCGCCGGCGGCCAGCGCGCCGAGGAGATCCTGGCCGAGGGCGTGTGAACCGGCGTAACCCCCGTGGCTGACGCCCTGCGGATCCTGCACGTCGCGCACGGCTGGCCCCCCGGGGACCTCGGCGGGACCGAGCTGTACGCGGCCTCCCTCGCCGCGGCGCAGGCCCGCGCCGGGGCCGTCGTGACCGCATGGACGCCCGCCGGGCTCTCGCGCCGGCCGCTGCGCTTCCGCGAGACCTTCGACCGCGCCGAGGCGGACGGCAGCTTCGGCGCGGCGTGCGCGGCCGCGCGCCCCGACGTCGTGCACGTGCACCACCTTACCGGCGCCTCGATGGGCATCCCCGCGGTCGCGCGCGCGCAGGGCGCCCGGGTGGTCGTCACCCTCCACGACGCGTGGCTCGCGTGCGCCCGGGGCCAGCTCGTCGACCGCACGGGCGCCCGGTGCGCCGGCCCCGACGACGCGCGGTGCGCCCGGTGCCTCGCTCCCGCGCTCTGGGCGCCGCTGCCCGCCGCCGTCGCCGATCGCCTGCCCCTCCGCCGCGACCTCGTCGCCGCGCGCCGCGCCGCGCTCGCCCGCCTCGTCGCCACCGTCGACCTCTTCCTCTCCCCCTCCCGCCACCTCCCCGCGCGCCTCGGCCTGCCCGCGACGTGGCTCCCCCTCCCCCTCCTCCGCCCGATCCCCGCCGCCCCCGCCAGCCCGCCGGGCCCCGTCCGCTTCCTCTTCCTCGGGAGCCTCCTCCCGACGAAGGGGCCGGCGATCGCGCTGGAGGCCTTCGCGCGCCTCCCCGCCGGCGCCGCCACCCTGCGGATCGTGGGGCCCTCTCCCCCCTACGACGGGCGCACCACCTACGCGGACGGCGTGCGCGCCCGCGCGGCCGAGGTCCCCGGCGTGTCCCTCCTCGGCGGGTGCCCGCCCGACGCGGTGCCGGCGCTCTTCGCGGACGCCGACGTGCTCCTGTTCCCGAGCACCTGGGAGGAGAACAGCCCGCTGGTGCTGCGCGAGGCCGCCGCGGCGGGGCTGCGCGTCGTCGCGAGCGATCTGCCGGGCGTCACCGAGGTCCTCGGGCCCGCGCGCGGGTCGCGGGTGGAGCCCGGAGACGCCGCGGCGTGGCGGGCGGCGCTGGCCGCCGAGGTGCGGCGCGGGCGCGCACGCGATGCCGTGCTCGCTTCCGACGACATCGACACCCACGCGGGGAGGCTCGCCGAGGTGTACGCGTCCCTCCTCTCGCGGCGGGACGATCCGCGCGCCGCGCTGTAGACTCCCGCCATGGTGCTCCTCTCCCTCCTGCTCGACGCCCACGCCGCAGACGAGGCCTGCTTCGACTGTTGCCGCGCCGGGGGACTCTCCGCGTGCAACGCCAGCCTCAGCGTCTACGGGGACGGCTCGCGCCTGGCCCGCGACGGCGACGCCTGGCGTGTGGTCGGGCTGTGGGAGGTCGGCTGCAACGGCGTCGGCGTGTTCGACGCGAGCGCCAGCGTGCGGCTCTCGCGCCCGCCGCTCGGCGGCGAGCTCGTCATGGAAGACGTGAACCCCCTGCGCGTGCACTGCTTCGAGCAGGCGTGCGCGCTCCCGGCGACGACGTGCGTGTCGCCCGTCGACGACATGGGCCGCTTCTTCCTGCTGGACTGCGGCTCAGGCCTCCCGGTGGACGGCACCGTCCTCTCGAACGTCACCCCCGTCGTCCGCAACCCCACCTCCCGCGTCGTCGTGGTGGACGGCCGCCCGCTCGTCGTCGTGCCCGTCTCCGGCAACGCCTTCGCGCCGGGGACCACCAACGGCGCCGTCGCGCCCGCGCGGAGCGGCGCCGCGCCCCCCCGCATCGCGCCGGTCGACACCTCGCCCTACACGTACACGCCCTCGCCCGGCCTCGTCGCCTCGAGCGCCCCGGCGTACACGGCGCCGCCCGCGCCGGCCGTCGCCGAGCCCGCCGCGACCACGGCAGTGTCTACCTTCACGGCCCAGCCGAGCACCGACCCGATGGCGACGCTCGCGGCCACCCTTCCCGCCGATCCCCCCGAGACCTGCAAGGTCACCGGCGACGCCCTCCGCGGCGAGGCGCGCAAGCGGGTCGACTCCGGGGACGACCGCCGCATGCGCAAGGACGCCCTCGGCGCCCTCCAGGAGTACCGCGCCGCGCTCACGATGGACGTGTGCAACGCCTACGCCTGGAACGGCATCGGCGACATCGCGAACGACGCCGCGCGCCCCGACCTCGCCGTCCGCGCCCTCCGCAACACGACGCGCCTGTTGCCCGGCCACTACGGCGCCTGGACGATGCTCGGCAAGAATTACGAGGCCTTGCGCCAGATGAAGCTCGCGGCCGAGGCCTACACCAAGGCCCTCGAGCTACGCCCGGGCCTGCCCGAGGCCCTCGACGGCTGGCGTCGCACCGCGGCTCCGTAGCGACCGGGGCCCGCGTCGGGGTGAGAACAGCCCCGCCCCCAAGCCGACCGCGTGTTACCCGCCGAGGCTATGGATCCCGTCCTTCCCGTCTACCTGGCCTCCGTCGCCGCGGCGAACGATGGCTTCTCGATCGTCGCCCTGGTGCTCGAGGCCGACTTCATCGTGCAAGCGGTGTTGTTCCTCCTGCTCGCGATGTCCGTCGCGTGCTGGGCCATCATCCTCAACAAGTACCTCGCGGTGCGCCGGGCCTCCGCGCAGTCCCAGGCGTTCCTCGACGCCTTCTGGAAGGCGCGGGCGCTCGACGAGATCTACGAGCGCAGCGGGCGGTACCCCAACGCCCCCGTCGCCGAGGTGTTCAAGGCCGGCTACGTCGAGCTCCAACGCCTCACGACGGCGGACGGCGCCGGCGGCATGGACCTCGGTCTCACCGAGAACATCGAGCGCGCGCTCCGCCGCACCGCCAACGTCCAGCTCAACCAGCTCGAGAGCCGGATTCCCTTCCTCGCGACGACCGGCTCGACCGGCCCCTTCATCGGCCTGTTCGGCACGGTGTGGGGCATCCTCCGCGCCTTCCAGAAGATCGGCGAGACCGGCCAGGCCTCCATCCAGACCGTCGGACCCGACATCGCGCACGCGCTCGTCGCCACCGCCGTCGGCCTGCTCGCCGCCATCCCCGCGGTCATGGCGTACAACTTCTTCAACAGCCGGATCCGGGGCATCGCCAGCGAGATGGACGGGTTCTCGTCCGACTTCCTGAACATCGTGAAGCGCCACTACCGGGGGCGATAGCCATGGGCATGAGCGGCCCCTCCCGCGACGGCGGGATGATGGCGGACATCAACGTGACGCCCTTCGTCGACGTGATGCTCGTCCTCCTCATCATCTTCATGGTGACGGCGCCGATGATGACCACCGGCGTGGCGCTCGAGCTGCCGCGTGCGGAGGCGCCCGCGCTCGGCGCCGACGAGGATCAGCTCGTGCTCTCGATCACCGGCGACGAGAAGTACTACCTCGGCAAGAACGAGTTCCCGATCGACGAGTTGAAGTTGAAACTTGCCGCGATCGCGAAAGAAAACCCCGACCGACAGGTGTTCGTACGGGCAGATGGCACGCTCGCGTACGAGAAGGTCCTCCAGCTGCTCGCGTTGGCGCAGAACGCCGGCGTCGGCAAGGTCGGCCTCGTGACCCAGCCAGGCCCCGTCTCCGGAGGCCTCGGCGAGGGCATGGGCGAGGCCCCGTAGCGTATGGCCGCCGGCCCCTCCATCACCTGGGAAGTCCCCGCGGCCCTCTTCGGCCACGTCGTCCTCGCCGTGTTCGTGATGGTCGCGCGCTGCTCATCGCCGTCGGACGAGCCCCTCTTCAAGCCGCAGGACACCATCCAGGTCGCCCTCGCCGGCCCGCCCAAGAACGTGACGCGCATGCCGCAAAAGGCCGAGCGCGCGCCCGACGCGCCCAAGGCCGCGGCCTCCGACCCGAAGGCGCCGCCGCCCCCGCCGACCAACAGCGACATGAAGTTCGAGACGCCGGACGCCCCGAAGACCAAGGGTGACCCCAACGCCGACGCGCGACAGAAGGCGATGGACGAGCTGCGCCGCCGCGCGGCGATGCAGGATCTCTCCGCCGATGTCGGCAAGGAGGACCGCCTCGCGTCCAACCCCGACGGCTCGACGGAGGCCGGCTCCGAGGCCACCTCCGGCGTCAACGACCCGGAGCTGGCGCGGTGGACGCAGAAGGCGCGCGAGGCCGTCGGCAAGAACTGGTCCCCGCTGCGCTCGATCTGCCTCGCGAACCCGGGGCTACAGGTGCTCGTCGCGGTCGATCTCGACGCCGCCGGCAACGTCCAGGGCTCCGCCTCGGTGAAGAAACCGAGCGGCAACACGTCCTTCGATGAGGCCGCGCGCCGCGCCGTCGAGTCCACCGGATCGTTGCCCAAGCCCCCGCCCCGCTTCACCGACGGCCTGATCGCCACGCTCAAGTTCACCGGGAAGGAGTGTCAGTGATGTCGTCCGTGCGCCCGCTCGCCGTCCTCCTCGCGCCGCTGCTCGTCGCGGGGTGCTTCGAGGCCCTCGCGCAGGAGACGCCGCGCACGAACGTCCTCATCGAGATCGGCCGGCCCGGCGAGCGCGCCGTCCCCATCGCCATCCCGATGCCGAAGGGCTCCGGCCCCGCCGACGAGTTCTGGACCGTCGTCCGCCGCGACCTCGAGCTGTCGGGCTGGTTCCGCGTGCTCGACGCCAACGCGTCCCTCGAGCCCACCACCGCCGGCATCCGCCTCGGCGAGTTCGACTTCGCCGACTGGCGCCCGACCGGCGCCACCATCCTCGCGAAGACCAGCCTCGCCGCCACCGACGACAAGCTCCGCACCGAGGTGTGGATCTACGGGGTGGACGGCGGCGAGAAGCTCGACGCGAAGGCCTTCTCCGCGGGGCCCACCGGCGTGCGCAGCCTCGGCCACCGCGCCGCGGACTTCATCATCCAGACCGTCACGAAGGAGCGCAGCTTCTTCGACACGAAGTTCGCCTTCGTCGGGAACTTCACCGGCAACAAGGAGATCTACATGGTGGACGCCGACGGCTACGGCCGCCGGCAGGTCACCAAGAACGGGAGCATCAACCTCAAGCCGAAGTGGAACGCGACCGGCAACGCCATCGCCTACACCTCGTACGCGGCGGGCAACCCCGATCTCTACGTGGCGGACCTCGGCAAGGGCCAGATCCGCCGTGTCTCGAGCCGCTCCGGCATCAACACCGGCGGCGCCTTCTCCCCCCTCGGGGACCTACTCGCCCTCACCCTCACCGTGGGCGGCGACTCCGAGATCTACACCATCGATCCCTACGCGGGCAAAGAGGTCGCGCGCCTGACCTCCAGCCCCGGCATCGACGTGTCGCCCGCGTGGTCGCCCGACGGCTCCAAGCTCGCCTTCGTGAGCGAGCGCTCCGGCGGGCCGCAGATCTACCAGATGAACGCCGATGGTTCCGGGGCGAAGCGCGTCACCTTCTCCGGCTCCCAGAACACCGACCCCGCGTGGTCCCCCACGGGTGACCGCATCGCCTTCGTCGGCCGCGAAGGCGGGCACTTCGACATCTTCACCGTGCGCCCCGACGGCTCCGGCATGGACCGCCTCACCCAGGGTCAGGGCGACAACGAGGACCCGAGCTGGTCCCCCGACGGCCAGTACGTCGGCTACTCGTCCACGCGCGAGGGCGGCGCCCACATCTGGATTAGCTCGGTCGACGGCCGGCATCAGGCCAAGATCACGAGCGGCGGCGGCGGCTACACCAACCCCTCCTGGTCCAACCACTTGAGCTGGTAGGCCCTCGTCTTCTTGGGGCGGGGGGGAGCCCCCCGCAACGCCCCCCGGAGACGACGCGGCCCGCGCCCTACACCTCCGTCGATCCCTCCGCCTCCGCCTCCGTTTTCGCGCCCTCCGCCGGCCGGCGCAACACGAGCCGCCCGAGCCCGTAGGCGAGCGTGCCCGCACAAGCCGACGCCGCGAGGATCGCGAGCTTCGCCGTCTCCAACATGGGCCCCGCCGGGAACGCGAGCTGCGCGACGAAGAGCGCCATCGTGAAGCCGATGCCGGCCACCACGCCGACGACGGACACCTCCGTCCACCCGACGCCGCGCGGCGCCTGGGCCACGCCGCCCGCCACGGACAGACGAGAGAGCGCGAGCACGCCGAGCGGCTTCCCCAGCAACAAGCCGAAGAAGACGCCTGCGAACACGCGCCAGCCGTCACCCCCGAGGTCCGCCGCGCCGAGCGCGACCCCCGCGTTCGCGAGCGCGAAGATCGGCATCACGCCGTACGCGACCCAGCCGTGGAGGGCGTGCTGCAGGCGGAGGTTGGCCGACTCCGCCGCGCCGGTCGCGACGACGGGGGTGAGGAGGCCGAGCAGGACGCCGGCGATGGTGGGGTGGATGCCCGAGGCGTACGCGCCGGCCCACGCGACGAGCGCAAGCGGGAGGTACGCGACGAGCGCGCGGACGCCGAGCCGTTGGAGGAGGGGCACACCGGCCAACGCGAGCGCGGAGACGACGAGCGGGGCGAGCGCGACGCCGTCCGAGTAGAAGAAGGCGATGACGAGGATGGCGCCGAGGTCGTCGATGACGGCGAGCGAGAGCAGGAGGATGCGGAGCGCGGGGGCCACGCGGTCCCCGAGGAGCGCGAGCACGCCGACGGCGAAGGCAATGTCGGTCGCCATGGCGACGCCCCACCCGACGGAGGACGGGTGCCCGGCGTTGAACGCGGTGTAGAGGAGCGCGGGGGCGACCATGCCGCCGAGGGCGGCCGCGAGGGGGAGCGCGGCCCGACGGAGCTGGCTGAGCTCGCCGGCGTGCATCTCGCGGCGGATCTCGAGCCCGACGACGAAGAAGAAGATCGTCATCAGGCCGTCGTTGACCCACCAGCGGAGGTCCCGGGCGAAGGAGAAGCCGCCGAGGTCGAGCGGGATCGGCGAGGCCCAGAGCGCCTCGTAGAGCGCCAGGAGCGGCGAGTTGGCCCACACGAGCGCGATCGCGGCGGCGGCGAGGAGCACGATGCCGCTGGACGCTTCGACCGCGAGAAAGCGCTCGACAGGCGCGAGGAGCAGGCGCGCGACGCGGCGCGCGGGGGAGACCCCCACGGGTGGGGGGGAGGACGGATCGGTTGGGCGCACGGGGGCCTCGAGAGGCTGGCGGCCCGACCAGCCCGGAACCTGCAGCGTTTGTCGCCGCACCCGTGCCCGAACCCGGTATCGTCGGGCGCGGGGCCCGTCACGGCGTCGGGGGCCGGTTTCGTCCGCCCTCGTGCCGGTTCCGCGCCCTTTCCCGCCCCCACGCCCGAACCGGACGCGCCCGCACGCGCTACGTTGCGCGACCTCGGGAGCCCCTTTGCCACGCGCCGCCATCGACATCGGGTCGAACTCCTTGCTCCTGCTCGTCCTCGATGACGCGGGGAACGTCCTGCACGACGAGGCGACCGTGGTCGGGCTCGGACGCGGCCTTGGGGACGTCGGCGTGTTCCGCCCCGACCGCATGGAGGCCGCCCTCGGCGTGCTCACCGGGTACGCGGCGCGGGCCCGCGAGCTCGGCGTCGCCCCTGAGCAGGTGCGCACGATCGCCACCTCTGCCTCCCGGCGCGCGCTCAACGCCACCACGTTCTACGCGGGCGTGAAGGCGAAGACCGGGCTGCGCGCCGAGGTCGTCACCGGCGAGGAAGAGGCCCGCCTCACCTGGCTCGGCGGCGTCGACGGCCTCGGCCTCGGGCCCGGCCCCTCGCTCCTGTGCGATCCGGGCGGCGGCTCGACCGAGGTGATCCTCGGCGAGGGCCCCCACATCCGCACGCGCACCTCCCTCGAGATCGGCACCGTGCGGCTCACCGAGCAGTACCTCGGCACCGGGGTCGTCGCGGCCTCGGCCCTCGCGCGCCTGCGCGCCCACGTGGACGCCGCGGTCGCCACCCTCGACCTCGACCTCATCCCCAAGGCCGCCGTCGCCGTCGCCGGGACCGCCACCACCCTCGCCGCCGCCGACCTCGGGCTCGAGGTGTACGACCCCGCCGTCGTCCACGGCTCGACCCTCACCGCGGCCGCCCTCCGCCGCTGGATCGACCGCCTCCTCGCCGCCAACCCGGAGGAGCGCCGCCGCCTCGTCGCCGTCTCCCCCGAGCGCGCCGACACCGTGCTCGCCGGCGCCGTCATCCTCCTCGCGGTGCTCGAGCGCGCGCGCCGTCAGGCCTGGCGGGTGTCCGACCGCGGCCTGCGCTACGGGGCCGCGAGCCGCTGATCGGCGGTCGCGCTACCGCCCGAACAACGGGAGCTGCGCCGTTGGCGGCGCCCACGGGGACACCCAGCCGCCGCGGGCCAGCGCGGCGCGCTCGACCTCCACGTCCTGGGCCGCGCCGCGGAGGAGCACGAGGTCTCCCGCGCCGACGGCGTCGAGGTCCTCGGGGCCGTCCACGACGTGCATCGGCCGCGCCGCGCCGTCGACGAAGCGCCACGTCGGCGCGCCGCCGAGCTCCCAGAGGGCCGTCCCCTTCGTCTCCGCTCGCTCGCTGAACGAGGTGCGTTCGGACGAGCCGGGGTGCACGACCAAGGCCTCGCCGACCGTCACCACCTGCCGCGGGTGGATGTGCCCGCAGAGCACGTGCCGCACGCCCACCGGGAGGTGCGCGGCGCCCACTGTGTCGCGCTGGGCGCCCGCGCGGAAGACGAAGCCGGGGACGTGCACGCCGTCGAAGGCCTGGTGCGCGAGGAGGAGGTCCACGCCGCCGTGGCACGCGAACGCGGCGGCGGCGGCCCAGTCGGCGGCGTCGGGGAGGTAGGGCACCACCGCGAGGCGCAGCCCGGCGAGGCGCACGGGAGCGGCCTCGTCGACGACGGTGACGCCGGGGAGGTCGCCGCCGAGGTGCGCGCGGAGGCCGCGGCGGTCGTGGTTGCCGGGCAGGACGAGCACGGGAACGCGGCGCGCGACCTCGGTGAGCAGGGCGGCGGCCGCGGCGACGGCGCGCGGGGGCGGACGCGAGCGATCGAAGAGGTCACCGGTGTGGAGGACGAGATCGACCTCGCCGGCGAAGGCCGGGGCGAGCGCGGCGCGGAAGGCTGCGAGGTGGTCGTCCCCGCGGCGCCAGCCGGACGGGGCCCCGCGGTACCACCGATCGACGCCGAGATGCGTGTCCGTGACGTGGAGGAGGCGCACGGGACCGTCGTATCCGATCCGCGGGATAGAGCGCCCCATGCTGGTCGGCCTTCTCCTCGCCGCCTGTGCGCCGCCGACGGAGCTCGTCGGGGCGCTCTCGCCGACGGACGCCCACGCCGCCGTCTTCACCGCCGCGCGCGCCACCCTCCTGACGTGCGCCGCTCCCGACGGCGCCGAGCCCCGCCGCCGCGACATCGCGGAGGCCCCGGTGACCCTCCGCGGCCTGCTCGCCGACACCGCCTACACCTGCGTTGCAGAGGGTCCGAACGGCCCGTCCGAGCCCGTCACGCTCACGACGCCGCCCCTCCCCGCCAGCCTCGCGCTGCCCGAGGTCACCGTCCCCGGGGACGACGCCGACGTGGGCTTCCACCTCGTCAACCTCGCGCGCCTGACCGACCCCGAGTCCGACATCCCCGACTTCTTCACCGACGAGTTCCTCGTCCTCTTCGACGCGGAGGGCCGCCCGCGCTGGCAGCTCGAGGACGAGGGCGGCGGCGACATCGACGCCACCTGGCTCCCAGACGGGCGCGTCCTCTTCGGCGGCTACGGCGCGGACGGGAGCACGGCGCCCACGATCGTGACCCTCGACGGCGAGGTCGACTGGCGCGCGGACGACACGATCTCCAGCGCCGGGCAGGTCCCGTCGAGCTGGCATCACGACGTCGGGCTCGGCGCGGACGGCGCGACGGTGTGGGCGCTCTCGCAGGAGAGCACCGCGTTCGACGATGACGCCGCCTGGGAGGGCTTCGTCATCCAACAGATCGATCTTGCGACGGACGACGTCCTCTGGAGCTGGAGCTCGGTCGAGGACGGCGTCGCCCAGGGCGCGCTCGCCGCGGGGGGCCCGGGGGACACCTCGCCCTACCACGCGAACGCCGTGTGGGACGCGGTGGAGGCCGACGGCGCCAAGGTCTACGTCAGCCTCCGCAACCCCGACCAGGTGCTCCGCATCGACGTCGCCACCCGAGGGGTGGACCTCGTGGTCGGCGTCGGCGGCGACCTCGCGCTCCTCGGCCCCGACGGCGCCCCCGCGCCCGACACGGACTGGTTCTTCGGCCAGCACGACGCCAAGCGCGTCGGCGACCGCCTCGTCGTCTACGACAACGGCTTCAGCCGCACCGCCTACGGGGCCGCCGCCTACAGCCGCGCGCTCGTGCTCGTCCTCGACGAGGCCGCCGGCACCGCGCGGATCGAGACCGCGTGGCGCGGCGACACCGACTGGACCTCCCCCGCGTGGGGCGGGCTGGACCTTCGGGCCGACGGCCGGCTCGACCTCGCGATCGGCAACTTCTGGTGGGCGGATCGGGAGTCCGCGCAGCGCTCCGCCCTCGCGCTGCTCGCCCCCACCGGCGACGGCGACGTGACGGTGGAGTGGCGCCTCGACTTCCCCGAGCGCGAGGCCGCCCTCTACCGCTCCGACCGCGTCGATCCGTGCGCGGTCTTCGGCGTCGCCTGCCCGTAGGCTACCGCCGGAGCTGGGACGCCCGCAGCGCCGCGAGCCGCGTGTTCCCCTCGAGCGCGGACTTCACGCCGAGGACCCTCACCAGGTCGTCGAGGGAGATCACCCCCTCCAAGCGCTGGTCACTCGCGACGAGGAGGCTGGTCACGTCCGACGCGATCATCCGGCGCAGCGCCTCGGCGCCGTTGGCGTCGGGGTCGATGACCGCGCTCGCCGCCGGCGGGTGGACCACGCTCGCCACGCTGCGTTCGCCCCATTGTTCGCGCGGGATCTCGCGCACGTCCGCCACGTCGACGTAGCCGAGCAGCTCCTCCGCCGTCGCGACCGGGTAGCGCATGCGGCCCTTGGCGTAGGCGTAGTCCTGCACGAAGCGGTCGAGCGTCGTGGCCGGCGAGACGACGAGCGGCGCGCGGTCCATGATGCGGTGCACCGGCACCCCCTCGAGCACGAGCTGGATCTCCATCTGTTGCATGGAGCTGTCCGCGGCGCGCCGCAGGAAGGACCCGATGAGGATCCACCACAGCCCGCCGAGCAGGTTGCCGCGGATCGCGGTGAACACGCCCGCCGCGAGCAGCAGGAGCCCGATGGCCTGGCCCACGCGGGTGGCGCGCCGGGTGGCCGTGTAGAGGTCGCCCTGGGCCTGCCAGAGCAGCGCGCGGAGCACGCGGCCGCCGTCGAGCGGGAAGCCGGGGAGGAGGTTGAAGACCGCGAGGATGAAGTTCATCCACGCGAGGTAGACGAGCAGCGCCGTCACCGCGAGCGGCACCCCGAGCAGGTCGAGGGACACCCCGAGCACGAAGGCGACCCCGGCGATCGCGAAGCTGCAGAGCGGCCCCGCGATGGCGACGCGGAGCTCCACCGGGGCGCTGGGCGGCTCGCTCACCGTCTCGGCGATGCCCCCGAAGATCCAGAGGGTGATGAAGCGGGTCTCCAGCCCGTACCGCCGCGCCACGGCGGCGTGGGAGGCCTCGTGGAGGAGGATCGAGGCGAAGAGCCCGAGGGCCCCGCCGATCCCCATGACCCAGTACACCCAGGCGGCCAGACCCGGCGCGAGCGCGGGGAACGCGCCGACCGCGAGGCTCCAGGCCACGAGGCTGGCGATGAGGAGCCACCCGGCGTCGGCGCGCACCTGGAAGCCGAAGAGGCGGAAGAGTGGGAACCGGCGTCCAAACATCGGACCTCGCTCCGATAACCTATGGACCGCCCCCCGCTCCGCCACCCGGGGGAGACGGATCCCTCAGAGCGCGCCCAACGACACGTGGAGGCGCACGAGCTGCTCGTCGCGGTGCGCCAGCGGCGCGGGGTTGAACCCGACGTCCACCTGGATGGGGCCGATGACCGTGGCGCGCCGGACGCCCACGCCGACCGACCACCGGAGCGCGGGGTCGAGGCCGCGCTTCAGGGAGTCGGTCACGTCCGGGCGCAGGAACCAGACGTTGCCGGCGTCCGCGAAGACGGCGAGCTGCGTGCCCGCCCACTTCTCCAGCCCGATGCGCTCCAGCGGCACGCGGAACTCGAGGCTGCCGAGCGCCATGGCGTCCCCGCCCGTCGGCACCCAGCGGGACTCGGCGTCGCGACCGGCGTAGTCCACGATAGGCGCGAGGCCGTCGTTGTAGTCGATACGTTCGCGCGAGACCTCGTTGGCGGGACCGACGTCGTCGAGGGCGAAGCCGCGCAGGTTCGCGCCGCCGCCGAGCCGGAAGCGCTCCTCCAGCGGGAGCGTGCCCTCGCCGCCGGGCACCCACGCCGCGCCGCCGCGGAGCCGGCCCTGGAGCCCGAAGCCGCCGATGGGCACCCACCACGCCCAGCCGGCCTCGCCGCGGACGTAGGTGAGGTCGGAGAGGACCTCGTCCGTGACGGACACGAGGAGGCTGCCGACGCCGCCCTTGGTGGGGTTGAAGAGGTCGTCGCGCAGGTCGAGGACGAAGGAGAGGTCGAGCCCGGACTGCGGCCGCACGAGGCTCGGGAGGGAGGGCGTGGGGTCGTCGAGGTCGGTGACGTCGAGCTCGTCGAGCCAGGGATCCCCCGCGACGACGGCGCCGGGGTCGACGTCGAGGAGGCGGCGGGCCTGAACGCGGTAGGCGAGCTCGGCGGAGCCCTTCGCGCCGAGGCGGAGGAGCACGCCGAGGGCGCCGCCCGAGCGCTCGAGGCGGTAGCTCGGCTCCTGCTGCTGCTCGTTGAACACCACGTCCAGCGCGATGCGCTCGCCGCGCGTGGGCAGGTTGGGCGCCTCGTACCGCGCCGCCGCCTTCCACTCCGGCGCGAGCAGGTCGAGCGCCCAACCGTCGCCGACCCAGCCCACGCCGGCCTGTCCGAGCAGCGTGAGGCGGTGGCCGAGCCCGAACAGGTTGCGATGGCCCCCGCGCACGAAGAGCTTCACGCCGAGGTCCGTCGCGACGCCGCCGCCGAGCTCCGCGTGCAGGTTCGGGCGCTCCTCGACCTCCACGATGAGGTCCTTCACGCGGTCCTCGTCGCCCACGAGGTCCGCGGAGACGCGGCTGAACAGGTCGAGCTCGTAGAGGCGGCGCCGGATGGCCGCGACGCGCGAGGGCGCGAGGGGCTCGCCGGGACGCAGGTCGATCTCCCGCTCGATGACGGCGCGGCGCGTGCGCCGATGGCCGCGGAGGATGACCGAGCGGAGGTAGACGGTCGGCCCGGTGGTCACGACGATGTGCACGGCGGCGGCGGTGCCGTCGGCGGAGACGACGGTGGACGCGCGGGCGTCCGCCCCGAGGTAGCCACGCTCGTTCAGCGCCTCGACCAGGCGGCGACTGCGCGCCTCCACCTCCGCGGGGTTGAGCGGCTCACCGATGAGCTCGTCGAGGAGGGCCCCCACGTCCACCCCGGCCTCGTCCAGGCCCTCCCCCTCGACCTCGTAGGTGTCGAAGATCGCGCGCGGCCCGGCCTCGACGTGGATCTCCACGTCCACCGGCACCACCGCCGCCCCGTGGCGCTCGGCCGCCGCCCGCTCCACGAAGGACACCTGCTCGAGCTTCGCCGAGAGGTACCCCTGCGAGCGGTAGAACTCCTGGAGCACCTCGAGCGCGGCGTTCACGGCCTCCGGGGAGATCCGCCCCCGCGCGATGAGGTCCGGGCTCGCCTCCTTCA
This sequence comes from uncultured Pseudomonadota bacterium, assembly GCA_903959175.1. Lineage (GTDB taxonomy): Bacteria > Myxococcota_A > UBA796 > UBA796 > SXON01 > CAJBVW01. The sequence continues at coordinate 25,583 of CAJBVW010000318.1, forward strand.
GCGCCCCGACGAGGTAGCGCGTCGGGTACTTCGGGTCTCCGGTGAAGCGCGCGGTGCCGAGGCGGTGGCGCGGGCCGGCGTCCCCCGTGATCCGCAGGGTGACGGCGTCCTCGGCCTCCTCCACCGCGACGCCCACCCGCGCCTCGATGTGGCTGGCCGCCTGGAGCCGCTCCATCAGCGTCCGCGTCGCCTCCTCGCCGTAGCGCCGCGACAGCCGCGGCCCCTCGAGGAGCGAGAGCTGGTCCACGATGCGCGCCTTCGTCGGGAGCCGCTTGCCGTCGCGCACGATCGTCCAGCGCCGGCGGGGGTCCACGATGACGACCAGCCGCTCGCCGCCGGCCGGCACGGGGTCGAGCTGCACGACCACGCGGCCCTCGTAGTAGCCCTTCGCGCGGAGGGCGCCGGTGAGCGCCTCGCGCGCGGCGCGGAGCTTCTCGTCGGTCCAGGTGCGGCCGCGGCCGAGCCCGACCCGCCCGAGCGTCCAGCGCACGCCCGACTCGGTCAGCGCGCCGCCGTCGCGGATGCGGACCTCGGTGACGTGGTTGGGCGCGCCCTCGTCGATCGTGAGCGTGAGCGCGACCTTCCCGTCGTCGTCGGTGGGGGCGTCGACCGCCACCGTCGTGTTCGGGTAGCCGATGGCCGCGTACGCGCCGCGCACCGCCGCGCGCGCGCGCTCGGAGTCCTCAGCGAAGAAGGGGTCCCCCGGCTCGCGGCCGATGGCGCCGAGGAGCTCCCGACGCGCGAGGGCGTGCGCGCCGCGGAGGGTGACGCGCGCGAGGCGCGGCGGCGGGTAGACGCGGTACTCGACCTTCACCGCGGGGACGGGCTGGCCCTCGGCGTCGAAGGCGACCCAGTCCTCGACGTCGACCTCCACGCGCGCGAAGTCGAGCACGCGGTGGAGGACGGCGATGTCCTGCCGCACGGCTTGTGGATCGTAGCGGGTGTCCTGCTGCACGCGCAGGAGGGGCTCGAGGCTCTCCGCGGGCAGGCCGCCGCGGGGGGCCACGAGGCTGCGGAGGGCGACGATGCGGCCGGTGTAGCGGACGGCGGCGGGGACGGCGGGGTCGAACGCGGCGGGCTCGAGCGGGACGAGCGCGGGGAGGGCCTCCGTGAGCGGAAGGGGCGCGGGGTCCTCCGCCCACGCGGCCGGCGCGCAGAGGAGCCCCATCGCGGCGAGGAGGGAGCGCCTCAATCGAGCTCCCACTTGAACTTGAACTCCGCCCCGTAGGCGGCGCCGATGGGGAGCGACCGCCCCTCCTGCCGCGTGGCGACGTAGGCGGTGGCGTAGAGCCGCTCCGCGATGCGCCGCTCGACCGACGCGTACCAGTCGCTCGCGACGTTCGCCCCGAGCGCCTTCTCGACGGTGATGTCGAACTCCCCGACCTGCTTCTCGGCGACCAGGCGCAGGTCTGTCGTCACGACGCTCGACCCGCGCTCGGAGATGCCGCTCACGAGGCTCCATCGGTCGATGATGAAGAGGTTCGCGCGCGAGATCGCGGTCTGGGCGAGCAGGAGGTCTCCGGTCTCCGCGACGAGGGCGGTGCCGAGGCCCCCGTAGCGCTCGAGCTCCTCGCGCGTCACGCCGAAGAGGAGGAGCGCGTTCACGTCCGCCTGGGCGAGGTAGGGATCGGACGCCGTGTTCGTTCGCCAGTCCGAGAAGGGGCCGGTGACGCCGTAGGTGACGTGGTAGTCCTGCTCGTGGGAGCGGACGTCCGTCTCGAGGAGGATGTCGAGGTCGGGGTCGAAGGTGTAGGGGTCGACGTAGCGGAGCTCGCCGCGCGTCACGTCGAACTCGCGCTCGTGGAGGTAGACCTCCCCGCCGGGGTTCAGCAGGATCTCCCCCACCATCCCGGGGCGGGAGGTGTCGCCGACGATGCGGAGGTTCGCGCTCGCGTCGGCGTCGGCCACGTTGTTGCGCAGGCGGATGCTGTCGTCCGCGCGGACGTCGAGGTCCATGCTGAAGTACCGCGCGCCCTCCACCGGGGCGCTGCCGGTGAGCCGCTCCTGGCGCAGCGAGAGGACCATCGCCTCCCAGTCGATGCGCTCGCGGAACTCCATCTCGTCGATGCCGATGTCGCCGGAGAGGAGGAGGTCGTCCACCGGGCCGTCGAAGCGGAGCGACGCGTCGCCCACGATCGACGGGAGGTAGTCGAGGTACCGCACGCGCGCGTCCGTGAGGGTGCCCTCGAGCTCGAAGCGCTTCGGCGACCACCCCTCCGCGTCGATGCGGCTCTCGCGGCTCACGAAGCGGCCGCCGCCGACGTCCGCCGTGACGTCGCGGATGAGGTAGCGCTCGGACGTGGCCTCGATGGTCGCGGAGACGTCCTCGAAGTCCGCCGGGAAGTAGCCGGAGCGGAGGGTGGCGTCCTCCAGGGTGGCGGAGAGCGTGGCGCGGGGGAGACCGCCGGCGTCGCGCTCGATCGTCACCTCCACGTCGGCCATGCCCTGCGCCAGCGAGAGCTCGGGGACGAAGGCCCGCGCGAGGTCGAGGGAGACCTTCCCGCCGCCGCGGAACGCGAGCTGGCCGCGCCCGGTGGTGTAGCCCTCGAAGCCGACCTCGGTGCCGTCGTTGCCGCGGAGCCGGAGCTCCGGCACCTGCATGCTCGTGCCGTGGACCGCGAAGACCCACGGCTCCGGCGCGCGCAGCTCGTGGCCGTCCCACTTCGCCTCGACGCGGTCGAAGCGCCCCTCGATGTCGACCGGCGTGGGGCTGTCCCCGAAGCGGCCGGCGAGCGAGAGGTCCCCCGAGAGGCGGGCCTCGACCGGGCTCCCGTCCTGCCCGCGCGGATAGAAGAGGTGGGCGGGGAAGCGGCTGAACACGCCCTCCGCCTCGTAGGGCTGCTCGCCCCACATGCCGAGCGTCCCGCGCGTCCGCAGCGCGTCGCCGATCACCCCGCCCTTCCAGCCGAGCACGCCGTCCACCGCCGCGAAGGCGACGTTCGTGTCCGCGAGCCCCGTCGTGTCGTAGTAGGTGTGCGTCATCGCGAGCCGCCCGCGCGGCGCCGGATCGTAGAGCGTGCCCCCGATCTGCGCGTCCAGCACGATGTCCCCAGTGAGGGGGAGTCCGAGCGGGGAGAGGTGGTCGAGGCGCTCGAGGGTGAAGCCGTCCGAGAGCACGTCCACGTTCATCACGTAGCCGCGGCCGATCGAGCCGCGCGCGAGGACCGACTCGGGGCCCCGCGCGAGCACGAGCTCCTCGAGGGTGAAGGTGCCGTCGTCCATCCACGCGGTCGCGACGCCGGAGGGGAACCGCTCGCCGTAGAGGTCGACGTCACGCAGCTCCAGCGCGATGTCGCCGTCGAGGTGGTAGGGCTCCCCGGAGAGCACCGCCGTCCCGGACACGAGCCCGTCCATCGGCCCCACGTCCACGAAGATCCCGGCGAGATCGCGAATGTGCCCGCTGTTCACGTACACCTGCGTGTCGATGTACATGGGGTCCGCGAAGGCGATCTCGAAGTCGCCCCGGTAGTCGGTCTCCCCGAGCCGCGCGCGGATGTCGGTGAAGTGGAGGGAGTGCAGGTCGCTGTCGAGCGTGGCGTCGAGCCGATCCGCGAGCGGGAGGCCGAGCACAACCGCGTTCACGACGCTCAACGTGCCCTCGGCGGACATCGGCCGGTCGTAGCGCCCGCCGACCCAGCCGTGCACCTCCGCGGTGCCGCCGAGCCCGGCGTCGCCGAGGGGCGCGAGCTCCGAGAGGTCCAACGCGGAGAAGTCGACGTCCACCCCAAGGGGGCCGTGGGCCGCGAACCCCATGTCCGCCCGCGCGTGCCCGCGGGTCCCGGCGGTCGCCACCTTCGCGTCGAGGACGAGGTGTGCGGCGTCCACCATCAGGTCCCCCACGACGGTGCCGGCCGCCACGTCGAGGAGGCGGTCGGAGCGCGCGGCCACGGGGCCGTCGTGGACGTGGAGCCCGCTCACGTTGACCTCGAAGGGCCCGTCGAGGCGGAAGGGCTTCACGCTGCCGACTACGTGCGTCTCGAGGTCGGCGCGGAAGTCGACCCACGGCGTCGGCGCCAGGCCGGTGGACTGCATGACCTGCGCGAAGGAGAGGCCCTCGGCCTGCACCCCGCCGGAGAGCTTCCCCGTGGCGGGCTCGACCCGCGCTTCGACCTCGAGGACGCCGTCGTCCCAGGCCATCGCGAGCGGCCCCACGGTGACGGCGTCGGGGTCACCGGGGACGAGCCCCCACGGCCCGTGGGCGTCCCCGATACGGGTCGCGCTGAGGACGCCCTTGGTCGACTTGTGCCAGAGCACGAGGCCGCTGACCGCCACGGCGCCGGTCACGTCGGGCGCGTCGGTGGTGCCGCCGAAGGTGCCGTCGACGTCGATCTGCCCCTCGACGTAGCCCGAGCCCGGCGGCCCACCGCTCGTGAGCCGGCCGAGATCGAGATGCAAGGAGAGGTCTCCGCCGACGGCACCCCCCTTGATGACGGCGAGGGCGCCATCGAGCGTGAGAGCCTCGAAGCGCACGTCCACCGCGGGGGCCACGAGGCGGTCGGGCGCGAGCTGAAGCCCCGGAAAGGAGAGGTCGGCGGCGTGTTGTCGGATGTCGCCGAGGCCGAGCTCGAGGGTGCCGACCCGGAGGTCCGTCGTGTCGGCGGCGCCGGGCGCGGCCTCGATCCCGCCCACGTCGACGTCCACCGTCGGAGAGTCGAGGGTCAACCGCCCCTCCGTGATCACGAGCTCACGCCACGGGAAGCGCGTCGCCGCCGGGCCGCCGCCCCCGCCTTGTTTCGCGAGGCCGCGCAGCTCGCGGAGCCCGTCGGGATCGACGTGCAGGGAGACCTGCGGCGCGTCGATCGTGAGCCGCCGCAGCACCACGCGCAGGCCGTCCATCCCCGGCTCGACCCGGATCGTCCGCACCGCAGCGACCGTCTCCCCCGTCGCCTCGTGCGTGACCACGAGGCCCTGGAGCTCGACCTGGAGCGGAAGGTAGTCCAGCTCGATCCGCCCGATCGTGACCTGCTCGCCGATGGCGGACTCGCCCGCGCGCTCCAGCGCCCGCGCCGCGATGCGCGCCACCAGCTCGGACTGAAGCAGCGCGAGCAGGGCCACCAGCCCCCCGGCCGGGACGAGCACGCGCCTCCAGCGACGCCGCCGCGCCGGACGCGGGCGCTGCGGTGCTTCGGTGGTGCCTTCGGTGCCGGTCACGTCCCCCCTGTCTCCGGCCCGTCTACCGGGCGTGTCTCCGTCCCGTCCGCCGGGCGCCTCGCGGATCTGATTAAGGCGCCGACCGCGGGCGGACACGCCAGCGACCGCACCGCATCCCCCCTTGCCGAGTACAGACACCGGGTATACATGCTCGCGCGAATGCGGGTGTAGCTCAGTTGGTAGAGCACGAGCTTCCCAAGCTCGGTGTCGTGGGTTCGAATCCCATCACCCGCTCCAATCCCTCAAGGGCCGCCGCGTTTCCCACGCGAGCGGCCCTTTCTACGATCGGCCCCCCCGATCCCCCCTCACCGTGGAGCCCACGCATGCTCCGGTTCAGGTCCGGCCCCGACAAAAAAGACGACGACGGCGGGAACACGCGCATCGCGCCCGACGTCGACGTGAAGACCCGTGTCGAAAAGCCGCGAATGTTCAAAGTGCTCTTCCACAACGACGACTACACGACGATGGAGTTCGTCATCGAAGTGCTGGCCGGCGTATTCCGCCGTACACGCGTCGAGGCCACGCGGATCATGCTTTCCGTTCATCGGAGTGGAAAGGGCGTCGCCGGTGTCTACACGCGTGAGATTGCGGAAACAAAAGCCCAGCTCGCGATGGACCGTGCGCGCGAGCGTGGGTACCCGCTCCTCGTGACGACCGAACCGGAGTGAAGGATACATGACCCTCTCCCGCGAACTCACCATCGCCCTCTCCCTCGCCATGGAGGTGGCCCGTGAGAAGCGACACGAGCTGCTGACGCTCGAGCACGTGCTGTACGCGCTGCTGACCGACCCCACCACCGCCGAGTGCCTCGAGGCCTGCGGCGCCGACCTGAAGAAGCTCGAGCAGGAGCTCGACGCCTTCTTCGACAAGATGGAGAAGCTCACCGCCGACGAAGCCGAGGACTACGAGCCCACGCAGACCGCCGCGTTCACCCGCGTGCTCCAGCGCGCCGTGCACCACGTGCAGTCCTCCGGGAAGTCCGAGGTCACCGGCGGCAACCTGCTCGTCGCGATGTTCTCGGAGAGCGACAGCCACGCGGTCCACATGCTGGAGAAGCAGCAGGTCGCCAAGCTCGACGTCACCGCGTTCATCGCGCACGGCGTCCGCAAGGCGCCCGTGCGCAAGGCCTCGATGGCGTCCAGCGGCGGCTCCGAGAGCGAGTCCAGCTCCGCGAGCTCCGGCAACGACCCCCTCTCCAACTTCTGCGTCGACCTCGTGGCGCGCGCCGCCGCCGGCAAGATCGACCCTCTCGTCGGCCGCGATGCCGAGCTGGAGCGCACGCTCCAGATCCTCGCCCGTCGCCGCAAGAACAACCCGCTCTTCCTTGGCGATCCGGGCGTCGGCAAGACCGCCATCGTCGAGGGCCTCGCGCGCCGCATCCACGAGGGCAACGTCCCCGACCTGCTCAAGGGCAGCAAGCTCTACGCGCTCGACATGGGCGCGCTGATCGCGGGCACGCGCTACCGCGGCGACTTCGAGGAGCGCCTCAAGGCCGTCCTCAAGGCCCTCGACGAGAAGCCGAAGTCGATCCTCTTCATCGACGAGATCCACACGATCATCGGCGCCGGCGCGACCCAGGGCGGCTCGATGGACGCCTCGAACCTGCTCAAGCCCGCGCTGTCCAGCGGCGAGCTCCGCTGCATCGGCTCGACCACCCACTCCGAGTACCGCGCCGCCTTCGGCCGGGACCGCGCCCTCGCGCGCCGGTTCCAGACGATCGACGTGGCGGAGCCCTCGGTGGACGAGTGCATCCTCATCCTGCACGGCCTGCGCAAGCAGTTCGAGACCCACCACGGCATCACCTACTCGGACGACGCCATCGAGGCCGCCGCACGCCTCGCCGCGCGGCACATCAACGATCGCCACCTCCCGGACAAGGCGGTGGACGTGATCGACGAGGCCGGCGCCTCCGCCCGCCTCCACAAGCCCGGCTCCGTGGTCGGTCTCGCCGAGATCGAGGCCGTCGTCGCCCGCATGGCGCGGGTCCCGCCCAAGACCGTGAGCAACGAGGAGCAGATCAACCTCTCGCGCCTCCCCGACATGCTCCGCGCGCGGATCTACGGCCAGGATGACGCCATCGCGGCCGTCACCCAGACCATCAAGCTCAACCGCGCGGGCCTCGGCGCGCCGAACAAGCCCGTCGGCTCCTTCCTCTTCTCCGGCCCCACCGGCGTCGGCAAGACGGAGCTCGCGAAGCAACTGGCAGAGGTGCTCGGCGTCGCCTTCCTGCGCTTCGACATGTCCGAGTACATGGAGAAGCACACGGTGAGCCGCCTCATCGGCGCGCCCCCCGGCTACGTCGGCTTCGAGCAGGAGGGCCTGCTCACCGGCGCGGTGAACCGCACGCCGTACGCCGTGCTCGTGCTCGACGAGATCGAGAAGGCGCACCCCGACATCTACAACATCCTGTTGCAGGTGATGGACCACGCCACGCTCACGGACAACAACGGCAAGAAGGCCGACTTCCGCAACGTCATCCTCGTGCTCACGACCAACGCGGGCGTGCGCGAGGGCCAGCGCCCCAGCCCCGGCTTCAGCCGGGCCGACCAGGGCCGCCGCGTGGACGACGCCGTGAACCGCACCTTCCCCCCCGAGTTCCGCAACCGGCTCGACGGGATGGTCGCCTTCGGCCCGCTCTCCCAGGACGTCGTGCTCAAGGTCGTCGACAAGTTCGTGCTCGAGCTCTCCGCGCAGCTCGGCGCGCGCGAGGTCACCCTCCAGATCACCCCCACGCTCCGCGCGTGGCTCGGCGAGAAGGGGTACAAGCCCGAGTTCGGCGCCCGCGAGATGGGCCGCGTCATCCAGGACGAGCTGAAGAAGCCCCTGGCGGACGAGCTCCTCTTCGGCCGCCTCATGAAGGGCGGCAGCATCCTGGCGGACCTCGACGGCGAGAAGGTCACCTTCACCATCGTGAGCGCCTCGGCGCCCGTGCCGGTGCCGCCTGACCTCTTCCCCGACGGCGAGCCCGCGGGGGACGGCACGCGGGAGACGGAGAAGGCCGTCTGATCGGCTGATCCGCCGATCCTCCGAGAGGATTCAGCACGGGAGAGGGGCCGGGTCGGCTCCCCTCCCGTTCGACGTCCCGGAGCTCCGCTCCGCGCCCGGCGTCGGCACGCACGATACGCTGGGATGCCGACGTCCGCGCGGCGGTTGACGCGCTGCCCCCCTCGCCCATAGCATACCAGCGCACCCGCCCCTCCCGCGCATCCGCCCGAGGCGGTCCCCTTCCCGAGGCAGCTCGCCATGACCAAGCCGCAGCCCTTCGTCGTCCCCGCCGGCGTGAACTTCCAGATCACCGACGCCGGCGTCGTGATCGAGAACGAGGGCGACATCGTCCTCCACACCAACTTCGGGCGTTCGCTCACGCGGATCGTGAGCACCGCAGGCTCGATCCTCATCCACGCCCCGGTCGACGGCGGCACGATCCAGGCCGCGGGCGACGTGACGATCCAGGGCGACACCCGCGCCGACAGCGTGCAGGCCGGCGGCTCCGTCACCGTCGCGGGCAACGCCCACGTCACCACCCTCGCGGCCGGCGGGAACATCGCGGTGCTCGGCGCGGTCGAGGGCACCCGGGTCGACGCCGGGGGCGACGTCGGCATCACCGGCGCGTACACGGGCGGCACCATGCGCGCGGCCGGCACCGTCGACATCGGCGGCGCCGTCAAGGCCGACACCCTGCACGCCGACACCCTCCGCCTCGCCGGGTCGAGCATCGCCGCGCGCGGCATCCAGGGCGCGTCCGCGGTCCACATCGGCGCCGCGAAGCTCCAGGTGGACGCCATCCTCGCCCCCGCCGTCCACCTCGACCCCGCGACCTCCGGCCGCTCCACCATCATCGAGAGCCAGAACGAGCTCGGGCCCAACGCCATCAAGGGCGGCTTCCGCCTCGTGGACTACGCCGAGATGTTCGGCGATCCGGGCAGCTTCCTCACCGACCGCGGCCTCTCGCCCCTCGGGTCCGCCGTCGCCGCCGCGCCCGTCCTCGCCGCCCCCGTGCGCGTCGCGCCCGCGCCGGCCTCCGCGCCGGTCTACGTCGAGCCCGAGGCCGCGCCCGTCGCCGCCGAGCCGGTCGCCGCCGAGCCCGCAGCGCCCGCCGTCGAGCCCACGGGCTTGGCCGACACCTTCTCCGCCCCAGAGGTCGAGATCGAGGACACCGAGGCCGAGGCCGCCATCGCGGACCTCCCCGCCGTCGAGATCGACGAGGCCGACGAGCCCGACGCCAGCGCGCTGCCCCCCGAGCACCCGCTCCACCAGCAGCTCGTCGAGGCCGTCACCCGCATCAGCGAGTCCTACGCGGACGCCGAGCTGCCCCCCGCGGTCAACCACCTGATGTCCCTGATCGAGACCCGCTCGTACGACCAGGTCCGCGCCGAGATCACCTCCATCTGGTCGGATCTCCTCAAGTACCACCAGAAGAAGGGCCTGCGCATTCAGCACCAGGTCACGACGACCTTCAACACGATCAACTCGCTCGTAAAGAAGATGTGATCGAGGGGCGCCCGGTGGAATCCACTCGACCGGGCGCGCCCCTGCCCCCGCCGGAGGCCGGCGGGCCAGGGTCAGGCCCTTCCGGGCGCGCGCTCCGCGCTTGGTCCGGCGCGCGGACGCGCCGGGACCGGCCGCCCCGAGCGGCGGCCGCCCTCCAGGCCCTTCGCGCGGCGCTGTGTGCCGCCCTCCTGCTGGCGATGGGCTCCCCGCGGGTGGCCCACGCCGCCGCCCCGGTGCTCGCGCCGGCCTCGGTGTCGGCCGTGGCGCGCCTCGACGACGCCGACCCGCGCGCCCGCATCCTCGCCGCGCGCACGCTCGCGAGCGA
>CAJBVW010000319.1 GCA_903959175.1 uncultured Pseudomonadota bacterium
CCACCGCCACCACCGAGATCGCCGGCACGAGCACGTGGTTCGCCACGTCGCTCGCTGGGGCGGGCGACGTTGACGGCGACGGCTACGACGATGTGATCATCAGCTCCTACGCCCACTCGACCTACCGGGGCGGGGCGTGGGTATACCACGGGTCGTCCGGTGGGCTCTCCACCACCGCCACCACCACCATCACCGGCGCGTCCACCTATGCGTATCTGGGCCGCCACGTGGACGGCGTGGGGGACGTCAACGGCGACGGCTACGACGACGTGATCGTCGGGGCGTACGGTCTTTCCAGGGCCTATCTGCACCTCGGCTCCGCCGCCGGCGTGTCGAGCACCGCGGCCACCACCTTCTCTGGATCGGACACCAACTACAGCCAGGCGGTGTCGGGCGCCGGCGACGTCAACGGCGACGGCTACAGCGACCTCCTCGTCGGCGCGATGGGGAACGCCGGTTCCACCGGCCGGGTGTACGTCTTTCACGGGTCGGCGTCGGGCGTTTCGACCTCCGCCTCCACCACGCTCACCGGCACGGTGGTCGGTGGGCTCTTCGGCAACGGGCTCGACGGGGCCGGCGACGTCAACGCCGACGGCTACGACGACGTCGTGATCGGCGAGTACGGCTACAGTTCCAACACCGGGCGGGCCTACGTGTACCACGGGTCCGCCACGGGACTGTCCACCTCGCCAACCACGACGCTCACGGGCGCCAGCAGCAACGCGCGGCACGGGTACGCCGTGGGCGGGGCGGGCGACGTGGACGCCGACGGCTACGACGACGTGATCGTCGGTGCGTTCGGTCGCGGGACCGCGTACGTCTACCGCGGCTCGGCCACCGGGGTGAGCACCACCGCCACCGCAACGCTCGCGGGGGGAGGGATCCTCGGCTTCGCCGTGGGCGGGGTCGGCGACCTCGACGGGGACGGCCATGACGACGTGGCGGCCGGCGACCACGAATACGACACGCGGCGTGGGCGGGCGCAGGTGTTTCTCGGCGAAGCCTCGGGCGTGGGCACCACGGCGGTCGCCTCCCCCCAGGGCACCACTCGCGACGGCGACTACTTCGGCTTCGTGGTCGCCAGCGCGGGCGACGTGGACGCCGACGGGCTCGACGACATGCTCATCGCCGCCCCCCTCTGGGGCGGCGGCACCGGCAAGGCCTACCTCTACAACGGCGACGTCGACGACGACGGCGACGGGTACGGGTCGGCCGACGACTGCGACGACGCCGACGCATTGGTCAACCCGGGTGCCTCCGAGGTGTGCGATCCGTCGGATGTGGACGAGGATTGCAGCGGCGCGGCGGACGATGTGGACAGCGGCGTCTCTTCCGCCAGCCTCATCACCCACTACGCCGACAACGACGGGGATGGCTACGGCGATGCCAGCTCGGCGGCGTCGGCATGCGAGGCCCCCGCCGGCCGGGTGTCGACCGCCGGAGATTGCGACGACACCGACGCGGCCGTGCGCCCCGGCGTCACCGAAGTCTGCGACGCCGGGGACACCGACGAGGACTGCAGCGGGGCGGCCGACGACGCGGACGCGGGCGTGGACAGCGCGGGGTTCACCACGTTTTACGCGGATGCGGACGGGGACGGCACCGGGAATGCCTCGGCCAGCGTCAGCTCCTGCGATGCGCCGGCCGGCCACGGCAGCGACGCCAGCGACTGCGACGACAGCAACGCGGCCGTGTACCCGGGCGCGACCGAAGTGTGCGACGCGGCGAACACCGACGAGGACTGCAACGGCCTCGCCGACAACGCGGACGAGGGGGTCGATCGCTCCGGGTACACCACGTTCAACATGGACCGCGACGGCGACGGGCACGGCAACCCGGGCTCCCCGCTCGCGGCTTGCGACCTGCCCACCGGCTACGCGACCGCCGCCGACGACTGCGACGACGACAACGCGGCGGTGAACCCGGGCGCCACCGAGGTGTGCGACGCGCTGGGCACGGACGACGACTGCAACGGCGCGGCCGATGACGACGACGCCGGCGTGGACACGACCACCTTCGCCACCTGGTACGCGGACGCCGACATGGACGGCTTCGGGTCGGCCGCGGCGCCCACCTCGGCCTGCGACGTGCCGTCCGGTCACGTGGCCGACGCCGCGGACTGTGACGACGCGGATGCGTACGTTCACCCGGACGCTGCGGAGGTGTGCGACGCCGTCGACGTGGACGAGGACTGCAGCGGGGCCGCAGACGACGCGGACGCCACGGTGGATCTGGAGACGCAGACGCGTTTCTACATCGACGGCGACGGCGACGGGCACGGCGACCCCGGCCGGTGGTTCGAGGCGTGCGACCAGCCTGTGGGACACGTCGCCGTCGGCGACGACTGCGACGACGGGCGCTCGGGCGTCAACCCCGACGCGGCCGAGGTCTGCGACGGCGCCGACACCGACGAGGACTGCGACGGCGCGGCCGACGACGCCGACGCGGACGTGGACGACGCCGACCGCACCACCTGGTACGCCGACGCCGACGGCGACACCCACGGCGATCCCGATGCCTCAGTGGACGCCTGCGATGCGCCCGACGCGCACGTCGCCGAAGGAGGCGATTGCGACGACGAGGACGCGGAGATCAATCCGGAGGCCGACGAGATCGCCGGCGACGGCGTGGACCAGGACTGCGACGGCGAGGATCCGGGCGCCGGCGAGGATCCGGACGCCGACGGTCCGGGGGCGGACGACCCGACCGGGCCCGGCTGCGGCTGCGCCTCCGCGCCTGGCGGCGACGCCGGGCTGTTGGCTGCGTTCGCCCTGTTGGCCACGACCACCCTGCGGCGGCGCCGCTCCCCTTGGGGACCGC
>CAJBVW010000320.1 GCA_903959175.1 uncultured Pseudomonadota bacterium
CGGGGCCGCGGGCGCAAGGAGCGAAGAGGGAGCATGCCCCTGGCATGTGACCGATGAGCGACGCCGCGCACGCGAGTCCCGGGGCGGCCGAATGCACCGTTTATTGAGCGGCGAGCCCTGAGCCCCCGCTGAGGCGCGGCTGGGGGCCGCTCCCTTCGCGTTGGCGCTCGTGGCCGCGCGACGGAGGCGCGAGCGCGCTCCCCAAACGCGTCCAGGCGCCAGCGTAAAGCCGCATCCCCCGACTCCGGTCCTCAAAAGAGGACCGGAGTCCCCCGATGACCGCGCATCCCCCGACTCCGGTCCTCAAAAGAGGACCGGAGTCCCCCGATAGAGCCGCATCCCCCGACTCCGGTCCTCAAAAGAGGACCGGAGTCCCCCGATGACCGCGCATCCCCCGACTCCGGTCCGCCCGCGCCGACACCTCCCCCTACGCGCGCGCCGCCGCCGCGTTGTGTCGCTCCACCGCCCGCGGCAACAACACGCCGCCGTCCACGCTGGCCTCGACGATGCCGGGCAGCGGGCCGTAGCCCGTGAACAGCGGCCACTTCGTGAGGTCGACGATGAACGCGAAGGTCGCCGCGGGGCTGGCCGGGAGGGTCGTCTCGGTGGTGAAGGTCGGCATTGTCCAGGGCTAACCGGGTTGGGGTTGACGCCGGGAAACGCGCATGGGAGCGTGCCGCAGGGAGCGCGTGGTGCGGGGCCCGGATCACCCTGCCCCGAAACCCCGGAACGCCCCATGCCCGGATCGCGCTCCGTCGGCTGGGGCAGCTTCGACAGCATGGTCCAGACGCTCGAGCAGGGCCTCGCCCGCGGCCCGTGGCTCCTCGGCGACCGCTTCACCATGGCCGACGTGATCGTGGGCGGCACCCTCCGCTACATGCTCCGGTTCAAGATGATGGAGCCGACGCCCACGTTCCAGGCCTACTCCGACCGCCTCGCGGCACGCCCCGCCCTCCAGGCCGGCGAGGCGAAGAACGCTGCGGTGATGGCGGAGCATGGCCTCGGGGGCTGAGCTTCGCGCGGGCGGGGGCGCACCGCGGAACACCCGGCTACGCTGCCGCCTGTCCCTCCGCGGAGCCGATCCCATGTTGCTGTACCTCCTCGCCTGCACCTCCGAAGCCGACAAGCCCGACACGGCGGCCGACACCGACACCGACACCGACACCGACACCGACACCGACACCGACACCGACACCGACACCGACACCGACACCGAGGCGGCCGCCGCCGTTCGGCGGGCGGCACGGGCGGATGTTCGCGCCTCCAACGCCTCGGGCGCCACCGTCGCCGTGTGGAAGGACGGCGTCATCGTCTACAGCGAGGCGTTTGGCACCCGCCACCCCGACACGGATGACGCGGTGGCCACCACCACGCTCTTCCAAATCGGCTCCGACACAAAAAAGATGACGGCGATCCTCGCCCTCCAGAAGGTCGACGCCGGCGTCCTCTCCCTCGACGACACCCTCGCGGACATCGTGCCCGACCTCGTCTTCGCGGACGACGCCGCGCTGGCCGGCTCGCTCACCCTCCACGAGCTCTTGTCCCACCAGTCCGGCATGTTCGACTACACCCCGTGGACGGACAACCCGGACGACGCGTACCTGAGCAACCACGCGGTCGGCGCCTTCGCCGCGGGCCAGTACCAGCCGGGCACCTCAGGGCTGTACTTCAGCTATTGCAACCCCAACTTCACGCTCGCGGGCCTGATGACCGAGCGACTGGACGCGCGCGCCTGGGCCGACATCGCCGAGCAGGACCTCTTCACGCCGCTCGGCCTGACGCGCACCTACGCCCGCATGTCCGAGGTCGTGGCGGACGGCGACTACGCCATCGGCAACGGCTACACCATCGACGACCCCGACGACTTCGACCTCTTCGACGAGCCCACGTTCGAGTTCGGCGCCTTCGAGGCGATCGACAACGCCTTCATCCGGCCCGCCGGCATGGTGTGGTCCACCGCCGAGGACATGGCACACTTCGGGGGCTTCCTCGTCGATGGTGACACGGACGTGCTGAGTGACACCCTCCGCACGGAGCTCACCAGCGGTCAGGTCGGCGCGTACCCCAACCTGACGCCGGACCAATACGGCTACGGCTACGGCCTGTTCGTGAACAACGGTTGGAGCGGCTACAACGGCTATTACGACGGCGTGCCCCTCTGGTCGCACGGCGGCAACACGCTGGCCATGACCTCGACCTTCTACGTGCTGCCCGAGCAGCGCGTGGTCGTGGCGGTGCTCTCCAACGGCTACGGGGACGACTTCACCGCCACCGCTGTCACCGCGCTGGAGGCCTACGCCGACCTCCCCACGCCGCTTGGCGAGGCCCCCACGCTCCTCGGAGACCCCGGCACGGGCGAGGAGCTCGCCGGCACTTGGTACGACCCCCACATGGGCACCCTGACCCTCACCTGGGACGGTGAGTCCCTCTCCGCCGCCGCCCCGGACCTCGACGCCGCCGGCATCAACGTGGGGAGCACGCTCGAGCCCCTCTACGAAGACCTCTACCTGCTCCGCATCGACGGCGTGGACTACGACCTCTCCGCCTACCAAGCCGAAGACGGAACGGAGTACCTCGTGAACCGCCAGTTCGCCTGGAAGCGCAGCTCCGGCCTCGCGCCGCGGCCCGTCGTGACCGGGCCCATCCTCGCCGCGCCGGAGATCGACCTGCGCGAGCGGGCGCGTGGGTTGGGTGGGATCGTCGGCAGGTAGGGGTTCGGCGAGCCCGCGACCGAGGCCGGGCCCAACGCCCCTCAGGGGCACGCGGGCTCGGTCCACCGCGCCTCGTTCCGGTCCTCGTCGCACTCCCCGATGACCCCGGCGGCGTCCACGCGCGCGATCCACCCGCCGTCGTCGAGGGCGGAGATGGGGAGATCGACCTGGATCCCTTCGAGCCGCGTCCCGGCGGGGATGTTGGGGAGCGCCACGGTCGCCACGAGCCGCTCGCCCGCGCTGCCGTTGCTGTAGACGGTCAGCTCGGCCCCGGCGGCGACCGACCGCGCGCCCACGTTGGTGACCTGGATCGAGAGCGCCACCGGGCCATACGTGCAGTCCGCCACACACTGATCGTCGAAGTCGACCTCGAGGTCGGGCAGCTCCGCCGGGTCCGCCGCGGGGCGCGCCCGGTAGACGTTGTCGGTCAGCCAGGACGCCTCGGGGTCCGTCGGGATCGTGTTGTCGGCGCGCACGTTGGTGCCCGCGTAGTCGTGCACCGCCCA
>CAJBVW010000321.1 GCA_903959175.1 uncultured Pseudomonadota bacterium
CCGACGGAGCCCGGCCCGGGCGCCGGTCTCCGCCCTTCGGGTGACGCCCCCTCGCGCGGGGCGGGCGTGGAGGGGGCCCGCGGTCACGGCGGACAGTGAGCGCGCGCCCACGACCAAACCGAGATCGGAGGGATCAGGGGGATCCCCTCGATCTCGGGTAGCCCTTTGCCCCGCGCACCCAACCGAGATCGGGGGGATGGGGGGGATCCCCTCGATCTCGGGTAGCTTTTCGCCCGATCTCGCCCCGCGGACCAACCCGAGATCGGGGGGATCAGGGGGATCCCCTCGATCTCGGGTAGCCGCGTGCGGCGTGGATCGGCGTCGGCGGTGCAGCGGCGTTCTTCGTCGCGCGCCGCGCCTTGGCCACGTCGCGCCGCCGCCGCGCGGGGCGGGTTCCGGCTGAGACTCGCCGCCAACGAACCCATCGCCGCCCCCTCCCCCGCGAGGCTACGTTGTCCCCGTGCTCGTCCCCACCCCGCTCGACAAGTTGTGCGACCCCGCCGGGCGCCCCTACTTCTTGTGGGACAACGAGCTGACGCTCGAGGAGTTTCGGGCGAAGCTCCACAGCGGGGACCCCGACGAGCGCCTGTACTGGACCGGGGTGCTCCTGCGGCAGGCGAAGCCCGACGACGCGATCGTGATCGCCGGTCGCGACGCGATCGCGGCGGCCGTGCCGGGGCTGCGCGGGCGGCTCGGCGCCCAGGAGGCCCTGTGGGTGTGGCTCACGGAGCGGTGGGCGACGCGTGGATAGCCAGCTCACGCCGTTGCAGCGGCGGGTGTTCAGCCTGCTCGCGGGCCTGGGCTGGGCGCTCACGGGCGGCGGTGCGCTCGGCGGCTACCACCTCGGACACCGCACCACGCGGGAGCTCGACCTCCTCTGGCACGGCCGGGCGGAGCTCGAGCGTCTGCCCGCCGAGGTCGAGAGGAGGCTCCGTGCCGCGGGCCTGGTCGTGGATGTGCTCCAAACGTCCCCGGCGTTTCGGCGGCTCCGCGTCTCGGACGGCGCGGAGGCGTTCCCGCTCGATCTGGTGGCCGATCCCGTCGCGACCGTCGAGGCACCGGTGGAGCACGAGGCGGGCGTGTTTGTCGACACCCCGCGCGAGATCCTGGCCAACAAGCTCACGGCGCTCCTCTCCCGGTGGGCGGTGCGCGATCTCGTCGACGTCCGCGCGCTCCTCGACGCCGGCGGCGACCTGCCGCGGGGCCTGGAGGACGCCGCACGCAAGGACAGCGGCTTCTCCCCGCCCACGCTCGCGTGGGTGCTCTCCACCCAGCCGGTCACCGGGCTCGACCCCGAGCTGCTGCGCTTCCGCGGCTGGCTGATCGACCAGCTCGCACCTTGATCGTCCCGGTGCTACCCTTCCACATGCTCCGCTTCGCCTCGCTCCTCCTCCTCGTCGGCTGCGGCTTCACCACCGGCTCCGAGTGCGTGGAGGTCGAGTCGATCTCCCTCGCGGACGACGAGGACTCCCCCCTCGGCTTCTCCGCAGACGACGTGCTCGCCACGATCGGCGCGGCGCGCACCGTGGTCGGGCACCTCGGCGGGGACGGCATGGAGGGAGACGCCGTGGACGTGACGATCGGCGTCACGCGGGGCGAGGGCGCCGCGGTGTTCACGCGCACGGAGCTGGCGACCACGCACACGCCGAACGGGCGGCTCTTCGGGGAGACCGAGTACGACATGCTCGTGATCTGCCACGACAGCTTGGCGGTGCCGGTCGATCTCGCGGTGACGACGTCGGACGGCACGATCCGCTTCGCGGCGCCCACCGACGCCGTCCCCGCCGGGGACACCCTGGACTTCGTGCACGTGAGCGCGACGGTGCCGATCGACGAGGCCGAGGGCCTGCCCGAGAACGACAACCCGAACGTGGAGGAGGTCTTCGCGAGCGCAGGCTTCTACGAGGGCGGCGCCGTCACGTCGGGGCAGGTCGGCTGGAGCGGCCGCTCCGACACGAGCAGCTTCGCGGTGAGCGCGGTCACATGGGACAGCCGCGCGGAGTGAGCGCAACGGCGGTTCTGCCGCGTGCTACCTTGCGCGCATGCGCGTCCTCCTCCTCGCCGCCCTCCTCTTCCCGCTCGCCGCCGAGGCGAAGAAGCCCGCGCCCCCCGTGCCCCCCTCCTGGAAGTGTGGGGAAGAGGTCGGGGACGACTACGGGACCGGCTTCTCCGCGCTGAGCGCGAGCAAGTGGGACGAGGCGAACACGGCGTTCGCGGCTGTGCTCGCGAAGGAGCCGAGCTGCGGGCTCGCGCTGCTCGGCCAGGGGCGCGCGCTCTTCGGCGCCGGGAAGGGCGCGGAGGCCGTGGCGCCGCTGACCGCGGCGAGCACCGCGTTCACGGACAAGCCCGAGGTCTTCTTCTGGTTGGCCCGGGCGAAGTACGCGGCCGCCGACGACGACGGCGCGCTCGCCGCCGCCAAGGCCGCCATCGCGCTCAAGCCGAACAGCCCGGAGGCCCAGCGCGTCGCGCAGGACGCCCTCCTCCGCAAGGGGGACATCCCCGGCGCCCGCGCCCTGCTCGACGCCGCGAAGGCCACCTCCAACGTCGTGACCTGGTTCTGCTTGGAGGGCCAGCTCTCCCTCGCCCAGGGGGACGTTGAGGCCGCCCGCGCGCGCCTCGTGGAGTGTGAGGGCGTGCCCGATCGCGCCGTGTACGACCAGCTCGCCGCGAAGATCGCCGCCGTGCCGCCCGCGCCGCCGCCGCCCCCCCCGGCCCCGCCGCCGGTGGCCGCCCCCGCCGCCAAGGCCCCGCGGAAGTAGCGGTCGCGCCCCCTGCCGGGCGAGCGTGTTAGACGCTGCGCGCCCGGAGGCACCATGGCTTTCCTCGACGTCCCGACCTACGCCGACATGCCCGCTCCCACGGAGGACGAGCTCCGGCTCGCCTACGAGGTCAGCAGCCGCAGCCGCAGCGTCGAGGAGCACATCGTCCGGCTCGTGAGCCGCGGCGAGGTCAAGTTCGCGATCTGGGGCCCCGGGGAGGAGATCCACGGCACCGCCACGGCGCTGGCCCTCTCGAAGCTCGTCCCCCTCGAGAAGTTCGGCATGGTGCCGCACTACCGCTCGGGCGCGCTGTGCGCGATGTGGGTCAAGCTCCACGGCCACGAGACGTTCACCCTCGAGCTGCTCCGCCAGCAGTTCTCGAAGGACACGGACGAGATGAGCCGCGGCCGCCAGATGGTCTACCACCTGGACATGAAGGAGCTCGGCATCCTCCCGGTGCAGTCGCCGGTCGGCATGCAGCTCGGCAAGGCCGCCGGCTACGCGATGGGCTTCAAGATGAAGGGCGTCACCGGCGCCCTCACCATGGGCATCGTGGGCGACGGCACCACCGCCGAAGGCGACATGCACGACACGATGACGGCGGTGAGCGTGTGGTCGCTCCCGACGATCATCCTCGTGACCGATAACCGCATCGCCATCTCCACGACCCCCGAAGAGGGCCGCGGAATCAAGAGCTTCCGCGACTACGCCGGCAGCTTCGGCGTCGCGAGCATCGCGTGTGACGGCCGCGACTTCCAGGACGTGTACCAGGCGACCTACCGGGCCGCCCGCTACATCACCGAGAACCAGGCGCCCGTGCTCATCCACGTGCACGATCTGCCCCGGTTCAACGGTCACTCCTCCGCGGCGGACGTGACCTACGACCTGTCGCAGGACGACCCCCTCATCAAGTTCGGCCAGCAGCTCGTCGACCGCGGCGCGCTCACCGCGCGCGACGTGCTCACGCGCATCAAGGGCGAGGGCCGCGACTTCTTCGCGCACCACGAGCTCGGGAACGTGATGGGCCGTCAGGACGAGGAGGTGCGCGCCATCCTCGACCAGGTGCGCTCCGAGCCCGACCCCCCGCCGGAGAGCGTGATGGAGAACATCCGCAAGCCCTTCGCGGAGTTCCCGGAGCCCGAGCAGTCCGGCGCGACCAACATCACGTACGCGGGCGCCATCCGCGCCGCGCTCAACAACATCCTGCGCGACCAGCCCTCCGCCCTCTGGGGCCAGGACGTGGGCCGGCTCGGCGGCGTCATGACGGCCACCGCCGGCCTGAAGAAGCGCTTCCCGGATCGCGTCATCGACGCGCCGCTCAACGAGCCGCTCATCGTCGGCACCGGCTGCGGCGCCGGCCTGCACACCGACTTCGTGGCGCTGCCCGAGATCCAGTTCGGCGACTACTCGCTGAACGCGTTTCACTGGCTCGTCCACATGGGCAACCTCTACTGGTGCACGAACGGGCGCTCCAACTTCGCGATGGTCCTCCGCATGCCGGTCGACCCCTTCGGCGGCGGCGCGGTCTACCACTCGATGAGCCTGGACGGCTACTTCACCCCCATCCCCGGCCTCACGATCGTGATGCCGTCGACCTCCTTCGACGTGTACGGCCTGCTCATGTCCGCGGCGAAGTACCGCGGCCCGGTCGTCGTGCTCGAGCCGAAGTGGATGTACCGCCAGGCCCTCGGCCCCGCCTTCCCCGGCGAGCCGACGGACGCCGAGGGCATCCTCGCCCTTAAGAAGTCGATCATGCGCGGGGAGGTCCCCGACATCACCGCCGACCTCGCCGTGCCGCTCGGCAAGGGCATCATCCGCCGCCCCGGCCGCGACGTGACCGTGGTGGCGTGGGGCCGCGCGGTGTGGACCTGCATGAAGGCCGCCGACGCCCTCGCGAAGGAGGGCATCGAGCTCGAGATCATCGACCTGCGCACCCTCGTCCCGCCCGACATGCCGCTCGTCTACGAGAGCATCGGGCGCACCGGCCGCCTCATCGTCGCCGCGGAAGACCGCAATTTCGCCGGCTTCGTCCGGCAGATCGAGGGCGACTGCACCGAGCACTTCCCCGGCCTGCCCGCCAAGGCCCTCGGCCAGAAGTACGTGCCCGGCATCGCCCAGTGCCTCGCCCTGGAAGAGGCCACCGTGCTCACCTGGGAGGACGTGCACCGCGAGGCCCACGCCATCGTCGGCGAGCGCGTGCTGGCCGGGAAGAGCGTCGAGGTCGCGCCGCGGTACTTCCTGGTGTGAGCTAGCCGCCGCTGAACCCCGGCCGCTCCCCCCACGCCGCGCGCGCCGCGGCGTAGGCGGCGGTGGTCGCGCGCGTGCCGGTCAGGTCGAGCGTGCGGAGCGTCGGGAACCACGGGGCGCCGAGCAGGGCCCGCACCCCGTCGTCGCCGAGGGGGGCGTAGGTCAGCGACAGGGCGCGTAGGGCGGGCGCGGGGAGCGCGGCGAGGGCGGCGGCGTCCGCTGCGCCGAGCGCGGTGCGCTGTAGCGAGAGGGCGGTCATCTCAGGGGCGAGCGCGGCCAGCCCGATGAGCCCGCCGGCGCCGAGGGGGTTGTCGTCGAGGACGAGGCTCCCGGCCGCAGTCCCCGCGAGCAGGGCGCGCGCCCCCGGCCCGCCGATCGCCGCCTGCTTGACGAGCAGGGCACCGGCGCGGAGGGCGACGAGCGCGACGGCGCCGGGGTCCCCGAGGGGCTGGTAGCCCACCTGGACGAGCCGGAGCGCGGCGGCGTGCGGCGAGCGCGCCAGCGCGCCGATGCCGGCGGCGGTGGCGGCGGTGGCGCCCACCTCGAGGCGCTCGATCGTCGTGAGGCGCGGAGATTCAGCCAGCGCGATCACCCCGTCGTCTCCGATGGGGTTGGAGCCGAGGTGGAGGACGCGGAGCTGCGCTGTCTTCGCGTGGGTGAGCAGGGTCCGCACCCCCGCGGCGGTGAGGGCGTTGTCGAAGAGCTCGAGATCGACGAGCTCGGGCACGCGCGGATCGTCGAGGATCGCGAGGAGCAGCGCGTCATCGAGCGACTCGCCGGCGACGGACAGGCCCCCGTCGCGCAGGGCGCGCGCGCGCGTGCCGACGATCCCGTCGACCCGGCTGGCCGGCGGCGGGGGGCCGCCGCCACAGGCAAGGAGCATCCCGGCGAGCAGACCGCCCAGGCGACGTCGGGTCATCTCCTACTCCTCGTAGAGCGCGTCCACCCGGTCCTGGTCGCTCCCGTCGAGCTGCCACTGCACCTTGCTCCGCCCCTCCGCGAAGCCCCCCCCTTCGTACACGCGGCCGAGCTCAGTGAGGATCTCCCGCCCGTCCACCGCGTGGCGGGCCACGAGGAGATCGGCGACCATCTCTTCTTCCCACTCGGCCGTCTCGCCGTCCACGCACCGCCGGATCAGCGTGACCGCCATCGATCGGGAGGTGCTCCCGTAGTAGCGCTGCTGGAAGAACGATCGCAGCTGCTCGTACTCGTCCCCATCCGTCGCGTGGGCCAAGTCCCAGGCGTTGGCGCCGTCGATCACGGTGACCGCGTCTCCTGCGACCACCGCGCCGCGCAGGATCTCGAGCAGGGTGGTTTCGTCGTCGTCGAAGGTGGCCCCGGCGAGGAGGCCGCGGATCATCCGGATGCGCTCGCCGGTGGTGCGTGCCGCCGCGCCGTGGGCGGCTACGTCCGCGCGGACGGCGTTGTCGTCGAGCACCGTGGCCGGGTCGTCCATCGACGGGCGCAGGGTTGCCTCGGGCAGGTGCTGGAGACCGGCGCCGGCGGGCTGCGACGTGGTCGTCGTGTTGCCGCTGAGCGCGGCGCCGGTGTCCAGGTAGGGGTCGTTCCCCTCGAGGCCGCTCTCGGCGAGCGCCTCGGCCCGTTGCCAGGTGTCGGCGCGCTCGGAGCCCATGTTGGCCTCGAGCAGGTGGTCCATCGCCCAGTCCTGGAGCATCCGCGGCATCCAGTCGACCGGCAGGTTGGTGCGCTCCGCGATCTCGTCGTTCATGTCCGCCGCTGCCCGGTCGAAGATCCCCGACATCGACATGAAGTCCGGCTGGAAATTCGCCATCCGGGCGTCCTCCATGCCGGCGTAGTGGCTGCGGAACACCCAGGCCTCGGCCCGGGGCAGGTCGTAGCGGATGTGGGCCTGCATGGACGCCACGAGCGACTCGGTGGAGCGCGCAACCTCCTCCGTGGCGCTGGCCAGCCAGGCGCCGCCCGCAGAGCCGCCGAGAAGCGTGCTGACGCTGAGCATCCCCGCCTCGGCCACGGTGGCGAGGCCGCTCACGAGCGTGGTGTCGTGCTCGTCCGCCGCGACCTCGAATGCGCGCGCCCAGTGGTCCTCGACCGTCCCGCCGTTGTCGGCGGCGGCCAGGTTGTCCGCGTAGATCTGGTCGAAGTACCGCACCGACTGCATCACGTAGCTGGGGTAGTGGAAGGTGGCGCCGCGCGCCTCCTCCAGCTCGCCGCGGGTGACGAACTGGTACACCCGGGTGAACCAGTAGCGGTTGTCGGTGACGTTCCCGTCCCCGTCGAGCATCGCGTCCGCGCGCGCCTCCTGGGCCTGCATGGTGGCGGCGGCCGCGTCGTAGCGCTGCTCGTAGACGCGTTGGTCCTCGACGATGCCCTTGTTCGGCGGGTTCGCCTCGTCCCGCACCGGCGGGTCGCTGATGAGGTTGCCGCGGCCCCGCCACGAGTCGTCCTCGCGGAGCAGCTCCATCGGATCGATGGTGTCGACCCCGCACGCGAGCCCGGCATCCTGCGTCATCGCCGCGTTGCCGCGCCGGCCCTGCCCACGCAGGCTGCGGTGCTGCTCGGCGGTTCCGTTGGCGATCCCGTTGGCCGTGGGCCCGCCGCGGGCGAGCCCCTGCGTGTCCTGCGGCGGCGCGACCCGGGGCGCGCGGGCCTGGTCCCCCATGGGGCCTCCGTACTGCGCCGAACGTAGCACACACGTAGGGTGCCCGCGCCGGACCCGCTCTCACCCGCCGGGGACGGTCGCTCCGCGCGGCTCGGGGCTGCTCCCCGCGCCTCCGCCTCGTTCCGGTTCTCCACCCCCTCATGCGCGCCGCGTCGTGATCGGAAACAGGCTTCCGACGCCCTTTCACACCCCCCGATGATCGTGAGCTTGGAGCGTGATCCTTAGGCTTGTCCACAGTTGGGGACAACTTACGGAAGTAGGTAGATCTCCCCCGCGAAGATCGCGTGCCCGTCGATGTCGACGCGCTCCGCCCATGCGAAGACGTCGACGTGGAAACGCGTCTTCCGCTTGTTGAAGCCGGCCTTCGGGTAGACGGCGTGCTTCGCACCGAGTGAGAGGTGTACGCCGCACATGCGCTCGTAGGTGCTCACGTCGTGTACGCGGCGGGCGCGGGTGAGGGCGCGGTTGATGCCGAAGCCGAGCTCGCGGACCCACACCTCGCCCTCCTCGGCGGCGATCTGGGCGAGGATGGCGGCGAACTCCGGGGGGGCGCCGTCGGTGGAGACGACGCGGCCGCGCGCGAGGGTGAGGGCGAAGGGGGGCTCGGGGAAGGTGACGGAGAAGTCGCCCGCGCCGAACGCACCAATGGTGACGACGCCGTTCACGGCCTCGAGGTCGACCGGCTCGGTGAACACTTCGCCGATGGGAAACTGGCCGCCGACGTTGGTAAAGCCGGTGTAGTCGCCCACGTTGAGCTTGGCGTCCTCGAAGGGGCCGCTGTAGACGAGGGCGCCGTGGGCCGACGTGACGGTGATGGTGCTCGCCACGTCGATGCGGGCCTTGAGCGCGGCGCCGAGGCCGCGGAAGTAGGCGGGATCGTAGGCGAGGGCGTCGATGTAGAGGGGGAGCTCGACGTCGCGAATGCGCCCCACATGGGGGTGCTCGATGACGTGGAGGCCGCGGCGGAAGAGCTCGAGGCGGAAGCGGAAGTCACCCATGTCGAAGCGCGTCGATTGGACGAGGACGGCGAGGCTGCCCGGGGGGAGGGCGCCGATCGCGGCCATCACGTCGGCGACGGTGAGGGTGTCGAAGTCGAGGACGACGGCGTGCGGGAGGGCGGCGCGGTAGCCCTCGGCGAGGCCCCGGGCGAGGGGCGAGGCGCGGTCGTGGAGGACGAGCGCGGGGGTGGGAGGGGCGTGGCCGAGGGCGTGGCGGACCACGTCGGCGAGGTTGCGGGCGAGGGTGGCTTCCACGAGGCGGGATGTATGTCGGGCGCGGCGCCGAGGCCGCTGGCCTCTTGGCCGTGAGGGCCGTCACGGGCCGCCGTGACGTGCCGGTAAACCCGCGCGGCGCCCCGCATGGCCGGGCTACAGTGGCGGCGTGACCACCCTCCTCCTCGCCTACACCCTCCTCGCGTGCGCTGGCGGCGACCTCCCCGCCGACGACACCGCGCCCGCCGACACCGACACCGATGCGGACACCGACGCCGACACCGATGCGGACACGGACACCGATACGGACACGGACACCGATACGGACACCGACACCGACACGGACGCCGACACGGAGGGCCTCCTTCAGATCGTCGGCAGCGGCGTCGAGGGGGACGGCGCCTACGCCGGCACCGAGGACATCGTGTTCCTCGGGGACGAGGGCTACGGCGAGGAGCTCTGCCGCGTCACCCTCACCTTCGCCTCCACCGAGGCCCGCACGGACTGCGCCGACTGCGCGTGGGCGTACACCCTCGAGGTGACGGACGCCGTCGCGGTCACGACGACCGATGCCTGTGCCGCCGTCGGGTTGGAGGACCCCTCCGTCGCGATCGGCACCACGCGCGCCTACGGCTTCAATCCCGAGTACTTCGGCCACGCCGCCGTCCTGTTCACCTACGTGGACGCCGCCTGGCAGGTCGCGGGGTACGCGAGCTTCGACGACGCGACGCGCACCCTCTCGTACGACCTCGAGGTCGGCTTCTTTCCTTACTGATCCGGGGATCCCATGCGTTCCGCCTTGCCCTTCGCGCTCCTCGCGGCGCTCGTGTTCCCCGGCTGTGACGGCGGCGACAAGGACGACACCGCGCCCGCGGCGGTCGCCGGCCAGCTCGCGGACCCCAACAACTTCTCCTTCACCGGCGCCCTCGACGTGCCGTCGATCGCGACCGCGTCCGGCCAGGACGTGACGCTGTGCTGGGACGAGGTCCTCCACGATCTGCAGTGCCACGGCCTCGATCCCCTCGCGGACATCGACAACCTCGGCCTCGTCCGCTTCCCGAACTACTCGCAGGAGGAGGTCGAGGCCGCGCTCTCCGCGAACGATCTCCAGCAGTCCGCCATCTCCGGGTACGTCGAGTACAACACGGACGGCGCGAACGCCTGCATCAACCTCGCGACCTTCAGCTTCTTCGGCACCTCCATCGACGTCGAGGAGGAGTACACCGAGGCCGGCGGCACCTTCATGGTGCTCCTGACCGAGGGCACCACCGCGGGCGTGGGCGCGCGGATGATCACGTTCCTGGAACCCTCGGCGACGGAGACCGCGACCGAGGTGAGCGTGGCGGACGGCTGCGGCCTGCTCGAGGTCGAGTCGGACCTCGAGTCCCTCACGCCCGTGTCCATCCCGGCGGCCGGCCCCTACACCGTCGATTGGTCCACCCTCACGGTGGATGGCCAGGGCAACCCCATCGCGGTCGAGGACATCGACGGGCTGATGATCGCCTTCTACGAGGGGGAGACCGCCGCCTCGCTCGAGACGCAGCTCCTCGACCTCGAGCTGAACGCGACGACGCTCTACACCATGCCGCTGACCGGCGAGACCGCGGCGGACCTCGCCCTCGCCACCGGCACGGACGGGGCCTTCTCCGGCTTCTCGGGCGACGGCACCTGGATGCTCGCCCTGCGCTGCAGCCGCTGCTACAACCCGGCGCCCATCTTCCTCTCCGTGGTGGAGCCGTCGTGAAGAACTCTGTATTCGGCGCCCTCGCGCTGGTCCTCGTCGGCTGCACCGATGGGGGAGGCAAGGCTGGCCCCGAGGTCCTCTCGGCCGACGTGGTCCTGAGCCCCGACGTCGCGACCGTCGCGACGCTCCTCTGGTCGATCGACGCGCCCACGGCGGCGACGGTGCGCTACGGCACGGAGGAGCGCAGCTTCGACGTCGCGGTGGACGCCGCCGCCACCGAGCACCAGACCCTCCTCCTCGGCGTGCCCGCGGCGACCGAGATCACCTGGTCGATCCTCGACTCCACGGGATCCGAGCTCGCGACCGGCACCTACACCACCGGCGCCCTCCCCACCGAGCTCCCCTCGCTCGAGGTGACCGGCGGCGGCCACGACCAGTTCATGCTCACGCCGCTCATCGGCGCGACCACCGCGGCCGTCATCCTCTCGCCCGAGGGGAAGATCGTGTGGTACCACCTCGACGCCCGCGGGCTCGACGTGTACCGCGTGCGCCTCGCGAGCGACGGCTCCGGCGTCGTCTACAACGCCGCGAGCGTCTCGGGCGACCCCGCCGAAGACAGCGCCCTGGTGCACGTATCCTGGGACGGCGCCACCTCCGACGAGCTCGCCGTGCCGCTCCTCTCCCACGACTTCGTGGAGCTCGCGGACGGCACCCTCGCCGCCATCGGCGTGAAGTACGGCCCCGGCGCCGACGGCACCGACGTACGCGGCGACCGCATCGTCGAGATCGCCCCCGACGGCACGCAGACCGACATCTGGACCTCGTGGGACTGCTTCGACCCCACCGAGTACGCGGGCGACGACGAGGAGCTCGGCTGGACCTTCGCCAACGCGCTCGACTACGTGCCCGAGACCGACTCCTATGTGCTCGGCCTCCGCAACTTCTCCAGCATCCTCGAGGTGGATCGGGCGGGCACCTGCGGGAGCGTGATCGGCGGCGAGCCCTCCGACTTCACGTTCGAGGGCAGCCGCTTCCGCCACCAGCACCAGTTCGAGATGATCGACGCGGACCACCTCCTCGTGTTCGACAACGACGGCGCCGGTGCCACCACGAGCCGCGCCATCGAGTACGAGCTCGACCGCGAGACGATGACCGCCACCCAGATCTGGGACTACACCCCCGACCCGAAGGTCTACAGCTTCGTCCTCGGCGATGCCGAGCGCCTCGACGGCGGCGACACCTTCGTCGCCTTCTCCGTCGCCGGGCGGCTCGACCGCGTCGACCCCGACGGCGAGCTGCTCTGGAGCGTCGGCACCGGCGTCGGCTACGCGTTCGGCTTCGTGACCCTCGCGCCCGCGCTCGTCGAGTGACGCTCGTCCTGCTGCTCGCGTGCGGCCCCGGCGCGGTGAGCGTCGGCGGCGACAGTGACGTGGGGAAGGACACCGCGGCGGACGCCGACACCGATTCGGACACC
>CAJBVW010000322.1 GCA_903959175.1 uncultured Pseudomonadota bacterium
CGGTGGTCTCGGCGGCGGTCTACGATCCAGCCGAAACCCGCGCCCAGATCGACGCCGCCTGTTTCGCCGCGATGGCGCGCCTCACCCTTGGCCAGGCGCCCGTCGCCAGCGACCTGGCCCCGCCCGTGGTCCCGCCGGTCGGGCCCGAGCTGGTGCTGGAGCTGTTCAACAACCCCGCCGGTCACGCTGCGGCGGTCGGCACCGACTATTCCTACCTGAGCATCGGCGCGACCGAGGCTGCAGTGGCCGCAGGCCGCGAGGTCCTCACCACCGTGGTCGCCGCCCGGCTATTCCTGTGGGCCGGGGGCAAGCCGCCGGCGCGGGTCGAGGACCTCGTGCCCGTATGGCTGCCGACGGCGCCGATAGATCCGTATAGCCCCGATGGGATCCGCATCGTGGACGGCGTGGTGCGCTCCGCAGGGGAGGACGCGCCCGATCGCCCGCGCTACCGCCCTCGGCTGGCCATCGCGATCGAGTAGGGCAGCCGGCCGCTCGCCGTCGTACCCCGCCCCGAGCCACGTTAGCCCCCCCCACATGTCTTCCTCCCTCTACGACACCCTCGGCGGTGACCCCGCCGTGCGCCGCCTCGTCGACCGCTTCTACGACCACATGGATGCGCGTCCCGACGCCGACACCCCAATCGACGCCGACGTCGCCACGCTCCGCGCGATGCACCCGCCCGACCTCGGCGAGAGCCGCGACAAGCTCTATTGGTTCCTCTCCGGCTGGCTCGGCGGGCCGCCGCTCTATGTCATGCGGAAGGGCCACCCCCGCCTTCGCGCGCGCCACCTCCCCTTCACCGTGGACCGCGCCGCGCGCGACGCCTGGATGCGCTGCATGGACCTCGCCCTGGCCGAGGTCGTGGCCGACGACGAGGTCCGCGCCGGGCTCTCCAGCGCGCTCGGGCAGGTCGCCACGCACATGATGAACCGTGGGTGAGCACCGCGTGGCCGGAGTCGCGCGGACTTCGAGCTACGCACCGACCCGGCGCCGTTCGCCAACCCGCCCCCGCCGCAGCGCCCCGCCGCTACTCGAGCTCGATCCCCACGCCCAAACCCCGGGGGTCGCCAAGCTTTGGGATGGCCTCGGCAGATATGTCGCGAGGAAGTAGACCTTCGGATCGACGGGGTTGAGCTCCCGGCCAGGAGCCTCCTCTTCCATCCACGCGGGGCGCTGCACCTTCGCCGAGCCCGGCTCCGCCTCTCGCGCCGCGCCGCTGAGCCCGAGGCGCTCCGCCCTCCCGCTGTTGCCGCGGCCCCCTACCCCCGGCCGAGCGCGCCCACGTCCCGAAGGACGACGCCACCCATCGCCTCGACGTCGCGGCACACGGCGGCGAGCGGATCGGGCCGCGCCGCCAGGGCCGGCAGCGGGTGCAGGAGCCCCTCCGCCACGTCGTACATGCGCAGCGGCGCGACGTTGTCGGCCACCGCCCACGGCGAGAAGATGCGGAGCGGGCCGCCCGCCACGAGCCCACGCTCCTTGCGACGGTGGGTGTGCCCGTGGAGGAGGGAGACATTGTCGCGCGCGTGCAGCAGGCCGGTGACCTCGTCGTGGTTGACGAGGCCGTGCACCCACTGGTGCATCACGGCGTAGGGCGGGTGGTGCTGCGCGACGACGACGGGCCGGCCGGGCTCGCGGGCGGCGATGGCGCCGACACCGTCGAGGGCGAGGGACTCCACGCGGCCGGAGGAGCGGAGGAAGGTCTGGGGGATGGCGCTGGAGACCGGGACGATGACACAGTCGTCCATCCAGGCGGCAGCTCCGGCGGCGCTCGTCTTCTCCCAGCGCGCGAGGGGCCCCGCGAGGGCGGCCTCCCAGGGCATGGCGGTGCCGTAGGCGTCGTGATTGCCGGGCACCAGGGTGATGCGCTCGGCAGGGATCCCGCTGGCTTCCAGCACGTCGGCGAGGACCTCGTACTGGGCGAGCACGCCGTCCTCGGTGAGGTCGCCGGTGAGGACGAGGTGGTCGAAGCCGTGCTCGCGCGCCGCCCGGAGCGCCGTCTCCGCGCGCGCCCGCCGGGCGACGTAGTCGATCGAGCGCCGCAGGGAGAGGTAGTGCACGCGGACCCAGTCGGTGCCGCGCCGCGCCGCCACCGCGGGCTCGAGGAGGTGCAGGTCCGAGAGGTGTGCGATCCGGCTCATGGCGACTCCGATAGCCGCGGATTGTCGCGGTCTCGTCACGGGTCGGCGGATCCTTCGCGTCAGCGGACCAGCGACGCGATCCACCCCACCGCCGCGGCCCCGAGGAGGAGCCTCACCACTCCGACCTCGTACTTGAACACCGCGACGGCCGCGGCCATCCCGACGAACACGGCGAACAGGTCCAGACCTCCGCCGACCCCCTCCGGGAAGAGCGCGTGGATCGCGAAGAACACGGCGAGGTTCACGATCACGCCGACCACCGCCGCGGTGACGCCGGCGAAGGGCGCCGCGAGCCGAGGCATGTCGCGAGAGGCCTCGACGAGGGGGCCGCCGGCGAGGATGAAGAAGAAGGACGGGAGGAAGGTGTAGAAGGTGGCGACGGCCGCCGCGGCCACCGCCGAGAGCGCCACCGACAGGCCGGGCACGGGCACCTGATACCCGCCGAGGAAGCCCACCCAGGTGACGACCATGATGAGGGGGCCGGGGGTCGACTCGCCGAGCGCGAGGCCGTCCATCATCTGCGGGCCGGAGAGCCAGCCGTGGGTCTCGACGGCGCCGTCGTACACGTAGGGGAGCACGGCGTAGGCGCCCCCGAAGGTGAGGAGCGCCGCCTGGGTGAAGAAGCGCGCCATGCGGGCGAGGGTGCCGTCCGCGCCCCCGGTGGAGAGCACGGCCGCATAGACGACGGCCCACGCGGAGAGCACGACGGCGACCTGCACCGCGAGCCGCCGCGGCGAAAACCGCGCCCAGGTGGGGACAGGCGTGTCGTCGTCGAGAACCGCCCGCGCATCCCCCGCTGCGGCGACCGCGCCGTGCCCGCCCACCGCGAACACCCGCGGCGCCACCCGCCCGCCGACGGCCCCGACCGCGAAGGCGCCGAGGACGATCCAGGGGAAGCCGATGTCGAGCGCGAACACGCCGAGGAAGGCGAGGACCGCCATCGCGACGAGGAACGGGTGCCGGAGCGTGCGCTTGCCGATGCGCCAGGCCGCGCCGAGCACGACAGCGACGACGGCGGGCCGCACCCCCGAGAGGACGCCGGCGACGGCGGGCAGATCCCCGTAGAGCACGTAGAGCCACGCGAGGCCAACGAGCATCCCAAAGCTCGGCAGCACGAAGAGCCCGCCCGCGACGAGCCCGCCGCGCGTGCCGTGCTGGAGCCACCCGATGTAGGTCGCGAGCTGCTGCGCCTCTGGCCCCGGCAGCACCATGCAGTACTGGAGCGCGTGGAGGAAGCGGCGCTCGCCGATCCAGCGGCGGCGCTCGACCAGCTCCCGGTGCATCACCGCGATCTGGCCGGCAGGCCCGCCGAAGCTCACGAAGCCGAGCCACGCCCAAAAGCGAACCGCCTCCCGGAAGGAAGGCGGTTGCGGAGCCGGCTCGGGCTGGGAGATTAGACTGTTCCCCACTTGCCGATGCCGACGCTGGGGATGGCCTTGGTGAGCGTGCTCTTGAGGATCTCGGAGAGGACGGTCACGCCGCCGAGCATCTCCATGAGCTCCTCGCGCCCCTCGGACTTCGACAGCTTGCGCCGGATGAGGTCCGGGCGAAGGTAGAAGTTCATGTACGCCTTGGTGCGGTACTGGCGCAGGCGCTCGGCGGTGAAGGTCTCCGTCTCGAGCTGCGGGATGGGGCCGCCGCCGTTGATGGTGTAGCGGCGCCAGAAGTCGCCATCGACGTAGCCGCGCTCCTGGGCGATGCGGTACAGGTCGGTCGCGGGGAGGGCGGTGGCGACGGAGTAGCTGGCCCAGTCCAGGCCGATGTTGGCGGAGAAGCGGATCATCTCCTCGACGTCGTCCGGGGTGGCGTCGTAGTAGCCGACCATGAAGTAGCCGCGGGTCTCGATGCCGACCTCGCGCGCGATGCGGAAGGCGCGCTCGGTCTGCTCGCGGGTGATCTGCTTGTTCATGATCTTGAGGACGCGATCGGTGCCGGCCTCGACGCCCATGTGGATGCTCTTGAGGCCCGCGCGCTTGAGGAGCAGGAGGGTCTCGCGGTCCACCGTGTCGACGCGGGCACGGATGTTGAACTTCACCTTCAGGTTGCGCCGCAGGATCTCTTCCGAGAGCTTGCGCATGCGCTTCTTGCCGATGGTGAACGTCTCGTCGAACATGACGATCTCGCGCACGCCGTACGTCTTCTCGAGCCACTCCATCTCGTCGACGACGAGGAGGGGGTCACGGAAGCGGAGCTTCTCGCTGTACACCTGAGAGCAGTACCCGCAGTGCCAGGGGCAGCCGCGCGTCGTGACCATGGTGGCGAAGGGCTTGAGCAGCGTGAGGCAGTTGTAGCTGCCCATGGGGAGGAGGTCCCACGCGGGCATCGGGTAGCGGTCGATGTCCTTGGGGACGGGCCGGCTTGGGTTCTGGACGATCTCGCCGGACTTGGTGCGGACCACCGTACCCGCGATGTTGTCGAGCTCGGAGCCGCTCTCCACATGGTCGCAGATGTCGAGGAAGGTCTCCTCGCCGTCGCCCACGACCGCCATGTCGAAGCACTCCCAGGTCAGGGACTCCTTCGGGTAGATCGAGAGCTGGGGACCGCCCACGACCACAAGGGCGCGGGGGTACTCGGCCTTGACCATCTGCGCGATCTCGATGGTGGCGGGCCAGCCGAGCGTCTTCGCGGTGAGGGCGACGATGTCGGGCTCGAAGTCGCGAACGCGGCTGCCTGCGTCCTTCGGGTAGAGGTTCTCGGCGTGCAGGTCGATGAGGCCGACCTGGTAGCCGTGTTGACGGACCCAGGCGGCGAGCTGCGCGAGGGCGAGCGAGGGGAAGATCCCGAGCTTCTCGGCGGCCTTCTTGCTGAGGGGCTGCTGATCGGCAGCCTCGTGGTACTTGATGAAGAGGATCTTCGTCTTCTTCTGCGACACGGGCACCTCGGCAAGCAGCGGGAAGGCCGAATCCTACCACGTACGCGGCGCGCGAGCGCCAGAACCCGCGGGAGGACTGCGGTCCCGGCTACCGAGCCGGAGGTACGGTGCTACACTCGCCCTGTGCGGACGCCCGCGGCCCTCGCCCCGGCGCTCCTCCCGCACCCGTTCTCCGGACCCAGGTTCCCGCGGGCCCTCCGCGCGCCTAGGTAGGAGGCGGACTCGGGCCCGCTCGCCCCCCGCCCCGATGGAGTCTTCCCGGATGCTCTCCCTCCTGCCGCTCCTCGTCGCCTGCGCCGGCACCAACGACATCGCCGTCGGCGACGACTCGTCCGCCACCGGCGACACCGACACCGACACCACCTCGTCCTCGCTGACGCGCCCGTCGGTCGTCATCAACGAGTTCCTCGCCCAGAACGACACGACCAACGCCGACGCCGCGGACGAGTACGACGACTGGATCGAGCTCTACAACACCGGCTCCGCCATCGTCCAGTTCGACGGGTTGTACCTCTCGGACGACGAGGCGAACCCGCTGAAGTGGGCGCTCCCCACGGGCCAGGGCATCGACGCCGGCGGCCACGCGCTCTTCTGGTGCGACGACGACGACGGCCTCGGCGACTCCGGCACCGCCTCCCAGGGCGACCGCCACACCAGCTTCAACCTGTCCTCCACCGGCGAGACCATCCTGCTGACCTACGCCGTCGGCGGGGACTCCATCATGGTGGACGCCATCGCCTTCGGCGCCCAGCAGCCGGACATCTCGGCCGCCCGCATCCCGGACGGCAACGAGGACGCCCCGATGCAGTACGGCACCCCGACGCCGAACGCGACCAACGGTAGCTGATCTGCGCCTCCCGCTCCCGGCGCTCCTGGCGGCGCTCTCCCTGACCGGCTGCCCCTCCGCCGACGCCCCCGCGGGCCTCGGAGGGGACACGCTGGTCATCGGCGTGCCGACGGACGTGAAGGACTTCCTCTCCGTCCTCTACCAGTCGCCGCTGGACGGGCAGGTTGTGTCCGCCTTGAACCTGCCGTTGCTCGACACGGACTTCGAGTGCGAGCTGCGGTTCGAGCCCGCGTGGGCGAAGTCGTGGGCCTTCTCCGGAGACGGCCGCACGATCACGATGGAGCTGGACGACCGGCTGACCTGGCCGGACGGCACCCCCGTCACCGCGGAGGACCTCCGCTTCACCTACGCGCTCGCCGCGGACCCCGAGGTCCAGAGCCCGCACGTCGACAGCCTCGCCGGCCTCGAGCCCGACGCGCGCCCGCGCATCCTCGGCCCGCACACGATCGCCTGGGAGTTCACCAAGGCGAACGACCCGAACCGGATGCTCGCGCAGATCGCCGGCCTGCCCGCCGTGCCGAAGCACATCCTCGACAGCCCCACCGTGGAGCGCCGCGCCCTCCGGGACCACCCCCTCGACGCGCAGACGCCGATGGGGAACGGGCCGTGGAAGGTCGCGTCCCGCGAGAAGGGTGCCCGCACCGTGCTCGAGCCGAACGAGCGCTACACCGGATCGCCGGAGCGCCGCGCCCGGCTCGCCCGCGTGGTGCTCGAGGTCATCCCGACCTACCTCGCGCGCCTCGAGGCGCTCCGCAGCGGCACGATCGACCTGATGACGGACCTGCTCGTCACCGACGCCGACGCGCTCGCGCTCGACTCCAACCTCACGCTCCGGCGCCGCGGCTGGCGCACGATGGACTACGTGGCGTGGAACACCGTCGACCCGAAGGGGGCGCCGCACCCCCTCTTCGCGGACCGCGAGATCCGGCGCGCGCTGGGCCGCGCGATCGACACGGACGCCCTCATCCGGGACCTCCTCACCTCCCCGACCACCGGCGAGGTCTACGGCCGCCCCGCCGTCGGCACCGTCACCCCCGCGCTCTGCGGCGCCCACAACGACGCCATCCGGCCCCTCCCCTACGCCGCGGAGGACGCCCGCGCGCGCCTCCTCGAGCTCGGCTGGGCCGACACCAATTCGGACGGCTGGCTCGACAAGGACGGCCGCGCCTTCCGCTTCCGCCTCCTCTACAACGACGACAACCCGCGCCGCAGCGGGGCCGCCGAGCGCGTCGCCGCGAACCTCCGCGCCATCGGCGTCGACGTCGAGCTCGAGCCTCTCGACGGCGCCGTGTTCTTCGGCCGCCTGCGCGCGGGCGACTACGACGCCGCGCTCTCCGGGTGGACCGCCTCCCTCTACGTGGACCCCTCCGTCATCTGGGGCCCCGAGAGCGAGTTCAACATCACGCGCTACACGAACCCCGA
The DNA here is from genome assembly GCA_903959175.1 of uncultured Pseudomonadota bacterium. Lineage (GTDB taxonomy): Bacteria > Myxococcota_A > UBA796 > UBA796 > SXON01 > CAJBVW01. The sequence continues at coordinate 7,283 of CAJBVW010000322.1, forward strand.
GGTCACCCGGCTGCTCGGCGAGGGGCTCGCGGAGCGGGACGGCACGCGCGCGGCCCTGAAGTGGCAGGAGCTGCAGGCGGTGATCTACGAGGACCAACCCTACACGTTCCTGTACTGGACCGACGAGATCGTGGCCGTGCACAGCCGCTTCCAGGACGCCCGCATCGACCTGCTCGCCCCGTGGCGCGACCTGTCCGCGTGGCACGTCGATCCCGACGCCGTCCTCCGGCCGACCGCGCCGTAGCCTCGCGCCCGTCACGGGATCGCGACCTGACCGCGGCATTCCCGTGGCCGCCCGTCGCGGAAGGGCTCGCGGACGTTAAACGGGGCGCTCCGGAGGAGCCAATGGCTTCCGCAGGCTTCAAGTCGGTCGTCGAGATGTTCCACCATCGCATCCGGTCCACGCCGGACACGGAGGCCATCCACTTCCGCAAGGACGGCGTCTGGACCGTCATCAACTGGAAGGAGGTCGGCACTCGCGCCCGTCACATGGCGTGCGGCCTGCGGTCCCTCGGCATCGGCGCTGAGCAGCGCGTCGCGATCCTCAGCGGCACCCGCATGGAGTGGATCCTCGCGGACATGGGCATCCTCTGCTCCGGCGGCGCGACGACGACCATCTACCCGTCCAACACCGCCGAGGAGTGCGCCTACATCCTCGATGACTCCGGCTCCCGCTTCGCGTTCGTGGAGAACCAGAAGCAGGCGGACAAGCTCTCGTCCGTGCGCGCCTCGCTCCCCGAGCTCCAGCGCGTGTTCATCGTCGAGGGCAAGGAGAGCGCGGACGGCTGGATCATGCCCATCGCCGCCCTCGAGAAGCTCGGGCGCGAGTGGGACGCGAAGAACCCCGGCCAGTACGACGCCGTGGCGGACGCCGTCGGGAAGGACCACCTCGCGACGCTCATCTACACCTCCGGCACCACCGGCAAGCCGAAGGGCGTGATGCTGACCCACGACAACTGGGTCTACGAGGGCGAGGCCATCGACAACCTCGGCATCATCACCCCCGCCGACAAGCAGTTCCTCTTCCTGCCCCTCGCGCACTCCTTCGCGAAGGTGCTCGAGATCGCCTTCATCCGCATCGGCGTGCCGACCGCGGTGGACGGCGACATCGACTCCCTCGTCGACAACCTCGGCGTCGTCAAGCCGACCTTCATGGGCGCGGTCCCGCGCATCTTCGAGAAGGTCTACAACAAGGTCCTGAGCGGCGCGCGCGAGAGCGGCGGGGTCAAGCTCAAGATCTTCACCTGGGCGATGGGCGTCGGGAAGCAGGTCTCGGCCCTCCGCCAGAAGAAGCAGGAGCCCTCCGGCTGGCTCTCGCTCAAGCTCTCCCTCGCGGACAAGCTGGTCTTCTCGAAGCTCAAGGCCCGCTTCGGCGGCCGCATCCGCTTCTTCATCTCCGGCGGCGCCCCGCTCTCCCGCGAGATCGGCGAGTTCTTCCACGCGGCCGACCTCCTGGTGCTCGAGGGCTACGGCCTCACCGAGTCCAGCGCCGGCACGTTCATGAACCGCCTGGACGACTACAAGTTCGGCACCGTCGGCCCGGCGGTCCCGCACACCCAGGTCAAGTTCGCGGACGACGGCGAGATCCTCCTCAAGGGCCGCGGCGTGATGCGCGGGTACTACAACCTCCCCGCCGACACCGCGGAGGCCCTCGACGCCGACGGTTGGCTCCACACCGGCGACATCGGCGAGCTGCGCGACGGCACCTTCCTCGCGATCACCGACCGCAAGAAGGACCTCATCAAGACCTCCGGCGGCAAGTACGTCGCGCCCCAGTCCATCGAGAACAAGCTCAAGGCGCGCTCGCCGCTCGTCTCGCAGGTGCTGGTCCACGGCGACAACCGCAACTTCTGCACCGTGCTCATCGCGGTCGCCGAGGACACGACGAAGAGCTGGCTCGCGCAGCAGGGGATCACCGTCGGGAGCTACGCCGAGCTCACGACGCACCCGAAGGTGCTCGAGGAGATCGACCGCGTCGTGAAGGAGCTGAACCGCGACCTCGCGAGCTACGAGTCGCTCAAGAAGTTCGCCCTCCTCCCCAAGGATCTCTCGCTGGAGGACGGCGACCTCACGCCCAAGATGAGCGTGAAGCGCAAGGTCGTCGAGAAGAAGTACCGGGACCTGTTGGACAGGTTCTACGAGGGTACGGTCGCGTCGCTCTCCGGCTAGCGCGGCGCGGGAGGGCCTCCGCCGGGGGCCCAGCGGCGGTTCCATCCGCCATGCCTCCCGACGGCCGTGAGCGCCGAACGCTCCCGGGTTACGAGGCGCCGATGTCCTCTCGTATCCCCGGCTTCTACCGCCTCACCCCGGACGAGCGCCTCGCCGCCGTCTCGGGGCGCGCCGGCCTCACGCCCGCCGAACAGAGCTCCTATGGCGACGGCGGCCTCTCCCTGGCCCGCGCCGACGCGATGATCGAGAACGTCGTCGGCCTGCTGGCCCTCCCGAACGGCGTCGCCGTCAACCTGCTCCTCAACGGGCGCGACCGCCTCGTGCCGATGGTGGTGGAGGAGCCGAGCGTAGTCGCCGCGGTCTCCAACATGGCGCGCGTGGCCCGGCCGAGCGGCGGCATCCACGCCGAGGCCGACAGCAGCGAGATGATCGGGCAGGTGCAGATCCTCGGGCCCACGCCAGGGGCGGCGGCTCGCGTGCGCGCGGCCATCCCGCGGCTCACGGAGCTCTGCCGGGGCGTCCACACCGAGCTCGAGCGGCTCGGCGGCGGCATCCGCGGCATGGAGGTGCGCGAGCTGCGCTACGACGAGCCCGGCGAGGCCCCGGAGGACATGGTGGTGCTCCACTTCTGGCTCGACTGCGTCGACGCCATGGGCGCCAACATGGTGAACACCCTCGCCGAGCGCCTCGCCCCCGAGGTCGCGGCGCTGTGCGGCGGCACGATCGGCCTGCGCATCCTGTCGAACCTCGCGGAGCGCCGCCTCGCGCGCGCGACCGTGCGGCTGCGCCCGGAGCACCTCCACCCGGAGGACGGCGCCGCGATGGCGGAGGGCATCGCCGCCGCCTACCGCTTCGCCTACGCGGACCCCTACCGCGCCGCCACCCACAACAAGGGCATCATGAACGGCATCGACGCCGTCGCGATCGCCACCGGCAACGACTGGCGCGCGATCGAGGCCGGCGCCCACGCCTGGGCCGCGCGCACGGGCAGCTACAAGCCGCTCTCCTCCTGGAAGATCGACCCCGAGGGCACGCTCGTCGGCACGCTCGTGTTGCCGCTCCAGGTCGGCACCGTCGGCGGCGCCGTGAAGGTGCACCCCACCGTCCAGGCCAACATGAAGCTCGCCGAGATCGGCGGTGCGCGGGACCTCGCGTGCCTGATGGCCGCGGTCGGCCTCGTGCAGAACCTCGGGGCGCTGCGCGCGCTAGCGACGGAGGGGATCCAGGAGGGCCACATGCGGATGCACGCGCGTACGGTCGCGGTGAGCGCCGGCGCCGAGCCGGGCGAGGTGTCGGCCGTCGTGTCGGCCCTCGTCGCGACGCACGAGTTCACCGCCGAGCGGGCCCTCGCCGAGCTCGCGCGGCTGCGCGCGCGCTGACGTGGGGCCCTGGGTCGGGACCGCCCCCGGCAAGCTGATCCTCTCCGGCGAGCACGCCGTCGTCTACGGCCACCGCGCCGTGGCCGCCGCCGTCTCCCTGCGCACGACGGTGACGCTCCGCGCGCGCCCCGGCCCCTCCGGCATCGATGAGAGCGCCATCCGCGACGATCGCATGTGGCCCGCGCTCGCGACGATCCTCCCGGCGGACGGCGTCGGCGTCTCCATCGCCTCCACCCTCCCCGTCGGCTGCGGCATGGGCTCGTCCGCCGCGCTCGCCGTCGCGACACTACGTGCGTTGGCAGCCCGCGAGGGCCGCGTCGCGGGCTTCGACGAGTGCTTCGAGAAGGGCTTCCTCGTCGAGCGCGTGCTGCACGGGAACCCCTCCGGGGTGGACCACGCCGTGAGCGCGCTCGACCGCGTGGTGCTCTACCGCCGCGAGGGCCCGGAGATCGTGCCGCTCGACGTGCCCGCGCCGCTCCACCTCGTCGTGGCCGACACCGGCACCCCCGGTGACACCGCCGCGATGGTCGCCGGCGTGCGCGCCCGCGCCCCCCACGCGGAGCTGCGCCGCATCGGCGCCGTCGCGGAGATGGTGTCCGCGCGGCTCCTGCGCGGCGAGGATCCGGGCCCCCTCTTCACCGAGAACCACCGGTTGTTGCGCCGCATCGGCGTGTCGACCGCCGCGCTCGACGCCGCGGTGGCCGCGATGGAGGCCGCCGGCGCGACCGGCGCGAAGCTCGCGGGTGCGGGCGGCGGCGGCGTGGCGATCGGCGTCGTTACGCAACAGACCGAGGGCGCGGTGCGCGGGGCGGTGGAGGCGCTGGGGTTCCGGGCGTTCGGAGTGACCGTGGGGGGTTGAACCTCCGGATCCCCGGGGGCGTTGCGGGGGTGCCCCCCGCCCACCTACGCGCGCGCCCGCAGGAACGCCGGCCGGGCCTTGCCGCGGGCGACGTAGTCGGCGATGACGGGGAAGCCCTCGTTGAGCTTCATCGCGCCGGCCCACGCGACCACGGAGATCACGAGGATGTCCGCCGCGCTGAAGGTGTTGTCGACGAGCCACTCGCGGCCCTCGAGGGCCTCCGAGAGCACGCGCAGGCACTCGTGGTAGCGGGCGGTCCCCTCGGCGATGGCCGTGGCGTCGCGTTCGGCCTCGGGCTTGCGCCCCTGCAGGAAGACCTGGATGACGCCGGGCTCGAGCGTCGCCATCGTCCACACGCACCACTGGTAGTAGAGGCCGCGGCTCACCGAGCCGACGGGGGGGGCGAGGTTCCCCGCCTTGTCCGCCAAGTAGAGCGTGATGGCGGCGGACTCGAAGATGGCGGTGGTGCCGTCCACCAGCACGGGCACGGAGCCGTGGGGGTGGAGCTTGCGGTAGGCGTCGGACTTGTGTTCGCCCGTCGCAAAGTCGACGTTGACGATCTCGCAGGGCAGGCCGGTCTCCTCGAGGAGCCAGCGGGGGCGGGTGCCGCGGGAGGACTTGTTCGAGTAGAGCTGCACGGGGTCTCCGGAAGTGCGGAGTGGCTTACCGCGGGCGGCGCCGCCTGCACACCGGCCGCGATAGAAGCCGCCCGTGCCTACCGCCACCGCCGTCGCTCACCCGAACATCGCGCTGTGCAAGTACTGGGGCAAGCGTGATCGCGCCTTGAACCTGCCCGCCACGCCGAGCCTCTCCCTCACGCTGGCCCCCTACGCCACGCGCACGACCGTGACCTGGGGCGCCGACGCCGACGAGGCCCGGCTGAACGGCAGGATCGCCGACGGGAAGGAGGCGCGCCGCATCTTCGCGAACCTCGACCTGCTCGACCCGCACCGCCCGCCCTGCGTCGTGACCAGCGCGAACAACTTCCCCACGGCGGCGGGCCTGGCGTCTTCGTCCTCGGGCTTCGCGGCCCTGGTGCTCGCGGCGAACGCGGCGTCGGGCGCGTCGCGGACGATCGAGGAGCTCGCGGTGCTCGCGCGGCGCGGCTCCGGGAGCGCCACCCGCAGCCTCTTCGGGGGCTGGGCCGAGTGGCCGATGGGCGCCCGCGCGGACGGCGCCGACAGCCACGGCGTGCCCCTCGCGCCGGCCGACCACTGGGACGTACGCATGCTCGTGGCGGTGCTCCAGGCGGGGCCCAAGGGCACGTCCAGCACGGACGGCATGGTGCACACGCAGGAGACCTCGCCGTACTACCCGGTGTGGACGGAGCAAGCGCCTGCCGATGTCGTAGAGGCGCGGGCCGCCGTGCTCCGTCGTGACATCGAGGCGCTCGGCGCCGTCATGGAGCGCTCGGCCATGCGGATGCACGCGAGCATGCTCGCGGCCGATCCCCCGCTCTGCTACTGGCGCGCGGGCACGCTCGCCGCGGTCGACGCGGTCAAGGCGCTGCGCGCGTCGGGCACCGGCGCCTGGTACACGATGGACGCGGGGCCGAACGTGAAGGTGCTCTGCGCCGCGGCCGACGAGGAGGCCGTCCACGCCGCCATCGCGGCCGTGTCCGAGCGCGTCGAGCGGCTCGCCCCGGGCGGGCCGGCGCGCGTGGAATGACGGTCCGGGCGCCCGGCAAGCTCGTCCTCGTCGGGGAGTACGCGGTGCTCGACGGCGGCGGCGCGGTGGTCGCCGCGGTCGACCACGGCGTGTCCTGCGTCGTGAGCCCGGGCGCGTTCGAGATCCGGGCGCCGGGGGACGATCGCTTCGTCCGTGCGGCGCTCGCCGGGGCGCCCGCCGCCGCCTACACCTTCGCGGACTGGAACCCGGTGGATCTCGCGGGGATGAAGCCCGGCTTCGGCGGATCGGCCGCCGCGACCGTCGCCGCCGTCGTCGCCGCGGGGCTGCCCCCGGCGCGCGCCTACGCGGCCCACCACGCCGTGCAGGGCGGCGGCAGCGGGGTCGACATCTTCGCGTCGCTCCTCGGCGGGGTACGGCGCTTCCCCGACGGCGCCGAGGTGCCGTGCGTGGTGCCGCCGCTCGCGGTGTGGTCGGGCGCGAGCGCGTCGACCGGCCCGCGCGTGGCCCGCTACCGCGCCTGGGCCGGCCGCGCCGCGTTCGTGGAGGCCTCCCGCGCGCTCGTGGCCGCCTTCGCGGCGGACCCCGTGGGCGTCACCCGCGAGGCCTACGCCCTCCTCTGCGCGATGGCGCGCGACGCCGACCTCGCCTACGACACCCCCGCGCACGCCCGCATCGCCGCCCTCGCCGCGGCGCACGGCGGCGCCGCCAAGCCGAGCGGCGCGGGCGGCGGAGACGTAGCGATCGCCTTCGTCCCCGACCCCGACGCGCGCGCGCGCTTCGCGGCGGCCGTCGCGGCGGAGGGGCTGCTCCCCATCCCGGTCACCGTCGCGCCCGGCGCGTGGTCCGGCCCCCCTCTCGTCGCCCTCCCCCCCGCGTGAGCGCCATGCCCGATCCCAAGCCCCCCGAGACCGTCGACATCGGCGCGCGCAAGGCCGACCACATCGCGCTCTGCGTCGCGGAAGACGTGGGTTTTCACGGCAAGACGACGCTCTTCGAGGACGTGGAGCTCGTCCACGACGCGCTCCCCGAGCTCGCCCTCGACGAGATCGATCTGTCCTGCTCCTTCGCGGGAAAGACGCTCCGCGCGCCGCTCTTCATCGCCGCGATGACCGGCGGCACCGCGAAGGCCGAGGGCATCAACCGGGACCTCGCCGTCGTGGCCGAGGCCCTCGGCGTCGGGCTCTGCTTCGGCTCGCAGCGCCCGTTGCTCGTGCGCGGCATCCGCGACGGCTACTTCGTGCGCGACGTGGCGCCGACCATCCCCATCTTCGGGAACATCGGCGTCGTGCAGGCCCGCGAGACGACGACCAAGGCCCTCGCCGACATGCTCGAGGCGTGCGGCGCGGACGCCATCTGCGTGCACCTGAACCCCGCGATGGAGGTGGTGCAGCCCGAGGGCGACCAGGACTTCCGCGGCGGCCTCACGACGATCGCGCGCCTCGTGAAGGAGCTCCCCTACCCCGTCGTCGTGAAGGAGACGGGCTGCGGCCTCTCCCGCAAGGTGGCCGAGCGCCTCGTGTCCGTGGGCGTGAAGTGGGTGGACGTGAGCGGCGCCGGCGGCACCTCGTGGGTGGGCGTCGAGGCGAAGCGCGCCGCCGCCAGCCAGCGCGCGCTCGGAGAGCGCTACTGGGACTGGGGCATCCCGACGGCGGCGTCCGTCGCCCAGCTCGCGGACCTCGGCCTCGGCATCATCGCGACCGGCGGCGTGGCGGACGGCCACACGGCGGCCAAGGCGATCGCGCTCGGCGCGACGTGCGCGGGCATCGCGCGGCCCTTCCTCCAGGCGCAGGCGCGCGGGCTGCACCCCCTCCGCGAGGCCGTGGAGGCCGTGATCGCGGAGCTGCGGCTGGCGCACCTGCTCACCGGCAGTCGCGACGGAGACGCCCTGCGCCGCGCCGACCTCGTGGTGGGCGCGCGCCTCCAACGCTGGGTGCCCCGCGGGACGACGCTCGCGGGCCGGATGCTCGGGTAGGAGCTTAGAGCTTCATGCCCCACGCGGCGGCGCCGTCGAAGGCGCCGAGGACGCGGCCGTCGCGCAGATCGAACCAGACCAGGAGGTCGCCGCCGTCGCGCACGACGAGGGCCGCGAGGAGGTCTCCGAGCGGCACGGCTCCGAGGGCCTGGAGGACGGCCGCCGCGGCGAAGGCGGTGCGGACGTCGCCCCCGGCGAGGAGGCGCGCGCGGTGGGCCTTCCAGAGGGGGAGGAGCGCGGCGCGGTCGTCGGCGCGGAGGGCGGAGGCGACGTAG
>CAJBVW010000323.1 GCA_903959175.1 uncultured Pseudomonadota bacterium
CGGCCCGCCACGCGGGGTGGACCTGGCGAGGTACCGACACGGTCCTGCACAGCGTGGACGGAAAGGACCATCGCCTCACGCGCGTGGAGGACAGGGACGACGCCATCTACCTGCGGTTTCGCTCGCACGTCGCTGTCGTCCCGAGGACGCAGATTTCGGTCACGCTCACGGGGCCTGCCGCCCGACACGTCGTGAAGGCCTGGAACAGTCGCCCGAAAACGAGGACTGGGGGCGCGAGCCATGCACCGGCTGCTCAAGGCGCGGGTCGCGCTCGTTGGATTCGGGCCATTGCCAACGATCTGCTTCCGCCCGACTTTATTCCGGAGTGGCCGAGTTTCCTGCCCGCCGCTGCCAGAGCAAAGGCCGCCGCGACCCTGGCCGGGTTCTGCGTCTCCGTGGACATCCGCCTCCCTGCGATGGCCGCGTCCGGTGAGCAGCATCCTCTCGTGGCCGCCTCGCCGCACCACCGCCGCCGTCGCCGTCTCACCCACGCAGAGCGACGAGCAAGGATGGCGGCCCCAGCCGGCACCGTCGCCACCCTGACGGCCGGGAGAAGGCCGCGCGGTCCTACCATCCGCCACCTGCCTTGACGCTCACGTATCGAAAAGTGTGGCTTCGGATTAGCTATGCCGGATGCGGATCGAGTGGGCGCGCTTTTCCCTGCCTTCCGGACGTCCCTGGCGGCTGGAGAACCGTACCGGACGGGGTCAGACCCCATCACTTATCACCTGGAAAGGTGAAACGCCGGATAGTTATCAATAGGGGTCGTACCTCATCACTTGTCACTTGAGCGGCGCCTCCGCCCTCCGCGCGCGGAACCCTGACGAACCGTTGATGTCTACGCCAGGATGTTGTTGCTCCTCGCCTGCGCCGCCCGAGCCCCGGCTCCCCCGCCCCCGACCGAGGCCGCGCCGCCATCGCCGACGCTCTCCCCGGCCGTGGTTCGCGTGCGCTTCGATCGGGAGGTGCGGCGCGAGTACCGGGCGCACCTCGAGGTGGGGGACCCGGCCGCCGGGGTCGTCATGACGTGGCGCGGCACCGCGACCCGCAGCGCGTTGGGGCCGACGCGCCTCCCGAGCGGCGAGGCAACGTCCTCGATCCCGCTCCTCCGGTGTGAGGTGCGCGACGGCGCGCTCACGGTGATCCAACGGCCCGAGGGAGGCTCCGGCCACCGCCCCACCTTCGGGTGGTGCGGCCCTCCGATGCAGGCCGGCTCCGTGCTCTTCCGCGTGGAGGTCGAGGTTGTGGAGGTGAGCCGGCTCCCGTAGCGGTGGGGCGGCGGCCTCGGCGCCCGCCTCACCTGACGTCGTCGGGAGCACCCCCGAGAGACCGCGCCACCGAGGCAAGTCGACCCCAACGCCCGCGGTCGGGCGGCAAGTCGCCCCCAACGCCCGCGGTCGGGCGGCAAGTCGCCCCCAACGCCCGCGGTCGGCCGTGCCTCCGCCCGGCGTGGCCGCGCTCTCCCCCGGCGTGACCGCCCCGCAACGAGCAAACGGCGGGTTTGCGCGATCGAGCGCGGCCGCTCCGCCCCGGGCCAGCCGGAAGCCGTTCCTCGGCCGGCGACTTCGGTCTTTCGCCCCGGCATGCCTCCCGGCGGCGGTCTTTCGCCCCGGCTTGCCTCCCGGCGGCGGTCTTTCGCCCCGGCTTGCCTCCCGGCGGCGGTCTTTCGCCCCGGCTTGCCCAGCGCC
>CAJBVW010000324.1 GCA_903959175.1 uncultured Pseudomonadota bacterium
CCGATGATGCCAAGCGAGAGTCGGGCCTGCGTCTCGATCTGGCCGCCGACGCCACCTGCATCGCCGCGCCGCCCGCCGCCTCGCCCGTGGAGCGTCCGGGGCCCACGGTGCTCCGCGCGGACGGCGGCGCCTGCCTCGCGCCGGGCGCCCGCTCCGACCTCGCGCCGGGCGCCGACGGGTGGGTGTACGTCGCCGTCGAGACGCCCGAGGGGGAGGGGATCTTCACGGTCCCCGCCTGTGGAGCGGCCCCGCGCGCGCTCCGCCGTGGCCCCGGGCTCTCAAGCCCCGCGTGGGTCGGCGGCGCGCTCCTCTGGGTGGAGGGCGGGGCCGCGCGCGTAGAGGCCGGCCCGCTCTGGGCCGACGCGCCGGTGCTCCGTCTCGACGCCGGCGCGCCCGGGTTGCTCGCCATCGTCTGGGCGGACGGCGAGCCGCGCCTCCGCTTCGCGGCGTCCCCCGACGCGCCGCTTGCCGCGGTGTTCGCCGGCGATCCGCCGATCAGCCGAGCAACGTGGTGCTCATCGCCGCCAGCAGCACGATCTCCCGGATCTCCACCGCCGCCCCCACCACGTCCCCGTTGATACCGCCGATCCAGCGCTTCCAGGACCGCTGCCACGCGACGGTGGCGACGCCCGCGAGGACCAGACCCACGCCGAGCCCCCTCGCCACGTCTGGCACCAGCACGACCGCCGGCACGGCGAGCACCCCCGCAAGGAACGCGGCCCAGCCGGCGTCGGCGAGCCGCACCTCCGCGCCGATCCGCGCGAACAGGCCCTTCCCGGGGGTGGCCGGCGCGCAGAGGGCGAGCTCCAGCGGGAGGAAGGCGCGCGCGAACACGCAGGCCAACCAGAGCGCGGCCACCGCGTACCCGTGGACCGCCGCGGCATCCAGCAACGCCACCTTCGCGACGAGCATCAGCGAGGTCCCCGCGGCGCCCACCGCGCCCGCGGCCGGGTCGTGCATGACGCGGAGCCGCTTCTCGGCATCGCCGTTGCAGTGCATGCCGTCGAGACAGTCCGAGAAGCCGTCCACATGGAGGGCCCCCGTTACCCACACCATCGTCGCGACCGCCGCCACGGCGCCCACGAGCGGCGTCGCGTAGAGCGCGCCGGGCACGAGCGCCAGGATGCCCGCCACCGCAACGAGGGCGCCCGCCAGGGGGAAGGCGCGCACCGCCGTTCGCCAGTCTCCCGGCCGGAGCTCGGTCACCGCGAGCGGGGCGCGCGTGAGGAACGTGAGCCCGAGCCGGAGGCCGTTCACCGGGTCAACGCAGCGTCATCGGCAGCCCGGAGACCACGAAGGTGACGTGGTCCGTGGCGGCGGCGACGCGCTGGTTGCAGCGACCGAGCAGATCGCGGTAGCGACGCGAGATCGGATCGCCGGGCACGATGCCGAGCCCGACCTCGTTCGTCACGAGCCACACCGGCACCTCCATCCGCCCGAGCGCGAGGACCAGGCGGTCGATGCTGGCCTCGATCGCGCCGTCCTCCCCGCCGATCCCGAGCGCGACGGCGCGAGGGTCGAACATCAGATTCGCGATCCAGAGCGTCAGGCAGTCCACGACGATCGCCGGGTGGGGAAGCGTGGGGAGGAGCCGGTCGAGGGCGAGGGGCTCCTCGAAGGTGACCCACCGCTCCGAGCGCTCCTCACGGTGGCGGGCGATGCGGTACGCCATCTCGTCGTCGCCGGCCTCGGCCGTCGCCACGAAAGCGATGGAGGCGGCGCCTGTCGCCTCTGCTTGACGTAGGACGAAGGCGCTCTTTCCGGCCCGCGCCCCGCCGGTGACGAGGTGGATCATCCCGGTACCGGCCGGGCGATCGGGCGCACGCGCACCGTGGAGAGCACGCGGCTCTCCACCCAGTAGTGCCGGGCGTCGAAGACGAAGCCGCTCTCGCCCCCGGCGAGGAAGGCCTCGACGCGGTCGATCCCGTCGGGGGAGGGCCACACCGCGACCTCGCCGAAGCCGATGTAGCGGAGGAGGAAGGGGTGGAGGGCCTTGTAGATGGACTCCTTCACCGAGAAGCGGATGGCGGTGTCGCGCCAGCGGCGGTCGGGCGAGAGCGCCTCGACGGCAGCGAGCTCCTCGGGCCGGAGCACGCGCGAGGCGACGCCGGGGCGGTCGCGGTCGGTCTCCTCCAGATCGATGCCGAGGCCGGGGCTCCCGCGGGCGATCATCGCGATGGCGAGATCGTTCTTGTGCGTCACCGAGCCGGCGACCCCCGCGGGGAGGTCGGGCGCGCCGTGCGGGTTGGTGAGCACGGGCGAGCGTCGCAGGCCGAGCTCCGGGAAGAGCTCGCCGAGGGCGAGGCGGCCGCCCACGAATTGCACCTGACGGAAGCCGCCGAGCGTCTGAGCGTGGCTGCGCTCGTCGGGGTGGAGGCGCGCGAGGACCTCCTTGGGCACGGGCTCGGGGTGCGGCGGCAGGTGTACGCCGGCGGCGATCCCGTGCGGAAGCGCCACGATGAAGGCGGAGGCGTAGGGGGCGGCGGGAGCGAGGCGGATCACGATGGGCCGAGGAGGGGCACATCTTATGCTCGCGCGCGCGCCCGGGGCGCCCGCGGCGACTACAATCGGCAGCCGTGCCCGTCCTTCTGCTCCTGCTCGGGTGCACATCCCGGGCTCCCGACGCCGTCCTCGCCTACCTGCGCGGGGCCGACGGCTACACGATCGCCCCCCGCCCCCTCCCCGCGCTGGTCGATCCCGGCACGATGTCCGGCACCCTCGGCGACGTGCGTCACGGCGGGCGCCTCGTCGGCTCCGACGGGGAGGAGCGCTACACCGGCGGCCGCGGCCTCACGGTGCGCTACGGACTCGACGAGCGCGTCGCCGTGCCCGCTGACCAGGACGGCCTCCTCCTCTTCAGCTTCTACGCCCACCTCTCGGACGCCCGGGATGCCCTCGCGGCGCAGGGGGTGGACCTCTCGCCGATGTTCCCGGTGGCCATCGCCTGGAACCCCGCCGTCTCGCCCCTCCTCGAGGTCTCTCCCGCCGACAACGCCGCGTACGCGATCGGTGCCAACCTCTTCCTCCTCCTCGCGGACGGCGACGACCGGGACGTCCCGCTCCTCGCCAACGCCGGGGTGGTCAGCCACGAGCTCGGGCACGCGCTCTTCCACCTCCGCATGGCCGGCGATCCGCTCGCCCAGGCGATCGTGACGGACCCGGCCTCGCGCGCGGGCATGTGGCAGGCCTCGCTCCACGAGGGCTTCGCCGACGCGCTCGCCGCGCTCCTCCTCGACGATCCCCGCTTCCTCGACGCCTCCGTGACGATGCCCGCGCGGGACCTCGACGGCACCGCCATCCTCACCGAGGCGCTGCTCCCCGACCCCGACACCCTCGCCGATTCGCTTCTTCCCATCTACGACCCCTACGCCCTCGGCACGGTGTTCGCGTCCCTCGTCTGGGATCTCCGCGTCGCGACGGACGACCCCGAGGGCACCCTCGCGCTGCTGCTCGCCGCGGTCGATGCCTGGGCGCCCGCCGAGGACGCCGACTTCGACGGCGAACGCTTCCTCGACGCGCTCCACACCGCTGCGATCGACGTGGGCCAACAGGAGATCGTCTGCGACGCGATCGCGGTGCGCATGGACGGCCTCCTCGGGGTGGAGGGGTGCCGCTGATGGACGCCGCCGCGCCGCCGCCCGCCGCCGTCGAGCTCGCCGTTGGGGAGGCCCTCGTGCGCCAGTCCTCCGGGCGCCACCGCGCCCAGCTGGCGCTCGGGGTGACGGTGGCCGTGCCCGTGCGCGGGCGCTGGGGCGTGGCCTTCGAGACCGTCGGCACCGCCGCGGGGGAGCGCTCCGCCGAGCTCACGCTGGAGCAGTACCACCTCCGGCCCGCCGCGATGGCCACCCTCACGTTCGCGCGCCCGATCGAGGCCGTGGCCCGCCGCCGCGGGCCCACCCCGTCCCGCTCCCTAGGCTTCGACCTCGCCATCGGCCCTTCGGTGGCGCTCACGTTCGCGCACTGGGGCGCCGCGGACATCGGCGACGTCTGGATCGTAGAGCCGGGCGTCCGCGCGCGCGCCGCCCTCTCGCTCGGGCTCGGTGGCCCCGTCTCGCTCCGCCTCCAGGGCGGCCTCGGCTGGCGGCCCTCGGGCACCGACCACGACTACCTGATGGGGGCCGCGTGCGCGTTCTGAGGCGCCTCCGCGCCGCCGTGCTCGGCGCCGCCGCCCTCGGGATCACCGTGTTCGCCGCCGGCTGCACGCACCTCGGCACCGTCGCGGGCGCGATCCCGCTCGCGCCCGGTACGTCCGACTTCACCGCCGAGATCCAGGCCGCGCGCGCCCCCAACCTCCTCTCGACGCCCACGGGGCTGCCGCTCCCGGGCTTCGCCCTCCACTTCCGCCGTGGCCTCTCCCGCGACCTCGACCTCGGCGTCCACGTCTACCCCCTCGGGCTCGGCGCGGACCTCCGCTACCGCTTCTTCGAGTTCAGCGGCTGGCACTTCGCCGTGGCGCCCGGCTTCGCCGGCATGGGCCTCCCCATCCCGAACCTCCAATACGCGTGGCTCGACCTCACGTTTCCCGTCCGCGCCGAGCGCCCGCTCGGGAAGGGGTGGAGCGTGGCCGGCGGCCCCGCGCTCGTCTCCCGCCAGACCTTCCTGAACCTCGTGGCCGAGCCGCTCTCCGTCTCCACCGCGACCTTCGAGCTGTACGCGGGCGGCGGTTTCCGAATGCAACACACCGGCAAGCGCCTGAAGCTCGGGGTGTCGGCCGACGTCTACCTCGACACCACCCGCGCCACCGGCCTGTACGGCGGCGTGGGCTTCGACCTCGGTACGGTCGCGCGTCCGCGTGCCGGGTCGGCTTCCGACGAGATAGAGACTGCGGCGCAAGCGGAGACCGAATGAGCCTCTTCCTCTCGCTGGTCCTGGCGAACAGCACCGTCCACGCGGCCGACGTGGGCGCGGCGGAACACATCCGCCTCTCCGGCGACATCGAGCAGCTCGCGAGCCGCCAGCTCTGGGCCGGCGCCGAGAAGAAGTTCGCGGAGCTGGAGAAGCTCGGGGTCGAGATGTCCTACGAGGACCTCCTCCACGGCGCCTACGCCGCCCGCGCCCTCGGCAACGCGCAGCACGCGTACGACCGCCTGAAGGTCGCGGCCCGCATCAAGGGCACGCGCGAGGTGGTGGACTGGCTCTACGCGATCGACGCGAACTACGGCCAGGTCATCCTGCTGGCGACCCCGCCCCGCGGCGTCACGCTCGAGGCCGCCGAGATGCCCTTCGAGCCCGACCAGCGCGTCTGCGTCGAGGCGACCGTCGAGCTCGTCAAGAAGGAGGGCGGCTTCACCGGCCTGCTCCCCCGCGGCACCTACACCTTCGCCGGCCAGCAGTTCACCGTCGAGCCGGGCATCGCCCTGCGCATCGAGCTCAGCCCGAAGCTGAAGAAGACCGAGGGCGAGCTCATCAAGGTGACCTCCACCCCCGTCGAGGGCGGCACCGCGCCGGCCGAGCCCACGCCCTGATACGCCCGCCGCCGATCCGCCCCCCGCCGATCCGCCCCACCCCGACCCGGAGCGCCCGATGTACCGCGTCGTGATCGACGAGAAGCTCTGCATCGGCTCGTCCAACTGCATGGAAGAGGCCCCCGACGCCTACGAAGTGGACGATCGCGGCATCGCCGTGCTCGTCCGCCCGCCGGCGTCGGACGAGGCCCTGCTCAACGGTGCGCGCGCCTGCCCGGTCGACGCCATCGTCCTCTTCGAACCCGATGGACGCCGCGTCCACCCCTGATCCGAGGCGCACATGATCCTCTCCGCCCTCCTCGCCCTCTCCCAGCCCGCCGCCGCCCTCGAAGTGAAGTGGTGGGGCGTAGGCCCCACCGTGGGCACCATGGCCATCCCCGGGCGCTACCCGTTCGCGTTCCCAGCCAACGCCAAGGGCGTGGACGAGGAAGGCAACGAATACAAGGGTGACCCCCTCGTGAACAAGGTTCGGGGCGACATCTCCTTCGGCGCCCGCGGTGTGCTCTACCCTACCGCGCGCAGCCGCCTCGGCGCCCGTGGCCTCATCGGCCTCGGCATCGGCGACGTGTGGACCTCCGGCCAGCTCACCCTCGAGTACGACGCCGCCGTCATCAACGAGGACGGCTTCCAGCTCCTCCTCGGCGCGGGTGTCGGCGCGGGCACCGAGCGCTTCGGCGGCGGCACCGCGGAGGCGCCGGACGGCTACCTCGTCGCCAACTACTTCCCGCTGCGCGCGCAGGTCTCGACGCTGCTCCGCGACAAGGTACGCGCCTACGAGGTCAACCTCTACGGCACCTGGCACATCGTCGCGGACCAGACGTACTTCGCCGACAAGACGGTGGAGGACGGCATCACCGGCGCCGACGTCGGCGGCATCCCCGGCGCGGTCTACGGCGGCCTGGGCATCGAGGCCACCGTCTTCTTCGGGGACTTCCGCAGCGGGAAGGCGAGCGGCAGCGGGGACGGCGGCGGCAAGAAGCGCGGCGGTTAGGCCTTCTGGCATCCGGGGCACCAGTAGGTGCTCCGGCCAGCCTGGATCATGCGCGCGATCGGCGTTCCGCACGCCGGGCACGGGGTCCCCTCGCGGCGGTAGATGGGGAAGGGGTTCTGCGAGCGGTCCTCCTCGACGTAGACGATCTCCTCGGCGTCGTCGAAGAGGCCGAGGGTAAACGCCAGCTGTTCGCGGACGGCCCCAGGAAGCCGCGCGCGCTGGGCGGGCGTGAGCGCGTCGCACGGGGTCGCGGGGTGGATGTGCGCGCGCCACAGCGCCTCCATCGCCTGGACGTTGCCGATGCCCGCCACGAGCGATTGATCCATCAGCGCGACCTTGACCGGGCGGCTGCCGGTGAGCGGGGGGAGGGGGGCATTCCACGCGTCGGGGCCGAGCCCGTCCGCGAGCGCGACCAGGCCCTCGGCCCAGGTGGTCGGCACGACCCCGCCGAGGAGGCGCGGGTCGCAGAAGTACACGGCGGAGGTGTCATCGAGGTCGAGGCGCACCTTCACGTAGCGGTCCCCGCGGTGCGCCCACTTCCCCGTCATGCCGAGATGGAGGAGCAACGCCGCGTCTCCGAAGCGCCACAGCAGGCGCTTGCCGTGGCGGAGGAGCTCGCCCGGGGGCGCGGAGAGCACGACCTGCCGGAGCGCGGCGACCCCGTCGGGGTGCCCGGCGGAGGGGCGGTCCTTGCGGGTCAGGCGCACGGAGCGCGGGTCCGGCACGTCCACGCCCACGACGTGGCGCCCCGCCGTCCACCGGAGGAGGGAGCGTCGGCAGAACTCGACCTCGGGGAGCTCGGGCATGTCTCTCTCGGTGCTGGTTTGCGCGGAGGTCGGGTGTTATCGTGCGCGGCCTCGGAGGACTCATGCACTCGGGATCGTTCCTGTACCAGATCATCGTGCTGACCGGCATCTTCGGCACGACGAGCGTGTGTCTCGCGTTCGCGCTCCTCCTCCCGGGCGTCGGTCAGGCCCTGGCCGCCATCTGGACCTTCGTGACGCTCGACTGGTTCTACCAGCGTCACCAGGACCAGAAGGCCGGAAAGACCTAAGGAATTGGACGGGGTTCCCACCGAAGCGCCGTCCGCGATGCGCCGCCCCGCCCCGCCCCCGGGGAAGGTGCAGGCCATCGGCGTGATGCAGCTCATCAGCGGCATCTTCAACCTCATGGGCGCGGTGACGTGGGGCGTGATCGGCTTCACCTACGGCATCATGAGCTTCGGGCTCCTGCTGCCTCTCTGCTGCCCGGTGTTCTTCCTGGTCCCGCTCGGGATCCTCGAGATCATCAGCGGCGCGAAGCACCTCGGCAGCAACCACGCCGGGCTTCGGCCTCCCAAGGGGATCGCCATCGCGGAGGTCGGCGGCATCCTGCTCTGCGGGACCTTCTCGCTCATCTTCGGCATCCTCACCCTCGTCTTCCTCAACGACCCCGAAGTGGTCGAGTGGTACGAGAAGAAGCGACTCGAAGGCTGATTCAGGGCACCGCGGCCGCTGCGAGCGTGATGACCACGCCCTTGGTGCCGGGCTTCAGCGTCTCGGACTTGCCCTCGAGGTCGTCGGCCGTCTTGGTGACGGGGTTGCCGTCGCGGTCGATGCGCGCGGTCACGACGAGCTCGGCGGGCACGGGCACGCCGACCATGTCGTCCGCGGGGCCGAGCGTGAACGTGAGGGGGAACGACGTGACGGGGACGCGCTTCACCCACGTCGGGGGGCCGCGGGTCACGCCGGGCGGACGGGCGGAGAGGAAGAGGATGTCCCCGGGCTTCACCGTGGCGGCCAGGGCGGCGTCGATCGCGACGGTGCCGCCGATGTCGTCGGGGGTGGGGCCGGTCACGCGGGCGGGTGCGGACGCGACGGGGCCGTCGGACACCGCGCCGGGGGCCGCCTTGGACGGGAACTTGCCGGCGCGGGCGGCGGCGAGGACGGGCGTGATGGCGTCCTCGAACTCGGGGGCGGCGACGAGGGCGCGTTCGAACATCGCGATGGCCTGCGGGCCCTCGGCGTTCTGGAAGTGGATGGCGCCGCGGTAGGCGAGCGCCTCGCCGAAGTCCGGGGCGACCTCGAGTACGCGGTCGAGCATCTTCGTGGCCTTGTCGCTCTCGCCGATGGCGATGAGGGCGATGGCCTGGTGGGTGCGCGACTCGGCGTCGTCCGGGTTGACCTTGACCACGGCCTCGGCCTGCTGGTACGAGTCCATCAGCTTGCCGGCCTGGAGGAGGGCGTGACCGAGGGCGTTGCGCGCGGCGACGTCGGCGGGGGCGGCATCGACCTTGGCGGTCAGCGCGACGATCTCTGCCTCCTGGGCGGGGGAGATCGCCTGCTGCGGGCCAGCGGCCGCACCGCCGCCGCTGCCGCTGCCGCTGCCGCCTGGGGAGGCGTTCCCGGTCATCGTCCCGCCCTCGGGACGGGGCGCGGAGAACTCCTGGAGGGTGAGGGCGAGCGCGCCGAGGAACAGCACGGCGCCGCCACCCCAGAGGGCGCCGACGAGCTGGGGGTTGCGGGTGCCGAAGCTCGGGGGGCGGGCCGCGCCGACGGCGGCGGGGTCCCCGAGGGCGTCGAGCGCGCGGAGCACGCGGGCGGCGTCCAGCTCGAGGCGGTCGCGCTCGGCGGCCCAGTCGGCGGCGCCGACGCCGCGGGCGGACTCGTGCTCGCGGAGGAGGCCGTAGAGGGCCTCCTTCTGGCGGAGGAGCTCGTCGCGGCGGGTGCTCTCGGGGGCGGGGAGCGCGGCGCCGCGGCGGCTACGCAGCACGAGGCCGATGCCGAGGGAGAGGGCGGCGCAGAGGACGATGAGGCCGGGGGTCCAGTCGGTCGGGGGGGTCAACGGGACTCCTCGCGGACGCGCCGCAGGTACTCGGCGAGCGCCGGATCGGAGGGCGTCGGGGACGCGGAGGAGGCAGTGGCGGCGGCGGCGTCCTTCTGGGCGCGACGGCGGCCGGCGAGCGAGACGGAGCCGATGACCCACGCTCCGCCGAGCACGACGAGGAGCACGGGCGCGGCCCACACGAAGACGTTTACGCCCTCGAACTTCGGCTCGAGCCGGATGAACTCGCCGTAGCTGGCCTCGAAGTACGCGATGACCTGCTCGGTGTCGTAGCCGAGGGCGACGAGGTCCTGGACCTCGGCCTTCATGGCCAACGCGCTCTCCGAGGGGCTGTCCGCGACGGAGAGGCCCTGGCAGACGGGGCAGCGGAGGAGCTTAGCGACCACGTGGGTCTGCGCGCGGAGGGCCTCCCCCGAGAGGGGCGGGCCGGACGGCGGGCCGATGAGCTCGGCGGGATCGATGGCGAGGCGTGACGCGGCGGGGACCTCGGCGGCGGCGGGCGAGGCGGGGGCGGGCGTGACGGGGGGGGCGGCGCCCGCGAGGGGCGCGAGGGGCGTTTGCGCCAAGGCGAAGCCGGCGAGGAGGAGGGCAGCGAGGCGCATCAGGACCCCACGAGCGGCGCGAGCTTCGACAGGAGCGAGGCGGCGTCGACCGGACCGGTGAACTTGTAGGTGATGACCCCGTCGCCGTCGATCACGTAGGTCTCCGGGACGCCGTAGACGCCGTAGGCGATCGCGGCCTTGGACCCCACGTCGAGGAGCTGCGGGTAGGCGCTGCCGGCGCCCTCCAGCCACTTCCGGATCTTGGCGGGTTCATCCTGGTAGACCACGCCGAAGAAGCGGGCCTTCCCCTCCATCCGGCGGGCCACGGCGACGAGCGTGCGGTGCTCGGCCTTGCAGGGCACGCACCAGGTAGCCCAGAAGTTGACGACCGCCGGGGTGCCGCGCTGCTCGGAGAGCCGCACGGGGGCGCCGCCGTCGATCGGGGACAGCAGGAAGTCGGGCGCGGGCCGGCCGACGAGCGGGGAGTCGATCTGGTGCGGGTCGTTCTGGAACGAGAGGCCGAGCACGAGCAGCAGCGGCGCGGTGACGACGAGCCCCGCGAACCAGACGGTGAGGTTGACGCGCTTGCGCAACGCGACGCCGAGCGCGACGAGCGCGGCGACCACACCCAGCCAGAGCAGCACCGTGGCGGCGCCCGTGACGTCCACCACGAAGCCCATCTCCGACAGCGCGGTGGCGAGGCGGGCGAGGACCGCGTCCATCACTTGCTCGCGGCCACGGCGGCCTCGGCCGACACGGCGCGGCCGCCCTGGAGCCACCGCAGGGGGGTCAACGAGAACAGCGTTCCGAGCGCGGCGAGCCCCGCGCCGATCCATATCCACACGATGAGAGGCTTCTGGTAGACGTGGAGGCCGACGCCCTCGGGGGTGACGCTCATCAGGCTCACGTAGAGGTCGTAGCCGGGGGTCGTGCGCACGTCGGGCGCGCCGATGGGGGTGCCCATGCTCGGGTAGGTCACCAGCGCCGGCGAGACGATCGACGAGCTATCGCCCCGCGTGAGGCGGATGTCCGCGATCTGGAGCGAGCGGTGCGCCTCCTGCTCGGTGCGCGCCTGCTCATAACAGAGCTGGTACTCTTCGAAGGCCGCGCACTCGCCCTTCGCCAGGCGCAGCTCGGCGTCGACGCTGTAGGCGGAGGACATCGCGATCGAGATGATCATCGTGATGATGCCGAGGTGCACGACGTACCCGCCGATGCGACGGTGGTTACTCGCGACCGCCGCGCCGAACGCGCTGCCCAGGCCGCCCGCGCGGTTGGCCGCCACCTGCGCGCGCACGGGCGCGACCATCTCCCGCACGGTCACCCACACGGAGAAG
Source organism: uncultured Pseudomonadota bacterium (assembly GCA_903959175.1). Taxonomy (GTDB): domain Bacteria; phylum Myxococcota_A; class UBA796; order UBA796; family SXON01; genus CAJBVW01. The sequence continues at coordinate 11,159 of CAJBVW010000324.1, forward strand.
CCGCCGCAGCCGAGCGTCGCGAGGGGCCAGAAGTCCCGGAGCCCGGCCCCGAGGCCGACGCCCACCACCAGCGCGCCGACGACGAGCGGCGGGACGAGCTGGGTCCGGAGCCGCTCGGTCGAGGCCTGGCCCCACGGGAGCGCGGGCCCGACGCCCATCAGGAAGAGGATCGACACCCCGATCGGCACGGCCATGCGGTTGAAGTAGGGCTCGCCGACCGAGAGCTTGACGTCGCGGATGGCCTCGGCGATCAGCGGGAAGGTGGTCCCGATGAGCACCGTGAACGTGAGCGCGACGAACAGCAGATTGTTCAAGAGGAAGGCGGTCTCACGGCTCACGACCGTCGTGACCGCACCCTCGCCCTCGAGCTTGTCGATCCGCAGTGCCAGGAGCGCCACCGAGAAGACGAGGCAGATCGAGAGGAAGGCCAGGATCGTCGGGCCGATGTCCGACTGGCTGAACGAGTGCACGGAGTTGAACACGCCGCTGCGCGTCATGAACGTGCCGAGCAGCGTGAGCAGGAAGCTCGCGAGCACGAGCGTGACGGTCCAGCCCTTGAGCGCGGCGCGGCGCTGGGGCAACATCGCAGCGTGCAACGCCGCGGTCGCTGTGAGCCAGGGCAGGAGCGAGGCGTTCTCGACGGGGTCCCACGCCCAGTAGCCGCCCCAGCCGAGGACCTCGTACGCCCACCACCCGCCGAGCGTGATGCCGACGGTGAGGAAGCCCCACGCGACGAGCAGCCACCGGCGGAGCGGCGCGATCTGCGAGGCCTCCAATCGGCCCGCGAACAGCGCTCCCGCGGCGATGCCGAATGGGATCGTCATGCCGACGTAGCCCAGGTAGAGCATCGGCGGGTGGATGATCATCAGGACGTGGTTCTGGAGGAGCGGGTTCGGCCCCGGGCCGTCGAGGGGGACGGGGCTCGGCGCCGGCAGGAAGGCGTTCGCCGGGCCGGCGAGCAGGAAGCAGAAGAAGGTGCCGACGGCGAGCCACACGCCGGTGGCCCACGGCATCGTCGAGGGGTTCTTGTCGCCGTTGAGGAGCGTGGCCGCGGCGACGTAGATGCCGAGGATGAAGCCCCAGAAGAGAATCGACCCCTCAAGCGAGGACCAGAGGCTCACGATCGTGATGTAGGCGGGGGAGACGAGGCTCCCGACCTGCGCGACGTATCGAACAGAGAAGTCGTGGATGAGGAGCGCGTACACCATCGTCAGGTTCGCGAGCACCATGCAGGCGGAGAAGCCGAGCGCGAGCCCGCGCGCCCAGGCCCAGCCGGTCGCGGAGCGCATCGCGCCCGCGCCGAAGCCAGCCACGCTGCCAGCAGCCGCACAGAGCAGCCCGGCGAGGACGAACCCCTGGCCGATGTACGCGATCATCCCTCGTCCATCGTGCCGAACATCGCGGCGTTCGACGGCGTCGACCCATCGGTCGGCGCCCGGTACTCGTTGTCGTGCTTGACCATCATCCGCTTGCTCGTGAACTGGCCCGCGCCGTCCACCGTGCCCTCGACGACCACGCCGATGCCCTCGCGGAACATCTGCGGCGGCACCTCCTGGGTGGTGACGGGCACGGTCGTGGTGCCGTCGGTCACGCGGAAGTTCAGGGTGTGGCCCGTCGGCACGAGGCTGCCGGGCTCGACCAGACCGCCGAGGCGGATGGTGGCGCCGACCGCCTTCTGCTTCGCCGCGACCATCTCGGTGGGGCTCCAGTAGTAGACGAGGTTCTCCCCGAGGTCCCCCACGGCGATGTAGGCGAGGGCCGATCCCGACACGAACAGCGCGCCGATGGCCCAGAGCTTGTTGCGCTTCATTCCGGCTCCCTCCGCAAACGGAGCTGCATCGAGACGGCGTACAGGACGAACACGGCGGCGGTGAGCCCGTAGGCGCTCCACACGTACTCCCAGCCACCCTGGATCATGCCGGTCATGCTGCCTCCAATTCCTTCATCTCTTCCGCGAGGCGCTGGCGCGCGATGCGGTACCGCCGTGCGATGAACCAGATCGCGATGAAGAGCATCGCGAATGCATTGATGCGAAGAGGCGTCACCATGGAGCCGTCCACCGTGTTGGGGGAAGACTGGACCTGATGCAGCGAACGCCACCACCGTACCGAGAAGTAAACGATCGGCACGTCAACGTACGCAACGATCGAAGCGACGGCGGTCAAGGTCGCACGTCGCTTCGGATCGTCGATGAACGTGCGGAGCGCGAGGATGGCGCCGAAGGCGAGGACGAGCACGGCGGTCGTCGTGAGACGCGGATCCCAGTCCCACCAGACGCCCCAGGTCGGACGTGCCCAGATGCTGCCCTGGCACAGCAGCAAGCACCCGAGGACCACGCCGACCTCGGTCCCCGACTCCTGGAGGGCGTCCCAGCGCCAGGTGCCCCGGATCAACCACGCGATCGACACGAAGAAGACCATCGTGAAGACGAGCAGCGTGACCCACGCCGTCGGCACGTGGACGTACATGATCCGCATCACGTCGCCCATGAAGCGATCCGGAGGCGCCACGAAGAGCCCTTGGTACGATCCGATCATCAGCAGCACGAGACCGAACAGGCCAACCGCGTGCTCCCACTGGTTCTTCATCGGGTCAATCCTCCACCACGCGGCCGAAGAGCAGGCCGCACAGGCTCCAGTAGATGACGTTGAACGCGGTGAGGAGGCCGAGCCAGCTCGAGATCTGGTGCATCGGATCCCCGGAGAGCACGAGCGAGGTGGCCTTGACCGACGACAGGAGCGCCGGGACCACCAGTGGAAAGAGCAGGAGGGGTAGCAGCACGTCGCTGCCGCGCGCGCGCAGAGAGCGCCGCGTAGAGGGTGCCCGGCGCGACGAGGCCGGCGGAGCCCAAGGTGATCACGCCGACGAGGTGCGGCACGCCCATGGGGATCGACACGTCGTAGAGCGCGACCATGACGGGGATCAGCGCCACGCCCAGGCCCGCGAGCACGAGCAGGTTGGCGATGGCCTTGCCGTAGTAGATCGCGCGGGGGTCCGTCGGCAGGAGCAGCAGCCCCTCGAGCGCGCCATTCTGCATCTCGACGCGGAAGGACTCGGCCAGCGAGAGCGTGCTGCAGAGGAGCAGGGCCAACCAGAGATACCCGGCGGCGTTCGCCCGGAGCATCACGGTGTCCGGGCCGTTCGCGAACGAGAACAACAGGAGCGTCGTGAGCCCGAAGACCCCCACCGCCACGAGTCGCGACCGGGCCCGCCACTGTTGCAACAGGTCCTTGCGGAGCACGTTGGCGCATTGGTAGATCAGCTCCATCGGGGCCCGATCACTCCTGCGGTCCACCCGCGTGTTCGAGCGCGTCCGCCGCGTTCCCGCGCCACTTAACCCGCCCCGCCTCCAGGAGCACCGCTTCGTCGCAGAGCGCGGCGCCCCGCTCGACCTGGTGCGTGGAGAACACGACGGTGCTGCCGGCCGCGCGCAGATCGCGCACCAGCTGGTCGACGAAGCGGCCTCCCGCGGGGTCGAGTCCGGCGTACGGCTCGTCGAGCAGCACGAGCTCCGGCTTCTTCCAGAGGAGGCGCGCGAACGAGAGCCGCTTGCGCATGCCCGCAGAGAAGGTGCGGACGATGTCGTTCGCGCGGCTGTCCAGCCCGACGGCGGCGAGCGCGGCGTCCACGCTCGAGCCGGGGCGGGGCGAGAGGCTGGCGCCCACGAGGAGGTTCTCGCGGGCGGAGAGGTCGTCGTAGTGGTGATCCGCGTGGGACACCATCCCCACGCGGGGGCGGGCAGCCTCGGCGTCGCCGCCGAACAGCTTCAGGGTGCCGGCGCTCGGCGTGAGCGCGGTGCCGAGGAGGCGGATGAGCGTCGTCTTGCCGGACCCGTTCGCGCCGAGCACGAGGAGGGAATCCCCCACCGCGACATCCAGGTCCACGCCGCGGAGCGCCCACCTGCCCGTGTGCCTCCGTGCGAGCCCCCTGGCCGAGACGGCGAGGACGCGGGGGGACGGAGCGAGCACGGCTTCCGACATCGGGCCGCCGGTTAACGCGTTAGCCCCAGCCTCGCCGATGGACTCTTTCGCCGCCGAACCTCCGTCCGCGGAGACCGAACCCATCTTCCACCTCGCTTTGGTGCACCCCGAGATCCCCCAGAACGCGGGAAACGTAGGGAGGATGTGCCTGGGGGTAGGCGCGCGGCTGCACCTCGTCCACCCGCTCGGCTTCTCCACGGACGCGAGCGCCGTGCGTCGCGCCGGGCTCGATTATTGGAAACACGTCGATCTCGTCGAGCACGCCAGCCTCGACGCCTTCTGGGCCTGGGTCGGCGCCCGCCGCGTGTGGTGCCTGTCCTCGCACGCAGACCTGCCGTACACCCGCGCGCCCTTCGCCCGCGGGGACGTGCTGGTGTTCGGGCGCGAGTCCGTCGGACTGCCGCCGGAGGCCCTCGTCGGCCGCGACACGCTCCGCATCCCGATGACCGGCCCCACGCGCAGCCTGAACCTCTCCAACGCGGCCGCGGTCGTCGCCTATGCGGCGCTCGCGCGCCTGCGCCCGGAGCTCTTCTGATGTTCCCTCCCGACTTCTACGCGGTGGTGCTCGCCGGCGGCCGCGGCACCCGCTTCTGGCCCCTCTCCCGCAAGAACGTGCCCAAGCAGTGCCTGTCGATCGACGGGGGGCCCACGCTCCTCCAACGCACCGTCTCCCGCACGGGCCTCCCGCCCGAGCGCGTCCTCGTCGTGACCGGCCCCGACATGGTCGAGCCCGTGCGCGCGCAGGTCCCCGGCGTCGAGGTGCTGGTCGAGCCGAGCCCGCGCAACACCGCGCCCGCCATCGCCTGGGCCACCTGGGAGGTAGCGCGGCGCGGCGGCACCGGTTGCGTGGTCCTGCCGTCCGACCACGTCATCGCCGACGAAGCCGCCTTCCGCGCCTCGATCGCCCACGCGGCGCACGTCGCGGCCGGCGGCGCCCTCGTCACGCTCGGCGTGCGGCCGACCCGCCCGGAGACCGGCTACGGCTGGATCGAGCCCGCGCCGGGGGAGGGGAAGGATCTCCCCGTGCAGCGCTTCGTTGAGAAGCCGCCGCTGAGCGTAGCGGAGGAGATGTTCGCGGGCGGCCGGCACCTCTGGAACGCGGGGATGTTCGTCTGGAACACCCGCACCCTCCTCGACGCCGTGCGCGCCCACCTCCCGCACACCGCCGCCATGCTCGACGCGCTCGACGCCGGCGCCGCCCTCGCGGACGTGTGGGGCCGCTCCGACGCGACCAGCATCGACTTCGGCGTGATGGAGCGCGCGCAGGGCATCCGGGTGGTCCCGGTCGACTTCGGCTGGTCGGACGTCGGGAGCTGGCCCGCGCTCCTCGAGGTGCTCCCGCACGGCGAGGGCGGCGTGACTGTGTCGGACGCGGTCGTCGCGCGCCGCGCCTCGGGCAACGTGGTGCACGCCTCGGGCAAGCTCGTGGCGCTCCTCGGCGTGGACGACCTCATCATCGTCGACACCCCGGACGCGCTCCTCGTGGCGCGGCGGAGCGACGCGCAGGAGGTCCGTCTCCTCCTCGAAGAGGTCGAGCGGCGCGGGCTCGGCCGGTACGCTTGACAGACTCCTGACCGTCCGCGCGGTAGGATTCGCGCGCCCGCACGGGCTCCTGCCGCCCTCTCCCTCCTCGCCGCTCCCCGATGGCGGCGCGTTCGCCCCCGAGGCCCCCGATGTTCACCCTCCTCCTCCTCGTCGCCGCGTGCAGCAACCCGGTCGTCATCACCCCCAGCCAGGGGGGCTGCGTCGACTACAACTTCGCCAGCCCCGCCGAGTCGACGGTCGAGTGGGAGGGCACCGAGGAGGGCTCGGTGCGCGTGTGGCGCTCGAACAGCCTCCTCGAGCAGACCGGCCTCACCTTCGACCCGCTCATCCTGGTGGACGGCGAGGTGGTGCAGGTCTTCGAGGCGTGGGTCGGCGGCGACACGGACGACGCCTTCTGCTACGAGCCCGTCGTCAGCTTTGAGGGGCTGATCGGAGAGCTGCAGGTGCGCTGGTACCTCGCCGAGGGCGAGGCGGTGCCCTACGACTCGGTCGACATCGACGCTCCGTAGCGCCGAGGGGATGGGGGCCCACCGCGCGGGCGGGCCCGCGTCCTCACTGCTCGCGCACGTCCATCTTGCCGTCGCCGTCGACGTCCTTGCCGGTCTTGACGACGGCGCCGGCCTCGTTGAGGTACTCCCACGCGTCGATGCGACCGTCGCCGTCGGAGTCGCGCTCCTTGCGGCGGACGACGCCGGACTCGTAGTACTTGAAGAGGTCGAACGTGCCGTTGAAGTCGGTGTCGACCTCGGAGACGGTGCGCTTGCCGACGATGTAGTGGTCGACCCAGTCCGCCCGGCCGTCGAAGTCACCGTCGAGCTGCTCCTTCACGCGCTGCCCACCGTCGTCGAACTCGGCGCGGACGTCGATGCGGCCGTCCCGGTTCAGGTCGGTGTCCTTGCGGAGCAGGAGCCGCGGAGCGTCGGTGCGTTCGCGGAAGTAGTTGGTGATCTCTGGCTTTCCGTCCCGATCGAGATCCACCTTCTGCTCGGTGAGGCCGTCGGGCGTGGTGGAGACCGTCAGGACCTCGGCGCCAGGGGCGGCCACGGCGCCCGCCGTTGCGACGGCGGCGGTCTTGGGACAGGCGGTCAGGAGCAGGGGCAGCAGCAGCAGCGTCCACGAGCGCATCGAGAGCGCCTCCTTGGCGAGGGCCGGGTCGTTCCGGAACCGGGAGGGAACCATCACGCGACGTGGCGTATCCTGTCAAACCCGACCGGGCCCGCGCCGGGATCCGGCGAGTAGGCGCTCCGGCAGCCCACCACGGGACGCGGGAGCGGCGACCGGCGGTCGTCGCGGTTGTGATACGGTGAGTCCGGAGGGGGCGTTGTTGGAAGCTGGCCGCAAGCACCTGCTGGTCGTCGACGACGAGCCGGTCATCCTGCAGATCCTCAAGGCGGTGTTCGAGGCGGAGCCGTACCGGCTCACGTTGCTCTCCTCCGGCGCCGAGGCGCTCCGCGTGATCGCGGAAGATCACGTCGACCTCCTCCTCACCGACAAGAACCTGCCGGACGTCGGCGGTCTCGAGCTGCTCCGCGCCGCCAAGCAGAAGGACGCCCTCACCGAGGTCGTCATCATCACCGGCTACGGCTCCCTCGAGACGGCGCTCTCCGCCCTCGAGTTCGACGTCTTCGACTACGTCCTCAAGCCGCTGAACAACGTCTTCGACATCCGCAAGAAGGTGCGGCAGGCGTTCCAGAAGCAGGAGATCGCGCTCGAGAACCGGCGCCTCATCGCCGAGCTCCTGAAGAAGAACGCCGAACTGGAGGAGGCCCTGGAGGAGACCCGCGGCCTTCAGGCCGAGCTCATCCAGTCCGAGAAGCTCGCCGGGATCGGCACGCTCGCGGCCGGCATCGCGCACGAGATCAGCTCGCCGCTGTTCGGCATCATGGGCCTCGCCGAGGCCATCGCGGACGAGCAGGACCTCCCCCTGGCCCAGGGCTACGCCCGCGACGTCGTGGACTACTGCCGCACGATCCGGGACATCGTCGTCGAGCTCTCGAGCTACTCCCGCGTTGCCACCAGCGAGTACCTCACCACCGTCGAGCTCTCCCGCGTCGTGCTCGACGCCATGCGGCTCGTGGAGCGGTCGGCGCCCGTGTCCGACGTGCGCTTCGAGACCGACCTCGGCTCCGGGCTCTACCTCAACGCCCGGACGAACGAGATCCAACAGGTCTTCGTCAACCTCGCGAAGAACGCGGCGGAGGCGGTGCTCGAACGCTACCCGACGGGCGGCGGCGTCGTCCGCATCGTCTCCGGCTACTCGGACGGCTGGACCTGGGCGACGGTCAGCGACAACGGCCCCGGCATCCCCGAGGACAAGCGCCGCCTCATCTTCGATCCCTTCTACACGACCAAGCCGCCGGGGAAGGGCACCGGCCTCGGGCTGAACATCGTGTACCGCATCGTGACGAAGTACCGGGGCAGCATCCAGGTGCAGAGTACGATCGGCGAGGGGACGACCTTCGAGCTGCGGTTCCCGGTCGACCGCGCGACGTGAGGCTCGGGCTCCGCATCGTGTTCTTCGTCGCGCTGTGCGCGGTGCTGCCGGTGCTCGGCCTCGCCGCGTCGGCCTCCCAGGTGGCCCGCGTCCAAGCCGAGACGCAGATCGTCGACTTCCAGGTGGAGGCCGCCCGCTCGCTCGGCGCCGTGATCACGCGCCAGCTTGCGGACACCGAGCGCGTGCTCGTGCAGCAGGTCGCGAACTTCCGGCTCGACACCGCCTCGGACGAGGCACGCGCCTCCTTCCTCGTGGCGACCTACCGGCTCTTCCCCGAGATCTCGATCGCGGTGCTCCTGGACGGCGACGGCATAGAGGTCTCCCCGCCGCTCTACCAACCCGAGGGCCGGCCCCCAGAGCTCGGCGACCACGACCTCGTCTCGTCCGTGCGCCTCGAGCGCTTCCGCGCCGCCGTGCCTGCCCCCTCCCGTACGCCCGGCGCCGTCGTCGTCGGCGAGCCCTACCGCCCCGAAGGCGCCGCAGCCGCCGTACTCCCGCTGGTGTTCACCTCGCCCTGGGGGGACGGCCTCGCGCTCGCGGTCGAGCTCTCGCTCGCGCCCGTGGCCACCCGCATGAGCGACCTCGCGCGGGACCGCGAGATCGCCCTCCTCGGCGCCGACGGGGACGTGCTCCTCCGCGCCGGTCCGCTGGGGCTGGTCGAGCCCGAGCGCGTTCGCGCCTTCGTCCGCGAGGCCGCGGAGGTCGACTTCCGCTACGCGACGAGCGCCGACGTCGAGGTGCTCGCGGCGCTCGCGCGTGTCCCCCAGCACGACTGGGCCGTGGTCGTGGCCGAGCCCGCGGACGCCGTCGCGGCCACCGTCCACCAGATCCAGCTCCGCACCTGGTACGTCGGCGCCGTCGCCCTGCTCATCGCGGGCGTCGGCGGCATCTTCCTGACGCGATCCATCACCGGGCCCGTGGTGACGCTGCGGGACGCCGCGCACGCCGTCGGCCGAGGTGACTTCGCGCGGCGCACGCCCGTCGAGGGGCACGACGAGCTCACGGAGCTCGCCGCCGCCTTCAACCGCATGTCCGCGTCGCTGGAGCAGAACGCTGCGGACCTCGCGTCGAAGAACCAGGAGATCGAGCGTTTCAACCTCGAGCTCCAGGCGCGCGTCGAGCAGCGTACGGCCCAGCTGCGCGAGGCCCAGGCCCGCCTCGTGCAGTCCGGGCAGCTCGCGGCGGTGGGCGAGCTCTCCGCGGGCCTCGCGCACGAGCTGAACAACCCGCTCGCCGGGATCCTCGGGATCGTGCAGATCCTCGCCATGCAGCTGAAGGACGGGCCGGAGGCCGCGCTGCTGCGCTCCGCCGAGTCCGAGGCCCTGCGCTGCAAGGACATCGTCGGCAACCTCCTGCGCTTCACGCGGCCCGGGGGCCCGGGCGGGCCTGAGGCCGAGGATGTGGTAGACCTCGCATCCGTGGTGCGGGACGTCCTCGCACTCGTCGGCGGTCCGTTCCGCCAACGCGGGGTCCTGGTGCAGCTCGCGACATCGGAGCCGTCGATGCCGATGCGGGGGAACGCGTCGCAACTGGGGCGCGCCCTCGGGCAGCTGCTCACGTCCCTCCGCACCGTGGCGCGGCCGGGCTCCGCGCTCGAGATCACCGGCGGCACCGTGGGCCACGAGGTCGAGCTGCGCTTCCTGCTGCGCCAGACCGTCGGCGAGACCGACGATTGGCGGGCCGCAAGCCTGGGCTTCTGGGTGGCGCGGCAGGTGTTCCAGGAGCACGGCGCGATCCTGGAAGAGCCCGTCGGCGAGCGGGGCGAGGCGCGCACCTGGCGCCTCCGCGCGCCGCGGTGCGAGGAGGCCTGATGTCGAAGGAGCTCCAGGCGATCGCCGTGCTCCTGCTCATCCTCGGGGTGGCCTGGCTGGGCTACGGGCAGCTCTTCGGTGAGGGCGCAGGCGAGCGCCTCGTGGTCAGCTCCGTCGCCGGCGCGGTCAGCCGCGTGGACGGCTTCGGCGCGGAGTCGCCCGCCGAGGCGGGGCAGGCGCTCCGCCCGCGGGACCGCATCGTCGCGGGGGAGGGCGGGCGCGCGGTCCTCTCGCTCGGCGCGGAGTCGCGTGTCACCCTCGAGCCCCGCTCGGCCGTGCGCGTGCTCCACGCGGACGCGTCGGGCGTGAAGCTGGAGCTCGAAGGCGGCAGGGTACAGGCCACGATCCGGCCCGGGTCCGGCCCGGTGGGCATCTCCGCGAACGGCGCGACCGTCGCGACGCAGGACGCCGACTTCACCGTCGTCCGCGGCGAGGACGGCACGTTCGGCGTCGAGACTACGCGGGGGGAGGTCGGCCTCGAAGGGCTCGGCGCCACCACGCGCCTCGGCGTGGGCGAGCGCCTCGTCGTCGCGCCGGGCGGCACGCCGCTGGTGGCCCCAGCCTCGGAGGAGTTGCTCCTGCGGGTGGCGTGGCCGTCGGCGACACGGACTCCAGACGCGGTGACCGAGGTGCGCGGCCGCACCGAGCCCAACGCGCGGGTCCGCGTGGGCCGGGAGGGCGCGTGGACCGAGGTCAAGGCGGACGCGAACGGAGACTTCGTCGCGACGACCCGCCTCGACGAGGGCGCGAACGACGTGCGCGTGGAGGCGACGTCCCTGCTCGGCGCGTCGGTGGCGGTGGCGCACACGGTCGAGCGGGACTCCACGCCGCCGAGCTTCGACCTGAAGGTACGACAGTGACCCGCGCGCTCCCCGCCGCCCCGACGAGGAGCACGTGCTCGGCCTGATCGCGGCCGCCTTCGCGGCGGATGTGCTGCTCTACGCCCCCGAGGGCGCGCCGGAGCCCGGCCGCGTGGGCGCGCTCGAGGTCGCCGTGGTGGAGGGGGGCCGCCCGCTCGAGGGCGCCACGGTGGCGCTCCAGGGCCCGACGCCGACCTCCATCGTTCCGCTCGGGGAGGTCGCGCCGGGCCGCTACCGCTTCCGCTACCGCGCGGGGCCCGGCGAGGAGGCTGCCACCGTGATCGTGCGGGTGGACGCCGGCCCGCCCACGACCCACACGCTGCCGCTCGCGCGCCCGCCCGCTCCGGTGTACGGGCCGCCCAACGAGACGGACGCCACCGTCGGGACCCCGAGGATCGAGGTCCGCTTTCCGCGCTTGTCCGCCGATCGTGCGCCCGGCGGCCGCCTCGCGCGCGCGTCCGAGGGGCGCGTCCTGGAGGTGCGCGACGAGGAGGAGGGCGTCGTCGTCGTCGTCGAGCCCGGCGCCGAGCGCAACGCGCGCATGCTCGCGGTGGGCCTCCTCGACCTGGAGGATCCGCGCGCGACGCCCACGTTCGCGCTCGTGGGCCTGCGTGCGCGGCCCCAGCTCTCGCTCACGGCCGAGCCGGGCAGCACAGTGACCGTGCGCGTCGGCAAGCGTACGTACGGGCCCTTCGTGGCCGACGCCACCGGCGCCGCCGCCATCAGCTTCGACGCGCTGCCGGGCGAGGCCTCCTACGAGGTCGCCGTCGCGGACGACCTCGGCAACACCCAGCGCTCGCAGGGTCCGCTCCCCGTCGGGACACGCCCCGTGCTCGTGGGGCTGGAGGCCGACCTCGCGGGCACGCGCGGCGCGGAGGTGTGGCTGGGCGCGTGGACCGCCACGGGCGCCCCGTGGACCGGCGCGGCCCCGCTCTGCCGCACCGGCGCGGGTGTGCGCTCGGACGCCACGCCGACGGGGAGGGGGCTCTACCTCGCGAACGTCGACGAGCCCATCAGCGGCGCGCTCTTCGAGCCGCGGGTCGAGTGCGCGCTCGCCGAGGCTACCATCGGCCTCACGCTCCCCCTCGGGACGGAGCAGCCGAGCCGCGTCGAGCTGCGCGCGTACCCCGACACGCTCTCCGCCGACTTTCCGATCGCGCAGGTCCAAGCCGCGCTCCTGAACGGGCGAGGGGAGCGCCTCGCGCCCGACGCCCTGCGGCTCGGTGCGCGGCGTGGCGAGCTCCAGCTCACCACCGCCGACGGCGCGCTCCGGGGCGAGTACCGCGGGGCCGCCGCGGTGGAGGCCGGCGGCGACACCCTTACCGCCGCCTGGACCCACCCGGTCGGCGAGGGCCGCGTGTGGGACCTCGAGCTCTCGGCCGCCGCGGCCGACGGCGGCGTGCTCGTCGCGCTCGCGCGGGCCCGGGATCGGCAGGCGCGCCCGCTGCCCGGTGCGTCCGTGCGCGTGCGGCTCGGCGAGCTCGCGGTGGACGCCGTGACGGACGCACGCGGCTGGGCGAAGGTGCTCTTTCCGGCCGTCCCCGCCGAGGCGACGGTCGTGCGCGCCGAGACGGACGCCGGCATCACGCGCGCCCTCGCCTGGATGCCCGGCGCGGCCCAGACCCTCCCGGATCCCGCGGCCCCCGACCTCTCCGCGACGATCGAGCTCCCCATCCGCGCGGGCCGGGTGCGGCAGGTCTCGCTCGACGTGAGCCCCCGGCCGCTCGTCACCGGCTCCGGCGCCACCGGCCAGGTCACCGTCCGGATGCTCGACTTCTCCGGCAACCCGGTCACCGACGAGCCTGTCACCCTCGCCGCGAGCGAGGGCGCGATCGACCCCACGGAGGCCCAGGCGGACGGGAGCCGGGTCGGCACCTACCGCCCGCCGTCTGTGCTCTTCGACCGCTCCGTGCGCATCACGGCGACAACCTCCGCGGGCACCGTCTCGACGGACCTCGAGCTCGCCGCGCGGCCGCTCCAGGGTTCGATCGGCCTCTCCGGCGGCTGGATCGGCAACTTCGGCGTCGTCTCCTCGCCGACGTTCGCCCTGGCGCTCACGCAGCGGATCCCGTTCCTCCCGCGGCTGCTCTCCGCGCGCGTCGGCGTCTCCGCCTACTCGTTCGCCACCGTGGTCGACGACGACGTCGAGGTGCGGGCAACGATGGTGCCCTTCGACATCGGGCTCTCGGCGACCGAGCGGTGGGGGCGGCGCTCGCTCTCCGCGGGCCTCGCCGCGGTCGTCGCGCCCTACGCCCTCACCATCGACTACGGCGACGACCGCGGCGTCTCCGGCGTGGGCCTCGCCTCGCCGGGCCTCGCGGTGACCGGGGGAGGGGGCTACCGCCTCGGCAACTCCGAGCTGTACGCGGAGGCGCGCTTCCTGCTCTACACGGCGAGCGCCCGGCCCATCTCGTTCGAAGGTTCCCTCGGCGGCCTCGCCCTGACGGCCGGATACCGGGTACTCTATTGAGCAGCATGAAGCCCGCCTCGCCGGCCACCGAACCCCGCGGACCCGGAGGGCCGGGCGCGTGGCGTTGCCTCGCGACGGGGATCGCCATGGGCCTCGTGTTGGCCGGGTGCACACTCGGGCCGACCCCGCCCGTCGTGACCGGCGCGGTGCCGAGCTGGGGCTACAACGGCGAGACGACCGACATCAACATCGAGGGCGCGCACTTCTTCCCGACGGTCGTGGTCGACGACAACGGCGGGCGCGTCGACGACACCTTCCAGGCCTGGCTCGTCGTGGACGGCGAAGACGTGTCGCTCCAGCCCGTCGCGCGCGTCGGCTACGATCAGCTCCGCGCCGAGGTCCCCGCGGGCCTGCCCACGGGTCGGTACGACCTCCGCGTCGAGGTCCCCTCGGGGCTGACCGCCACGGCGGCCGAAGCGTTCGTGGTCAGCGACACCCGCGCGGACCACCTCGCGCTGTCCGTCTCCACCGCCGCGTACCAGGTGGGCGCCTACGCCCCGGTGACGATCCGCCTCCAGGATCCCGAGGATATCGGCGTCAACCTGCCCCTCGACGTGCAGATCACCGCCACCTCCCGCACCGGCGCCGAGGCCGTGACCTTCTATCCCGAGGGCCTTGAGGACCAGCAGCTCCTGACCGACGCCATGGGGGTCAGCGGCCGCCTCGGCATCGACGGCACCGGCGTCGTGCTCCTCACCTCCGAGGCCGACGACGACGTGGTCCTGGAGGTCACCCCGCTCGACGCGGCCTCCACCGTGCGCGGCGAGTCCCTCGTCTTGAGCTGGACCCCCGGCCCCGTCGCCAACGTCGACCTGGGCCTGCCCCGCGCCGAGGGCTTCGAGACCCGCGCCGGCGACACCTTCGCGCTGACCGTCACCCTCCAGGACGCGCTCGGGAACGTGCTCACCAGCGAGTCTCCCGACCTCGTGCTCCTCGATGAGTGCAGCGGCGGCCAGTGGGTCACCCCCGTCTCCGTGGTGGGCGGCCAGACCGAGTTCGAGGTCGAGCTCAGCGTCGCCTGCCCCGTGAACCACATCGTAGCGTACGCCTATGCGACCCGATGGGAGAGCCCGGCCTTCGAGGTGCTCCCCGCCGAGCAGTCCGGGTACGAGCTCGCCGCCATCCCCGACCCCGCCATCGCCGGCGAGCGCGGCTTCATCCTCGTGGAGGCGGTGGACGCCTTCGGCAACCTCGTCACCGACCACTCGCGCGCCGTCGTCCTCCGGGACGACCTCGGCGGGCTCGACCCGGACACGGGCCGCGGCACCCAGTCCTGCCTCGGCTTCGTGGGCGGCGTGCAGACCTGCCCGGTGACCCTGTGGGCGTCGGGGCCGTCCGTTGTGATCCGCGCCGAGGACGCGCAGGGGCACCTCGGAGAGGCGCCGCCGATCGAGGTCCTGCCCGCCAACCCGACGACGCTCCAGCTCCTCGTGGGCGCCACCACCGTCGAGGCCGGCGAGCCCTTCGACGTCACCGTCCGCCTGCTGGATCCGTACGAGAACAGCGTCGGCTTCGACCCGGGCGGCACCGACCCCGTCCTGTTCCTCGACGACACCGGCACCGCCGCGTGCGTCTGGCGCGGGGCGGACACCGGCGCGCAGACCTTCGAGTGCACCATCGAGGGCGCCGTGGCGGATGCGCACCTCGAGGCGCGCGTGCGTGGCCTCACCGGCGCCGCGGTGGTCCCGCTCACCGTCACCAACGGCCCGCTCACCGTCGTCGAGCTCGACCCCCTCGCGACCCAGCTCGTGGCCGGTGTCGCCTTCACCGTCGAGCTCCGCGGCTTCGACGCCTACGGCAACGCCTACCTCGTCCAGACCGACCCCGACGTGGATCTCTCGGACAGCAGCGGCACCCTCTCGCCGGGTGCCGCCACGCTCGAACCCGACGGCACCGTCCAGCTCTCCGCCGTGATCTACGGCGCGGGGAGCGCGGTGCGCGTCTACGCCTCCCAGGGAGCGACCCGCCTCGGCGCCAGTCGCCCGCTCAACGTGCTCCCCAACGCGCAGGATGGCTTCGCGGTGCTCACCCCGCCCTGGATCGAGGTCGACGAGCCCACCCAGGTCACCCTCACCGCGGTCGACGCCTACGGCAACGCGATCACCGCCTACGCGGGCCCGGTCACCCTCGCCGCGGAGGACGGGAGCTGCGATCCGCTCGTGGTGGACGGCTTCGTGAACGGAACCGCCGCCGTCGACGCCACCTGCGGGACCCCCGCCCTCGCCGAGGTCCTCGTCGCGACGGACGACAGCGGCTTCGAGGGCCGCAGCGACGGGCTGGACGTGCTGGACTTCGCCTGCGCGGACGGGCCCGTTGCCGACCTCGTGCTGGACGGTGAGCTCGACTCCATCCGCTGCCTGACAGCGGGCTCCAGCGTCACGGTCGACGCCGACGCCTCCGGGAGCGCCGCCGGCGGCTCGGCTATCGTGCTGCACCACTTCACCGACGCCGAGACATCCAGCGATCGCACCGCCGCCGGCACGTCCAGCTTCACCTACACCTCGGCCGGCACCCGCTACGTCGAGGCCCTCGCGGTCGACACGCGGGCCTGCGCCGACCGCGTCGGGGCCTACGCCTACGTGGGCCTCGACGACGGCGAGCCGACCGGCCCCGTGACCGTCTCGACCTCGTCCTCCACCGCGGCCTCCACCGGCTCCGTCACGGTGACCGTGGCCGCGACGGACTGCACCGCGGACGTGGCCGCCGGCCAGACCCTCCTCGTGCGCGCGGACCTCGGCACCCCCTCCGGCACCTCCACCGGGGCCGGCATCGCCGTCACGCTCGACGGCGCCGGCACCGGCACACTGAGCTGGGCGTTCGACTCCGGCCACAGCGGCTCCGCGACCTTCTACGCGGGCTCCGCGGGCGGCGGGGGCGTCGGCACCGCGTCGGTGACCCTCACCGACGATCGCGTGCTCCCCACCATCGTCGCGGTGACCCCCTCGGGGGTGGAGCTCGGCACCGTCTCGTCCGTCGAGATCGTCTTCAGCGAGCCCATGCTCTACACGTCGGTCAGCACCACCAACATCACGGTCACGGGGCCCTCCGGCGCCGTCGTCGGGGCGTTCACCCTCTCGTCCGACCTGACGACGGTGGTGTTCACGCCGATCGTGCCCCTCGTCGGCTCGGCCGGGACCTACACGCTCGGCATCGCGCAGAACATGCGGGACCTCGCCGGGAACCAGCTCGACGGGGAGTGGTCGGGGGTGCGCGGCCCCGCCAGCTTCACGTTCGGAGACGTCGCCGAGGCCGTCCCGGAGCTGTCGTCGTGCACCACGGGGAGCGCGCGCTTCACGCCCGACGGGGACGACGGCGCCGGGGACGAAGCCGACACCGCGACCCTCTCGCCGACGGCGACGGCCGCGCCGACCTGGTGGTGGCTGAGCGTCTACGACGTGGACGGGACGCGGGTGCGGAGCCTGCGCGAGGACGGAACGGCCACGCTCCTGACGTGGGACGGCCGTGGAGACAACGGGCTCGTGCGCGACCCCGGGTGGTATCGCCTGTCGACGGCGCCGATCGACACGTACGGGAACGTAGGAGGACGCTGTGATGTCGCGATCGAGCTGGGGCAGCACGTTGACCTTCCCTGACCAAACCGGCGCGCCGACGGAGCCCGCGCGCACCGACGTCTCCCAAGAGGCTCTGCGCCTCGCGGAGCTCGGCCTCCTCACCGCCGGGCTCATCCACGAGCTCCGCCAGCCCGTGTTCGCGCTCAAGGCCCTGGCGCAGCTCGCGGAGGGCCACCCCGCGCGCGCCCCGGAGTACCTCGGGCAGGTGCTCGAGCAGGTGCGGACCCTCGAGGCCCTCATCGAGGGCTACGCGGACTTCAGCCGCCGGCCCGCGGGCGCCTGCGAGGTGTTCGAGCTCGCCGCGCCGATCCGCTCGTCCCTCGTCGTCCTGGAGCACCGCGCCGTCGCGTCGCGTGTCCGCTTGCGGGTCGATCTCGGGGACGCCGCCGCCGTCCGCGGCTCGCTCCTCGCGGTGCAGCAGGCGGTGGTGAACCTCGGCCAGAACGCGATCGACGCGCTCCGCGGTCAGGCCGACGGCGTGCTGCACATCACCGCCAGCGTGGAAGAAAGCGTCGCGACGATCCGCATCTCCGACAACGGCCCGGGCCTGCCGGACGCGATCCGCGCGCGCCTCTTCGAGCCCTTCCAGACGACGAAGCCGACGGGCACGGGCCTCGGCCTCTCCATCTCCCGGGACCTCCTCGCGGGCGCCGGCGGGGAGCTCCGGCTCGTGGACGGAGAGGTCGGTACGTGCTGGGAGATCGTCCTCGTGGCGCTCCCGGGTTAGCCGCCCGGCATGGACGACGACTCGAAGAACGTACCCGAGGCCCACCTCGCCGCGCTCGCTCCGCGCTTCCTGGCGGCGCTGCAGAAGCGCAACGCCGGGCAGGTCGACGCCGCGCTCGAAGCCTTCAACGACATCCTCAAGATCGAGCCCCGCATCGCGGAGCCGCGCATGGAGATCGCCAGGATCTTCTTGGAGATGGGCCGGCTCGAAGACGCCGAGGCCGAGGTGCGTGAGGCCATCCGCATCCTCGAGCTGGGCGGGCAATGGACGGAGGACCTCCCCGAGCACATCGTCCTCGCCGTGGCCTGGGCGCTGTTCGGCGAGATCCTCAAGGAGAAGGCCTCTTCCGACGAGGTCGTCTTCGGAGACCCCGCCACCTTCACCTCGCTCCTCGAGCAGAGCCGCGCCGCCTTCGCGCGCGCCGCGGAGCTCGACCCCTCCGACACCCAGAGCGCGGTGACGGCGCTGGAGCTCGGCGGAGAGGGCGAGGGCGAAGAGGAAGAGCCCGAGCCCGAGCCCGACAACTAGACCGGGGAGGGCGTTCGGGCCTGGAGCCGCTGGAGCGCGGCGTCCTCGAAGTCC